>NZ_CP061835.1:1274592-1593241 GCF_014789145.1 Weissella viridescens | reverse complement strand
ACGTTTATCACGACACCTTCTTTGAGTGATGTTGCTAAACAATTGATTGAGGATCCAAAGATTTTTAATGTCCAAGATGGAACACTTAAAGAAAATGAATGAATGTTAGAAGGGAAAAATAATGGCTGAAGAAGATACACAAATGCATACACAAGCGGATGATTATGATGCCAGCCAGATTCAAGTTCTTGAAGGACTTGAGGCGGTGCGTAAGCGTCCAGGAATGTATATCGGAACAACAACGAGTCAAGGTCTACATCATTTAGTGTGGGAAATTGTCGACAATGGAATCGATGAGGCCCTTGCTGGCTTTGCGGATCACATCACTGTGACAGTTGAAAAAGATAATTCAATAACTGTGACTGACAACGGTCGTGGTATTCCAATTGACGTTCAAGCTAAGACAGGTAAGTCTGCCCTTGAAACAGTCTTTACTGTACTTCACGCTGGAGGAAAATTCGGCGGTGGTGGTTATAAAGTTTCTGGAGGACTTCACGGTGTTGGAGCCTCAGTTGTTAATGCGTTATCAACTGAATTAGATGTGATTGTCGTTCGTGATGATAAAGCCTACGCTATGGACTTTGAACGCGGGCATGTGAAGGATAGTATCCATGAAGTGAGCCCTGAAGGACTTGCTGTTTCACGTGGAACAATTGTTCATTTCACGCCAGATCCTGATATTTTCCAAGAAACAACGGAATTTGATATCAAGACTTTGGCAAACCGTGTCCGTGAATTGGCTTTCTTGAATAAGGGATTGCGGATTTCAATTACAGATAATCGTCCAGCAGAACCTGTTACAGAATCATTCCACTATGAAGGTGGAATCAAAGAGTATGTTGAATACCTTGATGTTAATAAAGATGTTTTGTTTGAAGATCCAGTTTATGTTGAAGGAACTGAAAATGGCATTGCTGTTGAAGTGTCTTTGCAGTATACGGATGATTTCCATTCAAACATGATGTCATTTGCTAACAATATTCACACTTATGAAGGCGGAACCCATGAGACGGGATTCAAGTCAGCTTTGACACGTGTTATCAATGACTATGCACGCAAGAACAGCATCTTAAAGGATGGGGATGAATCTCTTTCTGGTGAAGATGTGCGTGAAGGTTTGACAGCGATTGTATCAGTTAAGCACCCAGATCCACAGTTTGAAGGTCAAACAAAGACTAAACTTGGAAATTCTGATGCACGAACTGCTGTTGATCGCATGTTTTCAGAAACATTCTCACGATTTATGTTGGAAAACCCAGCAACGGCGCGTGAGATTGTTGAAAAGGGAATGTTGGCGAATAAAGCTCGTAAAGCTGCAAAGCGTGCACGTGAAGCGACACGTAAGAAGAGCGGGCTTGAAATTTCTAATTTGCCAGGTAAGTTGGCGGATAATACGTCAAAAGACCCTGAAATTTCTGAACTATTTATTGTTGAGGGAGACTCAGCCGGTGGTTCAGCTAAACAAGGTCGTGAACGTTTGACACAAGCTATTTTGCCAATTCGTGGAAAGATTTTGAACGTTGAAAAGGCAAGCATTGATAAGATTTTGGGTAACGAAGAAATTCGGTCACTCTTTACGGCTATGGGAACTGGTTTTGGTGATGAATTTGATGTTACCAAGGCTAAGTATCACAAGTTGATTATCATGACTGATGCCGATGTCGACGGGGCCCACATTCGAACATTGCTATTGACGCTAATTTATCGTTACATGCGTCCGCTTCTTGAAATGGGATACGTTTATATTGCGCAACCACCTCTTTATCAAGTGCGCCAAGGGAAATTTGTGCAGTACTTGGATTCAGAAGAAGAACTTAATCGCTTATTGCCAACGCTAAATGCTTCACCTAAGCCTGCAATTCAACGATATAAGGGACTTGGTGAAATGGATGCGAGTCAACTTTGGGAAACAACAATGGATCCTGAAAATCGTCGCCTATTGCGTGTGCAATTAGATGATGGGGTTGAAGCAGATCGTATTTTCTCAATGTTGATGGGTGACAAGGTTGAACCACGTCGTGAATTCATTGAACAGAATGCGCAATACGCTGAATTAGATATTTAGTCCGTATAGACGTATTTCCAAAAGATATAGAAAGGGTCAAGAATGTCTGAAGAACAATATGATAGTCGGATAACAAATGCCAATGTTGGCGAACAGATGCAGACGTCATTTTTGGACTATGCAATGTCAGTTATCGTGGCACGAGCATTACCTGACGTCCGTGATGGACTGAAGCCTGTGCATCGTCGAATCTTATTTGGCATGAACGAACTTGGTGTGACGCCAGATAAGCCACATAAAAAATCAGCCCGTATTGTTGGGGATGTCATGGGTAAGTATCACCCTCACGGAGACTCAGCAATTTACGAATCAATGGTTCGTATGGCGCAAGACTTTAGTTATCGTTACATGTTGGTTGACGGTCATGGAAACTTCGGTTCAATTGACGGAGATTCAGCTGCCGCGATGCGTTATACCGAAGCACGTTTGAGTAAGATTTCAGTTGAAATGTTACGTGATATCAATAAGGATACCGTTAATTTCATCGATAATTATGATGGTACTGATCACGAACCTGAAGTCTTGCCAGCACGTTTCCCAAACTTGCTGGTTAATGGAACGAATGGAATTGCGGTTGGAATGGCAACTAACATTCCACCACACAATTTGGGTGAAGTTATTTCAGCCATTCACATGTTGATGGATAATCCTGATGTGACGACCGCTGAATTAATGGAGGCTGTCCCAGGTCCTGATTTCCCAACTGGTGGAATCGTGATGGGAAAAGCTGGAATTCGTAAAGCCTATGAAACTGGAAAAGGTCACATTACGGTACGTGCCAAGGTTGATATTGAGACTGATAAATCTGGACACGAACGCATTATCGTGACTGAATTACCATTCATGGTCAACAAGGCGCGTTTGATTGAACGAATTGCCGACTTAGGTCGTGATAAGCGAATTGAAGGAATCACCGGTGTTAACGATGAATCCGACAAGGAAGGTTACCGAATTGCAATTGATGTGCGTCGTGATGTGTCAGCTTCTGTAGTTTTGAATAACTTGTATAAGCAGACATTGTTGCAAACTAACTTTAGTTTCAACATGTTGGCCGTTCAAAATGGAGCGCCAAAGCTCTTTGGCCTAAAAGAAATTTTAGTTGCTTATCTTGAACACCAACAAGAAGTAATTCGTCGTCGTACTGAATTTGATTTGAAAAAGGCCGAAGCACGTGCGCATATCCTTGAAGGATTGCGGATTGCTTTGGACCATATCGATGCAATTATTACGATTATTCGTGGATCAAAAACTGCTGAAATTGCCAAAACACAATTGATGGCAGATTATGCCTTATCAGATAAGCAAGCCCAAGCTATCTTGGATATGCGTTTGGTTCGTTTGACTGGTTTGGAACGCGATAAGGTTGAAGATGAATACCAAGAATTAGTTGCAAAAATTGCTGACTTCAAGGATATTTTGGCAAAGCCTGAACGAATTGATGCAATTATTTATCAAGAATTGTTGGAAATTCAAGATAAATTTGGTGACGAACGTCGAACTGAATTACAAGTTGGTGATGTTACATCAATTGAAGATGAAGATTTGATTGAAGAAGAAGATGTCATTGTGTCACTAACGCGTGGTGGCTATATCAAGCGTATGGCCCAAAGTGAATTCCGTTCACAAAACCGTGGAGGTCGAGGCGTCCAAGGTATGGGTGTGCATGACGATGACTTTATTGACCAAATGGTCTCATCATCAACACATGATACATTGCTCTTCTTTACTAATACCGGTCGCGTTTACCGTTTGAAGGGTTATGAAGTTCCTGAATATAGCCGAACGGCTAAGGGGATTCCAGTCGTTAATCTTTTGGGACTTGATTCTGACGAATCTATTCAAACGGTGATTAGTGTCCAAGGAGATGCTTCTGAAAGTGAAGACTACCTCTTCTTTACTACTCGTCAAGGGGTTGTGAAGCGGACACCAGTCTCTGACTTTGGAAATATCCGAACAAGTGGCTTGCGTGCGATTAATTTGCGGGATGAAGATGAATTAATTAATGTGTTAGTTGCCAATGGTGAAAGTAATATTCTAATTGGTACGCACAATGGTTATGCCGTTTCATTCAACTCCACTGCTGTCCGTTCAATGGGACGAACTGCAGCCGGAGTTCGTGGAATTAATTTGCGGGATGACGATTATGTCATCGGAGCCCAAGCGCTTGAAGATGATAAGTATGTCTTAGTTATTACTGAAAATGGTTATGGTAAAAAGACCCCAGTTAGCGAATATCCAATTAAGGGTCGTGGTGGTAAGGGTATTAAAACAGCCCAAATCACTGAGAAGAATGGCCCAGTTGCTGGAATTGCTGTTGTTGATAATGATGAAGACATCATGTTAACAACTAATATGGGGGTCATGATTCGATTCAGCGTAGATGCTGTTTCTGAAACAGGCCGTGCAACTCAAGGAGTTCGTTTGATTCGCTTGGATGGTGATTCAAAGGTTGCAACATTTACCACAGTTGATCCGGAGCCCGATGCTGATGCAGCGGTAGATGAGGAGATTGAAACTGTTGTGGTTGATGTCGTAGATGAACCAGCTGAAGCAGTTAATTCTCAGACTGAACAAGTAGAAGCCTTGCTTGACCGTGCTGAAGATGACTCAGAGTAAAATTAAAAAGCTTATCCAGTTTGCGTAACTGGATAAGCTTTTTTTATGGGTTGGTTTTAATCATGTGAGTATGAGGATGACATTGAAGTAATCAGCGTGATGTAGAAACCAGAGCATCAAGTGAGTCAAACTGCTCTGCGCGCGTGATATTTTATCAGCTTATGAAAACGACTTGGCAAATTTCAAAAGCACCAATGTAAACATCTGAAAATCCATGTTCATAAAGGATAGTGACATAATTTGAGACGCAGGGAACGCCTTATGGCTGGTTTAAATTACTTTTAATATGATGTATACGCTATACGATGGACACAATTGTCAGAATTTATCGTATAATGGAGAATAGTTAAAAAAACACAAAGGAACCAATAATCTATGAAGCAGAGTCGTCTTTCTGATTGGTTTAAATCACGGATTGGCTTTATTGTGATTTTAGTTGCCTTACTCTGGGCTAAAACACAGATGGCTAACATAATGGACTTTAAATTGTATCAGGGTGCTAGCCCGGTTCAATGGATAACTCTATTAGTGAATCCAATACCAATTGCATTATTATTACTAAGTTTTGCTTTATATTTTAAATCACCTAAACTATTTTATCCGATTTCATTAATTATATATATTGCAAATATCGCATTAGTTCAGTTAAATGTTATCTATTATCGTGAGTTTTCTGACTTCATGTCAGTCTCAGTTATGTTGGGATACGATAAAGTTAATCAAGGATTGGGCGCGTCTGGATTTGCCTTAAGTAATGTACATGATATTTTCTTTTGGCTCGATCTAATTGTGCTGTTAATCTTGGTTGTCTTTAGGAAAATCAGATTAAAAGCACCTGCAGTCGCAAAATTTAAAGCTTTCAGTATTACAAGTTTTGCAATTTTAGGGTCAATGCTTGTACTAATGTTGAGTGAAATGGATCGGCCACAATTAATCACCCGTCAATTTGATAGTAAAATGATGGTACGTTATTTGGGGCTAGATAGTTATACTTTTTCTGATGCCATTCGCGCACAAAAAGTTTCTGAAATGAAGAGTAGCGCTAAGAAATCAGATATCGAAAAGGTACAGAAATACATTCGCGACCATAACGTGCCAGCGAATGCTAAGTATGCAGGAATTGCAAAGGGACGTAATGTATTTGTGATTCACCTTGAATCAACCCAGCAATTCTCACTTGATTTAAAAGTAAATGGCCAAGAAGTGACCCCTTTCTTGAATAGTATCTATCATTCAAAGAGCACCATTGGTTTTGATAACTTCTTCAACCAGGTAGGACAAGGAAAAACTTCTGATGCAGAAAACATGCTGGAGACCTCAACTTTTGGGTTGCCGCAAGGATCATTATTTGCTACGCAGGGAAGTGATCATACGTTCCAGGCTATGCCAAGTATCTTGAAGCAGACACAGGGATACTCTTCAGCAGTTTTCCATGGAAATACAGCAAGTTTCTGGAATCGAAATAACGTGTACAAGAACATGGGATACCAGTATTTCTTTGATGCGAGTTATTATGATACATCTGGGGATAAAGCAACAGGCTATGGATTGAAGGATAAGCTTCTATTTTATGATTCAATTCCATATTTAGAGCGTCTTCAACAACCGTTCTATGCAAAGTACATCACGGTGACAAATCACTTTCCATATAGTTTGGATAGTGAGGATAAAGATCCGAACTTCCAAACGACGGATAGTGGATCGAAGGTAGTCGACGGTTATTTTGAAACGAATCACTACATGGATCAATCTATTCATGAATTCTTTGATTATTTGAAGAGTTCAGGGTTATACGATAATTCCATTATCGTGATGTATGGGGATCACTATGGTATTTCTAATTCCGAAAATAAGGCTTTGGCGCCTATTTTAGGGAAGGATCCAGATAAGTGGAATGCTAATGATAATGCTCAGTTGCAACGTGTCCCATTTATGATTCATATTCCAGGTTATAAGGGTGGATTCATCAACCATACGTATGGTGGTGAGATTGATGTAATGCCAACATTGTTACATTTGTTAGGTGTGACGGATACCAAGAAATATGTTGAATTAGGACAAGACTTGTTGAGTGACAAACGTCAACAAGTGGTAGCTATGCGTGACGGTGACGTGATTACACCACAGTACAGTTACATTAATTCAGTGATGTACGATAATAAGACTGACCAGCCAATAGAAAATCCAACCGAAGCACAGCTTGCTCAGGCAAAGAAAGCGACTGATGCCGCGCATGAACAATTACGCGTATCGGATGCAATTAATCAAAAGGATTTGTTGCGTTTCTACACGCCAAAGGGCTTTAAACCAGTGGATTCTAAGGAATACAATTATTCGAACGGTTTGGAAAAGTTGAAAAATCTTGAGAAACAACGTAAATCAAGTTCACGTGACTTGTTTACCATTCATGGAAACAAATCAACGCAACCATTGTACAAGACGGATGCGCCTGAAAAGGATCAGCCACGATCAAATACTTCGCGGATTCAGCAAATAAACCCTGATCAAGGGGATGCCACGGATGGCGGAAATGATAAGCCTAATCCATAAGCACAGAACTACCAGTCAGCCGATATTTTGTCGGTTGGCTTTTTTTATGGGAATTTAGTAAAATTGAACATGTCTGTTAAATAGGTTAACAATCTTGGTAAGTAAAATTATTTGAAATAACGGGTGTGAATTGATGGCATATTTAGATAAAAGAGAAGTGATTGAAAGCATATTTAAACCTGATCTCTTTAAATTTAGAATTGGGGAGCTATCGAAAATGACAGGCGTGTCAACCCGTCAGTTACGTTACTGGGAAAGCAAGGCGATTATCAATCCGTTACCACGGGAAGGTGATCAAGATGCCCGGGTCTATAACTATGAAGCGTTTCATAAAGTTCAATCAATTAAATACTTTTTGGATGAAGGCTATACGTTAAAAGCAGCCGTCGCCAAGACGGATGAAATTTTAGAAATGTTTGGAAAGATTCATACCATTATCGGGCATGCTGTTCGTGGCATCGAAGAAGTGGATGGTGAAATGATGGTGGATCTAGGAATTTTTGACGAGAAAGCGCAAACGCGGCTATGGGCTTCAATTGATGAAAATGAAAAAGTTCATTATCATGTACGCGCAGAGGGTGAATAAATGAATTGGTCAGGTTACTATAAATTAGATTGGCAAGATCGGGTACAATATTTAGTTGACCATCATTTGATTGATGGGAATCAGGCAGAACTGATAACTGAGAACTATAACCCGGTTGGTGATCAGCAGGTAGAAAACTATCTATATAATTTCGGAGTGCCAACGGGGTTATTGACGGATATTAAGGTTAATGGTGAACATAAGTCAGTACCGATGGCGACTGAGGAGCCTAGCGTCATTGCAGCCGCTAACAACGGTGCCAGAATGTTGAATCAAGGCGATGGAGTTCGAGCAGCGTTTAAACAACGGTTGATTCGAGGACAAGTGATTGCGATTAACTTGGAAGATGCTGAGGCGTTTCAGGATTATGTAGAGCAACATACGGCAGAGTTATTAGCAGTAGCCAATCAAGCACACCCAAGTATGCTAGCCCGTGGTGGCGGTGCAAAAAATATTACAATTGAGCCGTTGGATATAAACACGGTTGCAGTTGATATTTTAGTCGATCCATGTGAAGCCATGGGCGCTAATGTCGTCAATACAATGGCCGAGGCGGTGGCACAAGACTTGCGTTCAGCCGGATTTGAAATATTGATGGGTATTCTATCAAATTATGCAACTGAAGCGCTGATCGAAGCTGAGGTTACGGTACCAGTGGTGGCTTTGAAAACAAAGCAAGGCATGACTGGTGCGGAGGTTGCTGAGAAAATTGCGCAAGCCAGCCATATGGAACAATTAACACCGTATCGTGCAGTCACTGCTAATAAAGGCATTATGAATGGCGTTGAAGCCGTTGTGCTCGCTAGTGGTAATGATACGCGTGCCGTGAACGCAGGAATGCATGCTTACGCTGCTGAATCAGGACAATATAAGGGACTGGCTCAATGGTTAGTTTCTGACGATGGCGACTATTTACACGGCTATATTAAAATGCCACTGATGTTAGGAGTGGTTGGTGGTTCAATCGGTATTGTACCAGCAGTCCAATTAAACCAGCAGATCATGGGGAATCCTGACGCGCAGACATTGAGCGCAATAGTAGCGGGTGTTGCATTGGCGCAAAACTTGGCGGCCTTAAGAGCATTAGTTTCAAGTGGTATTCAGGCTGGTCATATGGCGCTTCAAGCGAAATCACTTGCCCTACAGGTGGGCGCCACGGTTTCTGAAGTGCCCCTACTTGTGGCAGCTTTGACAAAATCAAAACAAATTAATCAAGCCTCAGCGCAGGCCTTGTTAGAAGATATTAGAAAAGAGATGAGGTAAATTACTATGCAATTTTCAGCAGATACATTAAAGTTACTCGATCAAGTTAATCAATTATATCCAGGTTCAATTGTGTTACATGGAAGTGGGGATGCGTCTGGCATTATTAATCACGAACAAGTGACAACAGATGTGCTTGGTGAACGTTTGGCCATTCAGGTGACTGACGCAACTGCCCCAGATTTTACAGCTACACATGAGTTACTACATATGATGTTGGGACTTGGTGGTTTCCCACAAGTGTTCTTCCAATTGAAGGTGGCAGATAATGATGATTTGACGGAACAAATGATTGTGATGTCAACTTACTTGTATCGCCCAGCTTTGCACGCCATTATCTATAAAGAACAAAAGCAACATGGTTTGATTACAAATGATGTCTTGGACGGGTACGTTAAGGGAGTTGAAGCAGAATTGACTCCTGAAACATCAGATGATGAGCAAAGCCAGGCAGCTTTGCGGATTATGCTGCTATTAGATGCGCAGGTATTGTTTAGCGTGCTTGATAATGATCAAATTAAGGCAAAGCAGACAGAGCTAATGGATTTGTATCCAGTGGCCTGGGCCGCCGCAAGTGAGATTTTAGCAGCTATGCAGCCTGAAAAAATCACCAATGCCCTAGGATTGCATCGTGCTGTTGTCGCGGCCTTCACAACATTTGATGAACAAATGGCAAAAATGCAATTGCCACTTTTGAATGCGAAGGAGTTTGCTACCCTAACGCCAGTGCTTTCAGAACGCCAATTGCGTTTGACGGTTAATCAAATTTTCAATATTAAGCATGTTGATTTATTGGATGAGACAACAAACCAAACGGCATATATTGGTGTAACAAAACAAGATGGTCAAAATAGTTTTGTTATTTCAGCTCCAGAAGAAGAAACACAACGAACTGAATTCTTCAAAGAACTCTATCAATTATCAGTATCGGAGCTATTCGATCAAATCAAACAACCCTATACTTTGCGTGACTAAAAAGACGAAAACAAACAATTTAAATTGTTTGTTTTTTTTATTGACAAAGACCCGCTGGTTCTGTAATATAGTTTGAGTTCTCTACTTGAGCGATAAAAGTCACACGATAATTTAAATTAAAAAGTTGTTGACTTTGATTACTAAATACAGTAAACTTAATCAAGTTGGGTCGTAAGAGGTAATGCCTCTTGTCTAACGAAAAAGTAGATCATTGAAAACTGAATATCGTTTCGATATAAACAAATGTGTAGGGTCACCAAATTTATTTGGTGCAAACATTTGCGAAGTCAATTCGCTAGTAAATTCGTTTAACAATCTGTTAAACAACAAAAAGAAAAATTGAGTAATATCAAGCTTTTGAAACCTTTCTTCATTTATGAAGTAAGTACAAAATGAGAGTTTGATCCTGGCTCAGGATGAACGCTGGCGGCGTGCCTAATACATGCAAGTCGAACGCTTTGTGGTCCAACTGATTTGAAGAGCTTGCTCAGATATGACGATGGACATTGCAAAGAGTGGCGAACGGGTGAGTAACACGTGGGAAACCTACCTCTTAGCAGGGGATAACACTTGGAAACAAGTGCTAATACCGTATAACACTAATAACCGCATGGTTATTAGTTAAAAGATGGTCTTGCTATCACTAAGAGATGGTCCCGCGGTGTATTAGCTAGTTGGTAAGGTAATGGCTTACCAAGGCAATGATACATAGCCGAGTTGAGAGACTGATCGGCCACAATGGGACTGAGACACGGCCCATACTCCTACGGGAGGCAGCAGTAGGGAATCTTCCACAATGGACGAAAGTCTGATGGAGCAACGCCGCGTGTGTGATGAAGGGTTTCGGCTCGTAAAACACTGTTGTAAGAGAAGAATGACATTGAGAGTAACTGTTCAGTGTGTGACGGTATCTTACCAGAAAGGAACGGCTAAATACGTGCCAGCAGCCGCGGTAATACGTATGTTCCAAGCGTTATCCGGATTTATTGGGCGTAAAGCGAGCGCAGACGGTTATTTAAGTCCGAAGTGAAAGCCCACAGCTTAACTGTGGAAGTGCTTTGGAAACTGGATAACTTGAGTGCAGTAGAGGAGAGTGGAACTCCATGTGTAGCGGTGAAATGCGTAGATATATGGAAGAACACCAGTGGCGAAGGCGGCTCTCTGGACTGTAACTGACGTTGAGGCTCGAAAGTGTGGGTAGCAAACAGGATTAGATACCCTGGTAGTCCACACCGTAAACGATGAGTGCTAGATGTTTGAGGGTTTCCGCCCTTAAGTGTCGCAGCTAACGCATTAAGCACTCCGCCTGGGGAGTACGACCGCAAGGTTGAAACTCAAAGGAATTGACGGGGACCCGCACAAGCGGTGGAGCATGTGGTTTAATTCGAAGCAACGCGAAGAACCTTACCAGGTCTTGACATCCTTTGACCACTTCAGAGATGAAGCTTTCCCTTCGGGGACAAAGTGACAGGTGGTGCATGGTTGTCGTCAGCTCGTGTCGTGAGATGTTGGGTTAAGTCCCGCAACGAGCGCAACCCTTATTACTAGTTGCCAGCATTTAGTTGGGCACTCTAGTGAGACTGCCGGTGACAAACCGGAGGAAGGTGGGGATGACGTCAAATCATCATGCCCCTTATGACCTGGGCTACACACGTGCTACAATGGCAAGTACAACGAGCAGCTAACCCGCGAGGGTACGCGAATCTCTTAAAACTTGTCTCAGTTCGGATTGTAGGCTGCAACTCGCCTACATGAAGTCGGAATCGCTAGTAATCGCGGATCAGCACGCCGCGGTGAATACGTTCCCGGGTCTTGTACACACCGCCCGTCACACCATGAGAGTTTGTAACACCCAAAGCCGGTGAGGTAACCTTTTAGGAGCCAACCGTCTAAGGTGGGACAGATGATTAGGGTGAAGTCGTAACAAGGTAGCCGTAGGAGAACCTGCGGCTGGATCACCTCCTTTCTAAGGAAAATCGGAAGCCTACACATTTGCGTTGAAACGATATTCAGTTTTGAGTGGTTTACACTCAGAATAGACGAGAGATTTTAAAACCTCGGGACTGTAGCTCAGCTGGTTAGAGCGCACCCCTGATAAGGGTGAGGTCGGAGGTTCGAGTCCTCTCAGTCCCATTCTATTGGGGAATTAGCTCAGCTGGGAGAGCACCTGCTTTGCAAGCAGGGGGTCAGCGGTTCGATCCCGCTATTCTCCATTGTAACCTTCGGGTTACAAGGACTTAGATCTTTGAAAACTGAATCATATTTAAATTTTAAATTCATTTCAATTAATTATTATAATTAAATTGAGCCGAAAAAATACACCGCGTAATTTTTTGAGTTTTTTAAATTAGTTTAAATCGCTTGTGGCCTTTGAGCCACAATACTCAAACTTGAATCATCAACGCAAGTTGATAGGTTAAGTTATTAAGGGCGCATGGTGAATGCCTTGGCACTAGGAGCCGATGAAGGACGGGACTAACACCGATATGCTTCGGGGAGCTGTAAGTAAGCTTTGATCCGGAGATTTCCGAATGGGGAAACCCAACTTGTTTATACAAGTTATCATTTAGTGAATACATAGCTAAATTGAAGGTAGACGTTGTGAACTGAAACATCTCATTAGCAACAGGAATAGAAAGAAAAATCGATTCCGACAGTAGCGGCGAGCGAAATCGGAAGAGCCCAAACCAACGTGCTTGCATGTTGGGGTTGTAGGACTACCATTGTGGAGTTACAAAATTGTTTATTAGCAGAATCAGCTGGGAAGCTGAGCGAGACAGGGTGATAGCCCCGTATGCGAAAGTAAGCAATCTCCCGTGTAGGATCCTGAGTACGGCCGGACACGTGAAATCCGGTCGGAATCCGCGAGGACCATCTCGCAAGGCTAAATACTCCCTAGTGACCGATAGTGAACCAGTACCGTGAGGGAAAGGTGAAAAGCACCCCGGAAGGGGAGTGAAAAAGTTCCTGAAACCATGTGCCTACAAGAAGTTAGAGCCCGTTAATGGGTGATAGCGTGCCTTTTGTAGAATGAACCGGCGAGTTACGATAACATGCAAGGTTAAGGTGGAAAGACCGGAGCCGTAGCGAAAGCGAGTCTGAAATGGGCGCTTAAGTATGTTGTTGTAGACCCGAAACCAGGTGACCTACCCATGTCCAGGGTGAAGATGCGGTAAAGCGCATTGGAGGCCCGAACCCGTACATGTTGAAAAATGTTGGGATGAGGTGTGGGTAGCGGTGAAATTCCAATCGAACTTGGAGATAGCTGGTTCTCTCCGAAATAGCTTTAGGGCTAGCCTCGGAATGAAGCGTGTTGGAGGTAGAGCACTGTTTTGGTGCGGGGCCCATCTAGGGTTACCAAATTAAGATAAACTCCGAATGCCAATCACGTATGTCCGGGAGTCAGACAGTGAGTGATAAGATCCATTGTCGAAAGGGGAACAGCCCAGATCGTCAGTTAAGGTCCCTAAGTGTGTGTTAAGTGGAAAAGGAAGTGGAGTTGCATAGACAACTAGGATGTTGGCTCAGAAGCAGCCACCATTTAAAGAGTGCGTAATAGCTCACTAGTCGAGTGATTCTGCACCGAAAATGTACCGGGGCTAAACACACCACCGAAACTACGGGTGCCACGTAAGTGGCGCGATAGGAGAGCGTTCTATGGGCGATGAAGTCAGACCGTGAGGACTGGTGGAGCGCATAGAAGTGAGAATGCCGGTATGAGTAGCGAAAGACAGGTGAGAATCCTGTCCACCGTATGACTAAGGTTTCCTGGGGAAGGCTCGTCCTCCCAGGGTTAGTCGGGACCTAAGGCGAGGCTGAGAAGCGTAGTCGATGGATAACAGGTTGAGATTCCTGTACCAGGTGAACATGTTTGAACGATGGAGGGACGCAGAAGGCTAACGGATCCCAGCTGATGGATATGCTGGGTTAAATAACAAGTCTTGAGTTGAGTTAAATGCTTGACTCTTTAAGGACAAGTTATGATGAGGACCGAAATAAAGTAGGGAAGTCCGCCATGTCACGCTGCCAAGAAAAGCTTCTAGTTAGTGTTTACCTGCCCGTACCGCAAACCAACACAGGTAGTCGAGGAGAGCATCCTAAGGTGAGCGAGTGAACTCTCGTTAAGGAACTCGGCAAAATGACCCCGTAACTTCGGGAGAAGGGGTGCTCAGCGAAAGCTGAGCCGCAGTGAATAGGCCCAGGCGACTGTTTATCAAAAACACAGGTTTCTGCAAAATCGTAAGATGACGTATAGGGGCTGACGCCTGCCCGGTGCTGGAAGGTTAAAAGGAGTGCTTAGCGCAAGCGAAGGTATGAATTGAAGCCCCAGTAAACGGCGGCCGTAACTATAACGGTCCTAAGGTAGCGAAATTCCTTGTCGGGTAAGTTCCGACCCGCACGAAAGGCGTAACGATCTGGGCACTGTCTCAACGAGAGACTCGGTGAAATTTAAAGACCCGTGAAGATGCGGGTTACCCGCGACAGGACGGAAAGACCCCATGGAGCTTTACTGTAGCTTGATATTGAGTGTTTGTGCAGCTTGTACAGCATAGGTAGGAGCCGTTGAAGTCGGAACGCTAGTTTCGATGGAGGCACAGGTGGGATACTACCCTCGTTGTATGACCACTCTAACTCACACCACTAAGCGTGGTGGAAGACAGTGTCTGGCAGGCAGTTTGACTGGGGCGGTCGCCTCCTAAAAGGTAACGGAGGCGCCCAAAGGTTCTCTCAGAATGGTTGGAAATCATTCGCAGAGTGTAAAG
Source organism: Weissella viridescens (assembly GCF_014789145.1). Classification (GTDB taxonomy): domain Bacteria; phylum Bacillota; class Bacilli; order Lactobacillales; family Lactobacillaceae; genus Weissella; species Weissella viridescens. Next base: position 1,578,423 of record NZ_CP061835.1, on the reverse strand, counting down.
GCACAAGAGAGCTTGACTGTGAGACTGACTAGTCGAGCAGGTACGAAAGTAGGGCTTAGTGATCCGGTGGTTCCGCATGGAAGGGCCATCGCTCAACGGATAAAAGCTACCCTGGGGATAACAGGCTTATCTCCCCCAAGAGTCCACATCGACGGGGAGGTTTGGCACCTCGATGTCGGCTCATCGCATCCTGGGGCTGTAGTCGGTCCCAAGGGTTGGGCTGTTCGCCCATTAAAGCGGTACGCGAGCTGGGTTCAGAACGTCGTGAGACAGTTCGGTCCCTATCCGTCGCGGGCGTAGGAAATTTGAGAGGAGTTGCCCTTAGTACGAGAGGACCGGGGTGAACGTACCTCTGGTGTATCAGTTGTTCCGCCAGGAGCATCGCTGAGTAGCTATGTACGGATGAGATAAACGCTGAAAGCATCTAAGTGTGAAACTCGCCTCGAGATGAGATTTCCCATTCTTTATGAAGTAAGACCCCTTGTAGATGACAAGGTAGATAGGCTAGAAGTGGAAGTGCGGCGACGCATGGAGCGGACTAGTACTAATGGTTCGAGGACTTAACCAAGTTGAACAAAACGTTGGTGTACGGTTCAATTAATGAAATGAAAATAAGATACAAAATATGATTCAGTTTTGAGAGACGTAAGTCTCATCAACACCGTGTTGTGATGATGGCATTGAGGTCACACCTGTTCCCATACCGAACACAGAAGTTAAGCTCAATAGCGCCGAAAGTAGTTGGAGGATCTCTTCCTGCGAGGATAGGACGTCGCAATGCAAACGAAAGTCGCCAGTAATGGCGGCTTTTTTGTTTATTTAGGAAACGAAATTTGATATTTTTTCATCATAGCCTTAAATTTATTGATATAATGAAGATTAGGCTTTATAAGATACTTACAATCTAAAAATAGAATAAAGGCAGCATACTCATTCGTATGCTGAAAGGTAAAGGATCAATGACAGAACCAAATACATTTTACATTACGACACCAATTTACTATCCATCTGGTAAGTTACATATTGGAAACACCTATACAACAGTGCTAGCCGATGCTGCAGCACGCTACCATCGTTTACTGGGTGATGATGTCTATTTCCTTACAGGGACCGATGAACACGGTTTGAAGATTGAACAAAAAGCAGAAAAGTTAAACATGACACCACAACAATATGTTGATGGTATGGCTGAAGATATTCAAAAGCTTTGGAAAGAATTAGACATCAGTAATGATGGCTTTATTCGCACAACCGATGAACAACATGAAAAGGCCATTCAAAAGATTTTCCAACAATTCCTTGATCAAGGGGATATTTATAAGGGAAATTATGAAGGTTGGTATTCAGTCGATGACGAAGAATACTTCACCGAGTCACAATTGGAAGAAGTTTATCGTGATGATGACGGCAAGGTGATTGGTGGAAAAGCACCATCTGGTCATGAAGTTGAACTCGTTAAGGAAGAATCTTACTTCTTCCGTATGAGCAAGTATTCAGACTGGTTGATGAACTACTATAAGGAGCACCCTGATTTTGTTGAGCCAAATTCTCGGATGAATGAGATGGTTAAAAACTTTATCGAACCAGGGTTGGAAGACCTTGCGGTAACACGTACTGCCTTTTCTTGGGGTGTTCCTGTACCATCAGATCCAAAACACGTTGTTTATGTTTGGATTGATGCACTTTCAAACTATATTACGGCATTGGGTTACGGTAGTGACAACACAGAGTTGTTTGATAAGTTCTGGCCTGCAAACGTACAACTAGTTGGTAAGGAAATCGTGCGTTTCCACACAATTTACTGGCCAATTATGTTACATGCCTTAGGATTACCTGAACCAAAGAAAATTTTTGCACATGGCTGGTTAACAATGCGTGATGGAAAGATGTCAAAGTCTAAGGGAAATGTTGTGTATCCTGATACTTTGGCCGAGCGTTACGGCGTAGATGCTGTACGTTACTACCTATTACGTGCAATGCCATATGGAAACGATGGACTCTTCACTCCAGAAGACTTCGTTTCTAAGTTAAATTATGATTTGGCCAATGACCTTGGAAATCTTTTGAACCGTACGGTTGCCATGATTAACAAGTATGATGACGGAATCATTCCATCACTTGAAATTGGTTCAACTGCATTTGATGCTGACTTAGAAGAAACTGCTGCATCAGTTATTGAGAACTACAATAAGTACATGGGTGAACTTCACACATCTGATGCGCTTGCTGAAGTATGGAAGTTGATTTCACGCGCTAACAAGTACATTGATGAAACAACACCATGGACAATGGCTAAGGATCCAGAGCAAGCTAATAACTTGAGTGCAGTAATGGCACACTTGGCTGCGTCATTGCGTGTCGTTGCTATCTTGTTGCAACCTGTTTTGACAAATACGCCTAAGGCTATTTTTGAGCAACTCGGTTTGTCAGAATCTAACCTACAAATCGCAGACTTAAGTTTTGATGCATTACCAACAGGTGGACGTGTTGTTGAAAAGGGTCAACCAATCTTCCCACGTGTTGATGTTGATGCTGAAGTAGCATACATTCGTGATGAAATGACTGGTGGTGCACCAAAGGCTGAAGCCGATGATCGCCCAGAAAAACTTGAAACAAAGCCAGAAATTGAATTTGATGATTTTGAAAAGGTCGATATTCGTGTTGGTAAGATTGAAGCGGTATCTGCAGTTGAAAAGTCAAACAAATTGTTGCGCTTCAAGCTAGATGACGGGTCAAAGAACGGACGCACCATCTTATCTGGTATGAAGAAGTTCTACCCTGAATTTGAGCAGTTAGTGGGTAAGAATGTCGCCTTTGTGGCCAACCTTAAGCCACGTAAGATGATGGGTGAACTTTCTGAAGGAATGATTCTATCTGCTGAGAAGGATGACGAAGTTACGCTAACATTCTTGCCAGATTCAATTAAGCCTGGAGCTGACTTAGGTTAATCTAATTAAATAGTTAACTAGCAGGGACTCAGATTTGAGTCCCTGTTCTACATAGAGCGTAACCCCCTTAGGAGGATCTTATGGATTTTCTATTTGTTATTTTGGTAATTATGGCTGCAATCATCATTGCCAATTTTCTCTCCCAATTAATGCCGAAAATCCCCCAAGCTTTTTGGCAAATATTGGCTGGAATTATATTAGCGCTAATTCCAGGAACACTACATCAGATTCATCTCGAACCGGATCTGCTCTTGATGTTAGTGATTGCTCCGTTGTTGTTTTATGAAGGGCAGCACACAAATGCTAGTGTGATTTCAAAAAATTTCTCAGCGATTATTCGTTTAGCAGGAATTTTAGCGATTGTCACTGTGGTTGTACTTGGCTTTACAGAACAGGCCATTATGCATTGGGTATTACCGCTGGCAGTTGCCTTGGCTGCGATTGTAACACCAACCGATGCCACAGCTTTGGATTCAGTTACCTCGACGGTCAAAATGCCGTCAGGAATTAAACGAGCGCTAAATTTGGAATCACTCTTCAATGATGCCAGTGGGCTAGTTGTTTTGGAATTGGCGTTATTGTGGTTAAATACGGGCCACTTTTCCTTCCTTGAAGGATTTAGAGAGTTTTTGATTTCGGCCTTCGGTGGTGCCGTGATTGGATTTATTTTAGGGATGTTGATTGTTTGGATGCGCCAAAATCTTTTGCGTTTTCAACTAGACGACAGCACCGCTCAAATCTTAATTCAAATTATTAGCCCGGTGGCCATTTATATTATTGCAGAACATTTCCATGTCTCAGGAATTATTGCTGTGGTTATTGCAGGTGTTGTGCATAATGAAGAACGTGCGCATATGCAGTTTATGTCTGCGCAGTTAAGTAATTTGAGTAATCAAGTCTGGGAAATGATGTCCCAAGTGTTAAATGGCATTGTGTTCGTTCTTTTGGGACTTGAACTTGTCCGTGTTGTTGAGACTTTTGTTAATACAACTGGCTATGGATGGGTACCAATGGTCGGAATGGGAATTTTGATTTATGTCATCATGGTTGTTGTCCGATTCTTATCGATGAGCTTTTCGCAAAAAGAAGATGTGGAGCGCTTTATCGATCATGGTCAACAAAAGAAAGATGCTTTTGTCTTCGCCATTGGTGGGGTCCATGGAGCCATGACTATGGCCATGGCCCTATCATTGCCATATGTCCTTAAGAATGGACAACCTTTCCCATATCGAGATAATATTTTATTGATTGCCTCAGTTGTGATTATTATTAGCTTGGTGATGCCTTTGATTGTATTGCCAAGGGTGTTGCCTGAAGTTGAGCCTGAATTTAAGACAGCTGATTTTGACAAGGCTCATCTGGAAATGGTGAGTCGCGGTATTGAAAATGTCGATCGCTCAGATGCTGATCCAAAAACAAAGCAAAATGTGACGCGTCAACTCCAAGGCCAGCTTGGTTATGGCGATGAGCAATTAGATCGCGACATCTGGCTACAAGCATCGAATCGCATTAATCGTGTAACCAATCAGGCGATTGAAGATGCGATGGATGCTGATCAATTGTCAGGTGATGCGGCTTTGTTCTACCAACGCTTATCACATAACTCACGAAACTCGGGTTGGCATGGTATTCAACATCGTGGTCGTGTTTTGTGGCACAGTATTGAACAAAGTTGGATGCACTTCGTTGACCGTCATGTTAATTCAAGTAAGCGTCAAGAACGACAAAAGCAACGAATTGAAAAGTACATCAAACGTGAGCAACGACATTTGAAGGATTTGCCGGATGATCAACGTAAATTGATGGAACAACGTATCGCAGATCAACGTAAAGTGTTGGATATGAACACGCCTGATAAACGCCAAAGTTTGCATAAGTTAAAGCAGAAACAACGTGATCGTTGGGCAGCTGCAACTAAGGAAATTCAAAATGTAACGGAACCAGCAGTCGAAGCTGATATTCGTTCACTGGAACAATCAGGTAAAAATCCCCGCTTAGCATTAGCCATGCGGAATGTGCAAGTACGTCAACAAAACGTGATGCAGAGTTCAGTTGATTCGACGGATGATGACCAAGAGGTCATGATGAATGCTCTGCAAGCTGAATTGCAGTACATCCATCAAGGTCGTGCCAAGAACACCTTAAGTTCTGGATTGGCAAAAGCGCTTTACGATGAAGTAAATGCGGCTCAAGCCCTAGTTTTGGCGATTGAAGAAGACGAATAACTTTGAAATTCAGTCGAATGTGTCATTCGGCTGTTTTTTATACATAGCATGATGACTGTTTTACGGTCAAAGCTTAAGCATGCCATCTTTTTTTGGTATGATAGTACTATTAAGATACGAGAAAAAAATAAAATGAGGTAAATTATGGCGATTTATGATCCATCAAAGCGGCCAGAAGCTGCTTATGATTCACACACACATTTAAATGAAACAGAATTTAGTGAAGATGTTCCAGCCTATTGGGCGCGCGCGCGCGAATACCGCATTATGGAAATGAACGTGGTAGGTTACAATCACGTGGGAAATGCGCAAGCAATTGAAATTGCCCATGAATTGGAAGGGGTCCACGCAATTGTTGGATTCCAACCTGAAGATGTTAATGAAGTAAACGAAGCTGAGATGGCGATTTTACGTGACCAATTAAACGACGATACAGTTGTTGGGTTGGGCGAAATGGGATTGGATTACCACTGGGAAGATAACCCAGCGCCAGAAGTCCAAAAAGCAGCTTTTGCGGCACAATTGGACTTGGCCCGTGAAACACATCTGCCAGTAACTGTGCACGCGCGTGACGCATTTGATGACGTTTACGATATGTTGAAGGCGCACCACGTTGAAGAATTCGGCGGTGTCATGCATTCCTTTACTGGGGATGCCAAAGAAGTTCAACGATTCTTAGACCTTGGTATGTACATTGGTTTCTCTGGGATGGTGACATTCAAAAAGTCCGAAGATATCAAAGCGGCCTTGCAGGTTGTGCCATTAGACCGCATTTTGGTTGAAACTGATGCGCCATTCTTAGCGCCAACACCAATGCGTGGTAAGATGAACGAACCAATGTTTACGCACTACACGCTTGAAAATATGGCTGAGCAATTGGGTATGACATATAATGAAATTGCTAAAATCACGACCGACAATGCGCATCGTTTGTGGTTGGATAAGTAATGACCAAGATTCAAGAAGTCATCGTAGTCGAAGGAAAAGCAGATACACAAGTTATCCAACAAGCAGTTGATGCTGATACTTTAGAAACAAATGGCTCAGCGCTCAATCCTGCGACGTTAAAGGCAATTCAAGAAGCTGCGGAGCGACGAGGCATCATTGTCTTTACTGATCCTGATTTCAATGGAGAGCGCTTAAGGCAGCTCATTACGGATGCCGTGCCAACGGCCAAGCATGCGTTTTTAACGAAGGATGAAGCTGGTCGTCAGATTAAACATCATAGCTTGGGCATTGAGTATGCGGATGCAGCAACAATCCGGCACGCCTTAGACCAAGTTGTGACGGTGATGGAAACAGACCAACCACAGTCTGATGTCACACGCCAGGATTTGGTTCGTTTAAATTTACTGGCTGGACCACAGGCTGCCCAATTGCGCCAACAGGTCGCTGAAAAGCGCCAGTTAGGTTATGTGAACGGGAAACAATTTTTAAAGCGCTTGGGGATGTTTGGCATCACCAAGGCTGATTTAGAAGCAACGCTTCGAGAGATAAAAGAGGAAAATGCATGAATGATGTACCAGATATTGCTACGCCCGTCCGGACGCAGGCAATAATGAATCAATATGGTATTAATACCAAAAAGTCGTTGGGACAAAACTTCCTAACCGATATTAATATCTTAAAAAATATCGTCTCTGCCGGTGAAGTTAAGCCAACTGATAACGTGATTGAAATCGGGCCAGGAATTGGGGCATTGACGGAACAATTAGCACGTAATGCCAAGCAAGTGGTAGCATTTGAAATTGATGATCGCTTGATTCCAGTATTGGACCATACCATGGCCCCATACGATAATGTAAAAATTATCAATCAAGATATTCTAAGCGTTGATCTTGAAAAGACGATTCAAGAAGAATTTGATGATCCAAGTGCGCCATTGAAGTTGGTTGCCAATTTGCCATACTACATTACGACACCAATTTTGATGCAAGTTTTGCAATCAAACGTACAATTTGATGCGATTGTGGTCATGATGCAAAAGGAAGTGGCAGATCGTTTGTCAGCTGAACCAGGAACTAAGGATTATGGTTCATTAACCTTAGCTGTGACATATCGTATGAATGCAGCGCTTGCCTTCAATGTGTCAAGAACAGCCTTCGTGCCAAATCCAAATGTGGATTCAGCGATTATTGTTTTGACACCTCGCGAACCGTTGACCACTGATCCAAAAGATGAAAAGAAACTCTTCCAATTGTTCAAAGTTGGATTTGCGATGCGCCGTAAGACGCTTTGGAATAATCTAATTACTGCTTTTGGTAAGACTGATGAGATGAAGGAACGTTTGACGGTAGCTTTGGATGCTGCTGACATTAGTCCGAAGATTCGAGCTGAGAAATTGACGCTTGATGACTTTATCCGTTTGCACAACGCGCTATTTGACGCCGGCGTCTATAACGGATAGAATGATAGATATATCGCTAAAATTTAGCTGATATAAATATATTGTCTATGTATGTAATTTAAATTTAAAATTCGAAAGAAGGTAGCACATGGATTCCGGTCCGTCTATAATTATTAATCTAGTTGTCATTATCGTGATTTTGGCACTTGCAGTATTGTTTACTTTAACTGAGTATTCTTTGGTTAAGGTTCGTCCCAGCGCTTTGAAGGCCTTGAAAGAGGAACAAAAAAAGCCATCAACAAAGATCGATCATGCGATTTACATGGTTGATCATTTGACTGAATATCTTTCAACGGCGCAAGTTGGGATTACATTGACTTCGCTAATTTTGGGTTGGTTAGGTGAAGGATTCATCGCCGGCTTGATTATTAGTAGTGGTCTCTTACCAGCCGAAATTGCGCATAGTTTTGCGTCAATTGCTGCCATCTTGATTTTCACCTTTATTCACGCGGTGTTTACAGATTTGGTGCCTAAAAATATTGCGATTGATGATCCAACAGGGGTTTTGCTTAAAATCGTGCGTCCAGTTATGTTCTTCCACGTGTTGTTCTACCCAATGATTTGGTTGTTCGACCGTACTGCAGCATGGGTGACAAAGATTTTGGGATATAATGCGCATCCTGATGAAGATATTTATTCACAAGCTGAAATTGTGTCACTTTCACGTGATGCTGCGCAAGCTGGTGAAATTGATGAAGACGACTTGCGTTATATGCAACGTGCTTTTGAAATGAATGACAAGGTTGCTGCTGATATCATGATTGATCGGACGCAACTTGCAGTGATTGATGTAAACGCGACGATTCATGAAGCCTTAAATATGTACCTCGAGACGAAGTATTCACGAATTCCTGTTGTTGCAAATAACGACAAGGATAAGATTCTTGGTTATGTCTATTCATATGACTTGGTTCGTCAAGGACGTATTGATATGGAAGCACCAGTAAGTACCGTTTTGCGTAACTTACCAAATATTTCAGAAGATCAACCCATTACTGATATTTTGCAAGAAATGATTGATCACCGTGTCCCAATGGTCGTGGTTAAGGATGAATATGGTGGAACGTCTGGAATTGTTACCGATAAGGATATTTACGAAGAACTCTTTGGTACAGTTCGTGATGAAGTTGATGATACTATTGATAATTTAATTACCAAGTTGCGCTCCGATGATGATGGAAACATGCATTATCAAGTTTCAGGTAAGTTGAATCTAAATGACTTTGAACGTTACTTCCATGAAGATATTGGATCATTTGAGGATTCAGATAAGGTGACCTTGACTGGGTACATGTTGGATCGTTTCCCTGATCTTAGTGTAAATGAACCTAACCAAGTGGCTAATTTCGACATTACTGCTTTGGACTTCAAGGATGCTTACATTAACTATTTCGAAGTAGTGGTTTTGCCACTTACGGATGAAAATAGCTCTGATGTTCGCATTGAAGAAGAATAGTCACTTGCTACAAATGACCAATAAAGAAAGAAGGGATTTCTATTGAGTACTGCACAACTGTGGATTTCATTGATTATCATTATCATTGTGTTAATTTTTGCAGCAATCTTTGTTGCCGCTGAATTCGCCTTAGTTAAAGTTCGTCGAAGTACATTAGAAGAAATGCAAAACGAGCGTGAAAAGCCATCACGGAAAATCACGCGTACCATTAACATGGTTGATAACCTAAATGAATATCTGTCAACAACCCAAGTTGGAATTACTTTGGCTGGTTTGTTGTTAGGGTTCATGGGTGAATCAACTGTGGCCCACTTGCTTTTGAAGATGGGTATTATTCAAGAAATGACAGGCCCAAGCGCTGGTGTTATTGCCTCTGTTATCGCTTTGGTCTTGTTGACATATGTTGAAGTGGTCTTCACTGAACTTGTGCCAAAGAACGTGTCAATCGAGTTTCCGGTTAAGGTGGGACTAGCTGTATCAGGTCCTTTGAAATTCTTTCACGTGGTCTTCTACCCATTTGTCTGGTTACTCAACGTGTCAGCAAACGGGGTGACGCATTTGTTTGGTATGAAGACAGCGTCAGAAGATAGTGAAGTCTATTCTGAGGCTGAAATTTTGAGCTTGTCACGTAATGCTGCCCGTCAAGGACAGTTGCAAGACGAAGATTATCTGTTGATGCAACGTGCGTTTGAAATGAACGACAAAAACGTTGTGGATATCATGATTGATCGTACTGAGATGGAAGTTGTTGATATTAACACAACCATTAAGGAAGCAGTTCAAGTGTACTTCAAGACGAAGTTCTCACGTTTGCCGGTTGTGGCCGACAACGATAAGGACAAGGTATTAGGATACATCTTCAACTATGACTTGATGCGCCAAGCATATGCTGATGATACTGTCACAGTTCGTAAGATTCTGCGCCAAATGCCAACAGTTCCTGAAAGTATGCCTATTCAAGATGCCCTCCAAGTAATGATTTCTAAGCGTACACCAATGGTCGTTGTTAAGGATGAGTACGGTGGTACATCTGGAATTGTTACCGACAAAGATATCTACGAAGAGTTGTTTGGTACAGTTCGTGATGAAGTAGATGATGTCGCCGATGATCTTGTTGAAAAGCTTGGTTCAGACCAAGATGGAGTTATGCATTACCGTGTTTCTGGTAAGATGACTTTGTACGATTTTGAACGTTACTTTAAGACGGATTTGCGTGAGTTTGATCGTTCTGACATGGTAACGCTAACAGGTTACATGTTGGACGAAAATCCAAACGCTAGCGCTGGTAGTGAGATGCAAGTTGGTCCATTCCACTTCAAGGCCTTACACTACAAGGATGCTTATATTAGCGACTTCGAAGTTACGAAGGAGCCTGAAGCTAAGGTTGAACCTGACGTTAAAAAATAAACAAAAAACGATACACACGACAAGCGTGTGCATCGTTTTTTTTTAGCTAATCTAGTGGTACATCGACTGCCCAGCCAGCTGGCCCAGGTTGATCTCCGAACTGAATCGCCATTAAGCGATCATAGAGCGCTTGTGTCTTTGGTCCTACTTCTGTTTCTGAATAGAAAACATGCTTCTTATCATTGTGTGTGATCGAACCAACAGGGGAGATAACGGCAGCAGTTCCCATGGCACCAGCCTCTTCAAATTGATCCAAATCGTAAATACTAATGGTTGTTTCTTCAGTTACCATACCCGCTTCTTCTGCCAACTCGAGCAGTGAATACTTGGTAATAGATGGCAAAATTGAAGGTGATTTAGGCGTGAGGAAGCGATTGTCTTTAGTGATGCCAAAGAAATTGGCTGAACCAAGTTCCTCAATATTTTCATGAAGGCGCGGATCCAAATAAACAACATCTGAATATCCTGCAGCATGCGCATTTTGTCCTGGTAGCATGGAAGCAGCATAGTTACCACCCACCTTAGCACGTCCCGTTCCGCCATGAGCGGCACGGTCGTAAGGGCTTGTCACATAGGCAGTAGGGGTTAAGCCACCTTTATAGTACGCACCAACAGGGGTTACATAAATGCTAAAGACATACTCGTCCGCTGGCTTAACGCCTACAACTGCACCTGTACCAACTAGGAAAGGGCGAATGTATAAAGTGGCGCCTGAACCATATGGTGGTACGAAATCTTGATTTGCTTTGACGACGGCCTTGACTGCTTCCACAAAATCGTCTTCAGGGTATCCAGGCATGACTAAGCGTTCTGCTGATTGACGCATGCGTGCCGCATTACGGTCAGGACGGAAAATATTTACGCCGCCATCAGCACGACGATAGGCCTTCATACCTTCGAAGACTTGTTGACCGTAGTGCAGAGCTGCTGCCGCTTCGCTCATTTGAATTTGACTATCTTCAGTGATTTCACCAGGTTCCCATTGGCCGTTGCGATAAATGGCGCGGAAACGATAGGGCAAGTCATGATAGGCGAAACCTAAATCAGACCAATCAAAATCAGCAGGAGTTGCTTTTGTCATGTGGAATACCAACTTTCTTATTTTAGATTGTTTAATTATTAGAATAAAATGATAAATTTGTCAAGGAAGGTTGCTTAATTCATAAGGATAGATGAAAAAATCGTATTAATAAATGAGGATGCAAAAATAATTAACACAAAAAAGAACGCAAAAAAACCAGAACCAAATTTAAATTGGTTCTGGTTTTTAGTATAATAAAACAAAAGCAAATTGCTGGTGCTTAATTAAAATTAATTTCAATGTTTTCAGTTAAGACGTCAGTATAACTAAATGATGCACGATCAAATTCGTGGCCGTCTTGCTTTAAATCTAAAACAAAAACAGCAGGGAAAGTTTCACGTACAATTGCTTGATGTTCAATTGTACGATGACGACTTTCGTGGGTAATCAACGTTACCGTTTCACCAAGATGGTTATCAAGATTTTGTTTAATTTCTACTAATGATGCAGGCATAGAAACACTTCCTTTCGCGAGACAATCTCGCCTTCTCTCGACAAATGAGATCGAGACTACTTTAAGCCTGAATTTTATGTACGACAAGGCCTTTTTTTATTTTACCATAATTATGGTAAATATGAAAGGTGCTTTTTATTAAATGAATTTATTAATCTTTTTAATACAGCCTGACGCTGATTGACGAAAAAAGGTATTATTTAGAAATTTTTAGGAGCTATAAATTTGAAGACTAAAAATCATGGTTGGGGTGTATGGAACGATTTTAATCTGGTCATGAATGCGGTATGATGGGAGTTAGAAATAAATTGAGGTGGAAAAAATGACTGAAAAGCGAATTGCCTGGCCAACCTATTTTATGTTGCAAGCAGTGATGTTAGCGTCACGTGGTACCTGTACCCGATTACAAGTAGGAGCAGTTATTGTCAAAGACGGACGTATTATTGCCAGTGGGTATAATGGTTCAGTTTCAGGAACGCCACATTGTGATGAGGTCGGCGATTTAATGGTTGATGGTCATTGTATTCGTGCCGTTCATGCTGAACAAAATGCCTTGATGCAAATGGCTAAAATGGGGATTTCATCAGATGATGCCGAAATTTATGTCACAGATTTCCCGTGTGTATATTGTACAAAGCTACTATTACAAGCAGGGATAAAGAAAATTAATTACTTACGTAACTACCGCAACGATGATTTTGCGATGACGTTGATTGATGAAAAGCATGTTGCCTTAGAACAAGTGACGATTACAGCTGACGATATTGAAAAGTTACACTTTGAGAAATATATTGATTCAACACAAGGAGATACGGAATGAGCCAGAATGAACAAGCTTACTTGGATACCCTCCAAGATATTTTAGAAAATGGGGCCGTTAAGACAGATCGTACCGGCACTGGGACGCGTTCTGTTTTAGGGCGTCAAATGCGGTTTGATATGGCAGAAGGCTTTCCGCTTCTCACGACTAAGCGGGTACCATTTAAACTAATTAAGAGTGAGTTGTTGTGGTTCCTACAAGGAAATACCAATATTAAATTCTTGTTGGAAAATAATAATCATATTTGGGACGAATGGGCTTTTAAAAATTGGGTTGAGTCAGATAGTTATACTGGACCTGACATGTCTGATTTTGGACGTCGGTCTTTAGTCGATGAAGATTTTGCTACCGAATATGATAAGCAACACGAGATTTTTGTCGATAAGATTTTATCGGATGATGCGTTTGCGACAGAATTTGGTGAACTTGGGGATGTGTATGGCGCGCAATGGCGCCACTGGAAGAAAGTCCAGGGTGGTTTTATTGATCAAATGGCGGATGTCATCGAACAAATTAGGACGCACCCAGACTCACGTCGTCTGATTGTGACGGCATGGAATCCTGAAGCAGTGCCAACCCAAGCTTTGCCACCATGTCATGCGCTGTTCCAATTCTATGTAGCAGATGGAAAGATTAGTTTGCAATTGTACCAGCGATCAGCTGATATGTTTCTAGGGGTCCCCTTTAACATTGCTTCATATTCATTGTTGTTACACATGGTAGCAGCTCAAACGGGTTATGAAGCGGGTGAATTTGTGCACACATTAGGGGATGCGCATATTTACAATAATCACGTGGACCAAGTAGAAGAACAATTAGCGCGACCAATGGCTGATTTACCTGAACTTTGGTTAAACCCAGATGTTGAATCAATTTTCGACTATACAATGGATGACATTAAAATCAAAAATTATCATCCAAGCAAGTCAATTAAGGCCCCTGTGGCTGTTTAAGATAGTAATGGAGCGAGGGGGGCACCATGCATGTCAGATAGAAAAAAGCGACGTGTTGTCCGTGGACCACGGTACATCAAGTCAGCGTATCGTGAACGCAACATTGTGTTAACGATAACGCTGCTCATTATGGCAATTGGGATTGGCTTTGGGGCGCATACTTTAGTCAATGCGAATCGCGCGATGAATCAAGCCTATCAGCCGGCGCATGTAAAGAAAGAGCGCAATGGTAGCAAATTATTAAAGCAACGTAAACCGTTTTCTATTTTATTAATGGGGACAGATACTGGGGAATTCGGACGTAATTATAAGGGACGAACGGATTCGTTAATGTTGGCAGTTGTGAATCCACAAAAAAAGACAACGACACTTGTGTCACTACCACGAGATAGTATCGTGGCGCCAGTAGGTTATGAGAGCGAATTTCCAGCGAAGTTAAATTCGGCCTATGAATATGGGTCAGCTAAAACGTCGATTCAGACGGTACAGCAGTGGTTAAACGTCCCGATTGACTACTACGCCATTGTGAATATGCGTGGGTTGGAACAGGTTGTGAATGAGTTGGGTGGCATTCAAGTTGCTTCGCCATTAACCTTCGAGTTTAATCCTGAAACGGCCCATAGTGATCCAGGTAATTTGTATAAATTCACCAAAGGGTCGACCCACTTTACGCACACGGGTAAGGATGATGTTACCCATTCATATGATCGGATGGATGGAAAAGCGGCGTTAGCTTTTTCACGAATGCGTTATCAAGATCCGCAGGGGGACTATGGACGTCAAGCACGGCAACGTTTAGTCATTCAAGGAATTTCAAAGAAAGCCTTGTCTAACCCGCTTCGGTTAGCTGATGCTGACTTTATTTCGGCCGTGAGCCAGTCAGTAAAGACTGATTTGTCATCACATGATATTGAACAAATTAGTGGTAACTACTTGTTAGCAGGTAAGACCATTAAAACGGGTCATTTGACTGGACAAACATACGATACAAAACGGGGATCCTCAGAATTTATTAGTAGTGAAGTAAAGCAATCGGTAACGAATCAGCTGCGTAAAGCCCTTGATTTGAAACCAGCAGAAACGGGACCTCTTTACGGTGGTGAGGTTTCTGAGACTGATCTTGCACAAAGCGGCTTACCAACACCATAAAACAACAAAGTTCGGCTATTAGCCGAACTTTTTTTATTGTTAAAACGTTTTATGCTAAAAAGAGAACAAAAACAGTGTTGACAACGTTATCGTTCGGATTTATGCTTAATATAACCTTTGAAGAAAAAGGTCGTTCACTTCTAAGCGTAAGCATAACTAATTTTAAGGAGACGGGTTCTGATGTTAAAGAAACTACTTGTGGGAACTGCAACAGCACTTGCAGTGACCGCAACAGCCGGTGTGGTATCAACGACCACTGCTGATGCAGCATCAAAGAAGGTAGATATGAAGGAAGTTAATGTTCAATTCGTACCTTCTGTTCAAGCTGATAAGATGGAAGCAAAGACGAAGCCACTAGAAAAGCTTTTGTCAAAGCAACTTGGTGTACCAGTACATGTTTCAGTTTCAACCGACTACAATACAGTTGTAGAGGCGATGGGTTCAAAGAAAGTTGACTTAGGCTTCTTGCCACCTGACCCTTATGTTCATGCGCACTCTAAGTACGGTGTTGAACCCCTCTTGCAATCAGAACGCTATGGTATTAACGACAAAAAGGGTGATGGATCTAACACTAAGAAGTTAGTGAACTCTTATCGTTCAATGGTTGTCGTGAAGAAAGACTCAAAAATTAAAGATGCTAAAGATTTGAAGGACAAGTCAATTGCTGTTCAAAATACAACTTCTGATGCTGGGTATATTTTCCCAATCGTGGATTTGAAAAAGGATGGCATCAATGTTCTAAAGTCATCAAAGTTGGTAACAGTTAAAGGGCATGATCAAGGTGTTCTATCTGTTTTGAACGGAGACACTGACGCAGCATTTGTCTTCGATGATGCCCGTAACCTTGTTAAGGACGACAACAAGAAGGTCTTTAAGAATACCCGTGTTATCAAGTACACGTCTGAAATTCCAAATGATACTATTTCAGTTCGTAAGGGTGTTTCAAAGCATGACCAAAAGGAAATTAAGAAGGCCATGAAGCATGTGGCAAATGATGATAAGCAAGGTAAGCAAATTATGAAGGATGTCTATACTTGGGAAGGTGTTACTGATACCAAGGATTCAAACTTCAATAAGGTGCGTGATTACCAAAAGAAGATTGAAGACATGCAATAGTTGCATGAGTGTAAAGTGTTAAAAATTGAAGAACTAATCCAAAATGATTAGTTCTTTTTTTATGCCATTCGCTGTGATGATTGCATTCGGCGTAGAGATCATTCGACTTATTATTAAGACTAAAAATTGCAGTAATCTGCTAAATAAAATCTGATAGATGGAGTGCGTACAATTATGGAAAATCCTAAAGGGACAGTAAAAATTTCAAATGTGTCTAAGGTATATAAAAATGGAACCGTTGGTCTAGATGACATTAATTTAGATATTCACGCAGGTGAATTTGTAGTAGTAGTGGGATTATCAGGAGCTGGGAAAAGTACATTGCTTCGCGCCATTAATCGACTACATGATGTTACAACCGGTAGTATCCTAATTGATGGTGAGGATATTACGAAAGCCAAAAGTAAAGCACTTCGTCAAATTCGACGCAATATTGCAATGATTTTCCAGAATTTCAATCTAGTTAATCGTGTATCGGTTGCTCGCAACGTTTTTAATGGACGAGTTGGGTATTATTCAACCTTGAAAAGCGTGATGGGCCTTTATTCTAAGACGGATAAAGAGCGCGCCGAACAAAATTTAGAACGTGTTAATATGCTGGATAAGTATTATACTCGTGCTGATGAGTTATCTGGTGGACAGCAACAACGTGTTGCGATTGCTCGTGCCATGATGCAGTCACCCACTGTTTTTCTTGCTGATGAGCCAATTGCATCATTAGATCCGAAAACAACACGACTAGTTATGGATGATTTGAAGCGTTTGAATGAAGAATTAGGTATGACGGTTATTGTTAACTTACATAGTGTCCCGCTTGCTATGGCATATGCTAGTCGTATAGTTGGGTTAAGAGCTGGAAAATTAGTCTATGATGCACCGATTGAATCAGTTAAGGAATCGGATTTTGCTAACATTTATGCTGAAGAAAGTGATGGTAAACAATAATGGATGCACTTTTACCTGAACGTAAATTCAGTCAAAAGTGGCATGTTAAAGGACTTTTGACTTTAATTTTGTTAATGCTTATCTTAATCACTGCAACCCAATCAATTGGGGAATTTAGTGAGTTTAGTTGGGATCAATTTTTTGAAATCTGGAAAGAAATGGCACATCCAGATTGGTCATACTTTCCAGTTATTATTGATCCTCTGTTACAGACGATCCAAATGGCATTAGTAGGAACGCTACTGGGAACGCTGTTGGCTTTACCGTTTAGTTTGTTAGCTTCAAGAAACATCATGAAAAACAAATTTATTTTAAGCGTTGTACGATTCTTTTTGAACATTGTACGTGCGATTCCAGATATGTTGTTGGCAGCAATTTTCGTGGCGATTGTTGGAATTGGGCCGATGGCTGGTGTTGGAGCATTGACCATCTTTAGCTTTGGAATGGTTTCTAAGTTGTTTTATGAATCTATTGAAACCATTGATGAGGGGCCGGTCGAAGCATTAACAGCTGCTGGCGCGAATCATGTGCAAACAATTTTCTTTTCAGTGATTCCACAAGTTTTCAACCAATTTTTGAGTTACTTTTTATATACGCTAGAAATTAATGTACGTGCATCAACAGTATTAGGATACCTTGGAGCAGGGGGCGTTGGATTATACCTAGATCAAACGCTTTCAATGTTTCTCTATAGTCGAACCGCAATCGTGATTATTGGTATTTTAATTGTTGTTGTCGTTGTTGATGGTATTTCAAACTACTTACGGGAGGCCTTGGCATAATGCAAAAAGTAAACAGAAGCCCATGGCAACGTATTAAACCATGGTTGATTTTGCTAGTTGTGGTACTTATCTACATTTGGGCCTTTTCTGGTGTTGATTTAAGTAGTATCAAGGAAACTGCTGGCGAAGTGACACGTTCAATCTTTAGTGGATTGTTTCACCCAGATTGGTCGTATGTGCATACCGGGGATGGTGAAGATCTCATAAATGCTTTAGTTGAAACTTTAGCAATCGCTTTTTTGGGTACTTTTTTCTCGGCGTTTTTATCAGTGCCATTTGCGTTTTTTGCAGCGCATACAAAACGTGGGCTCAATGTTCGTTCATCGATTGGAAAATTTATTTTAACAGTCATTCGTGTTTTCCCAGAAATTGTTTTAGCACTTATGTTCATTAAAGCGGTTGGTCCAGGAGCTTATGCAGGCGTTTTGGCGGTATCAATTCATTCAATTGGAATGTTAGGAAAATTGTTTTCCGAATCAATTGAGGATATTGATCGGGGACCGAATGAAGCAATTGTTGCTGCTGGTGGGTCTAGTTTAGATAGTTTAACTTTAGCTACAATACCTGCGGTACTACCAGCATTCATGAATTACACACTCTACCGGTTTGAAATAGCTGTTCGTTCGGCTTCTATTCTAGGTATTGTTGGAGCAGGGGGGATTGGAGCGCCATTGATTTTCGCGCTTCAAACGCGTAACTGGTCGCGTGTTGGCATTATCTTATTGGGAATTATTGTGATGGTTACGGTCATTGATTACGTTTCTGGTCAAATCCGTAAGCGGCTTGTATAAATTTGGAGGTAGAGTATGCGTGTAACACTTTTATCGACTTCTGATGTACATGGCTATATTCGGGCAGATGATTTTAGGCGACCAAACATTAATGATGCTTTTGGATTAGCACGTGCCGCAACCGTTATTGAGCAACTACAGCATTCAAATGCTAATGAAGACATGGTTCTTACCATTGAAAATGGTGATTTTATTCAAGGGTCACCACTGACAAACTATGTAGCCCGACAACCATTTTCTGAAAGCGCTATTTATGGAGATTTGGCCCAAAAAATTGGTTATGATGTTCGAATTTTAGGAAACCATGAATTTAATTATGGGCGTGATTATCTAACAGACCTTCTGGCGAATGACCCGCATTTACTCAATGCAAATATCATTGATAATCAAACTGGGGAGCCATTTATTGGAAAGCCTTATGAAATTTTTGAACAGAGTGGTGTGCGTGTTGGTGTGATTGGCTTGACGACGAGTTATATTCCACACTGGGAGACACCAGAGCATATCAGAAATTTAACATTCTTGGACCCGGTTGCGGTTGCCGAGAAATATATTGCGTATTTGCGTCCAAATGTAGACGTAATTGCCGTGGCTTATCACGGTGGTTTTTCAGAAGATTTGGAAACTGGGGAACCACTTGAACCGTTAACTGGAGAGAACCAGGGCTATCAACTATTACAACTTGAGGGGCTTGATGCCTTAATTACAGGCCATCAACATCGTGAAATTGCTGATGTCGTTAATCAAGTGCCAACGACCCAGCCGGGTTACCGTGCAAGTCATGTTGGCGTGATTCGGCTCGAATTGGATAATCAAAATGGCATTAAAATGGGGTCAGCTGAACTTGTGACGACTGGATTACAATTAGAGCAGGAAGAAATTGTACAAATGATTGAACCCTGGCAAAAGGCTACCAACGAATGGTTGGATCAACCGGTGGGGCATGTCGGAAACAATATGCATATTGATGATCATTTTGAGGCACGGTTGCATAATCACCCATTCATTGAGTTAGTTAATCGTGTTCAGATGGATGCTGGACATACGCACATTGCGAATACTGCTTTATTCAATGATGAGGTTCAAGGATTACCGGACTTAGTGACGTTGCGGGATATTATGACCAATTACATCTATCCCAACACTTTAGTAGTTGAACAGTTAACTGGGGCAGATATCATCGCAGCCTTAGAACTTAATGCACAGTATTTTTCTGTGCAAACAGATGGTCAATTAGGTGTGAACCAGGATTATCTAGTACCCAAAGTACAACATTATAATTATGATATTTGGTCTGGAATTGATTATACTTTTGACTTTAGTCGCCCATGTGGAAATCGAGTGCAGTCAGTGTCATATCACGGTGTGCCAATTGTGATGGATGAGGTCTACGAAGTTGCCATGAATAATTATCGCGCGAGCGGTGCTGGTGATTTCCCGATGTTTTCAGTTGATAAGATTGTACGTGAGATACAACGGGAAACGGCTGATTTAATTGGTGATTATATTATGGCGCATCCAGAAATTAGCATTTCGCAACCAACTAATATTCAATCGGTTGGCTATACAAAATAAAAAACACTGCTGAGCATAAAGCTCGGCAGTGTTTTTAGTTTAATTAGATTTCGTCATCTTTGTTAGGCGTTACATCTTCACGTTCATATTGTGAGAAGTTAGGCATATCGGGCATGATCATTGCAGCAATAATATAGAAAATCACACAGGGTACAAAACCAGTGATGAACGCAATGATAACGAATAGAATACGAATGACAGTTGGATCAATGTTTAGGTAGTTGGCAACGCCACCAAGAACTCCAGCAAGGACACGGTTATCTGACTTATATAATTTCTTCTTCATAATATTTTCTCCTATTTCAATTACGATTAGTTTATACATAAAATTATACTGTACAGCGTATAACATTGCAAGGGATATTATACGCTAATTTAAAAAGAATTAAAAAAAGTGCATAAAGGTTTTGCTAGCTGTAAATTTTTGGTATGGTAATGTTAAGTAAATATAGGAGATAACTTATGATTGAACTTTTAAAGTCCTTTATTATTGGAATTGTCGAAGGAATTACTGAATTCCTACCAATTTCATCAACGGGGCATATTATTATCGCCGACTCACTAATGGGAATTCCCGGTGGTGCGGTTTGGACCAAAGCCTTCACTCACATGTATGAATATGTGATTCAACTGGGGGCGATTATGGCCGTGCTACAGCTTTATTTCAATAAGCTGAACCCATTTGCCCCCTCTAAGACGCAAGTTGAGAAGAATCAAACTTGGCGTTTGTGGTCGAAGGTTATCGTCGGAGTGTTGCCTTCAGCGATTATCGGGTTAGCCTTGAATGATTACATGGGCGACAACGTTTGGGTTGTTGCTGCAATGTTGATTCTTTATGGTTTCTTGTTTATCATTATTGAAAATTACTTGTCTGACAAGCAACCATGGTTGACGGATTTGAATGCTATGAGTTACAAGATGGCATTATTCATTGGATTCTTCCAAGTGCTAGCCATCATCCCAGGAACATCACGTTCAGGGGCAACTATCTTAGGGGCTTTGCTCTTAGGTGCCTCACGTTTCGTGGCAACAGAATTCTCATTCTTCATGAGTATTCCAATGATGTTCGGTATCGCAATCTTGAAGCTTGGTAGTTACTTCCTCAAGGGTGGTAGCTTTACCATGATTCAATCTGGGGTACTGTTTGTTGGATTCATGGTTTCATGGGTTGTTGCATATATCGCCATTAAGTTCTTGCTTGATTATGTTAAGAAGAATGACTTTAAGGCCTTTGGATACTACCGAATTGCGGTTGGTATTTTAGTTATCGCCTTGATCTTAGTTGGTGTTATTAATGCTTAATTAAACGAAAACCCCTGCCAGTGGCAGGGGTTTTTCTTTTCGCAAAATAGTGCAAAAAAAAAACCAGGTGGATTCCTGGTGTTTTTTATAGGAGTAGGTTTATGAAAAAAGTATGGGTTGCTTTTCTCTTAATTAGGTATGAATATAATATAACGCCGTTAGCTTAAACATTTGATAAGCAGGACTGAAACGGAACTTAAATTTTGTTACTTCACGCGGGCTTGGAATGGTGAACGTCGTCGTAATGAGGTTCCGGGCCAAAAATCATTTAAAATAGCTGTAATAATCGTACAGATATTACTAATCAAGGCCATGAAATTTAACCAGAGCATGGCGACAATCACCGAACCAATGGCCTGATAAAAAGAATAAGCTTTTGCGATGATTGAAACATAAGCACTGAAAGCTTGAGTTAGGAGCATGAACGCTGATACTTCGAGAAATGTTCCCAACAGCGCCCAAGGTAGCCAGGGCTTTTTGGCAGGCAACAACCAATTGAAAAGACTAACACCAATGAAAAGTCCAATTGCAACGATGTACGGTCGCGTTGCGTTAATGTGGTTAATCGTTGATTGTCTGATTGGTAGAGCATCAAGAATATTTGAACCGAAGGCGGCAAACATTAACAAGGCAGCGATAATTCCAAGAATTAAAATAAGCCAGAAGAAAGAAACAAACTGGTCAATAATGGCGATATGTTTTGGTTTGACCCCATAAATAGTATTTTGCGAAATGCGAATGGATGCAACCATGCGGGACATTGTCCAGAGCATAACGACTAAGGAAATTGAAAAACCGCCTAACCCGTGTTGCGTTAGAATTGATTTAATAATAGGGCGGACAATCGTTAAAGCGGATGGTGGCAGTGAGTGATTGAGAAAATGCATCACGTTATTTAAACTTAAGTTGAGGATTGATAGTAAATTACCAGCGACAATTAGCGTTGGTAGGATGGCGAGGAGGGCATAGTAGGTAATTGCGGCACTCGAATAACCCAAGTAGATGCGTGTGCAATAATCGACGATTGTTTGCATGGCTGAGCTATTCATGAATTTTTTCATATATTTCCGCATACTCGTTATCCCTCCCGCGCACTGTTATCATACTATTCTATACGAAAATAGAGCGTAAATAAATACAGGATACCTGAATCAAATAAGGCGTCCCCAATAAGGGACGCCGTTTATTTAAATTACGACCAAGCAGTTAGGCTTACTTTACCGACCATATGGCCAGATTCAACATCAGCATGCGCTTTCCGCATATTCTCAGCGTTAATAGGCTGATAATGCACAGTATCTATTGGTTGGAGCGCTTTGTCGTTATATAACTGGGCAATATGATCCAAAATATCATGTTGTGTAATCATATTATCAGTTTGGTAATATGACTTGCTATACATCCATTCCCAAGCAAACGTTGCACGTTTCTTGGTTAAAGCTTGTAGGTCAATTAAACGATGGTTTTCAGTCGTTGCCGCAATCATCCCGTCGGGACGAATTAATTCAGCAATTTCTTGCCAATGGGCATCCAAATTATTGAGATTCAAAATATAATCAACATTTTTAAAACCTAGGGCGCGTACTTGCTTAACTAAATATTGATGGTGGTCAACCACGTAATCTGTACCAAGTTGGTTAACCCAATCGATTGAAGCGGGTTTAGAGGCTGTTGCAATGACAGTCAAACCAGCTAACTTAGCGAGTTGCACAGCCATTGAGCCGACACCACCAGATCCATTGATGATTAAGATACTTTCACCTTGGTGTGAGGTGAAGTCTAAATGCATTTTTTCAAATAAAGCTTCATAAGCCGTTAAACCCACCAGCGGAATGGCAGCAGCTTGTTGATCGGTTAATGTTTGGGGAGCATGACCAACAATGCGTTCATCGACGGTTTGAAATTCTTCATCACTACCAGCTTTTGTAAATTCGCCGGCATACCAAACGCGATCGCCTGGAGTAAACAAAGTAACCTCAGGACCAACGGCTGTGACCGTGCCGACTGAATCCCAACCAATAATTTTAGGGTGTGCTAATTTGTTTTTACGGCCCCCCTTACGAACGCCTGTATCCACGGGGTTCACAGAAACACCTTGTACTTGGACAAGTAAGTCATGGGCCCCTGGTGTTGGGATGGGGATTGTTACGTCTTCAAAACTAGCAGGGTCTGTAATAGGTAAATGTTGGTAGAAACCAACAGCTTTCATTGAATTATTCATATCATACCTCCTGACAACTCATATACTACACCTATTTAAATGAATAGGAAGAGGTGAATTATTGTGCACCCCGTTTAAAATGGTATGATAGAGTAGCGGAGGTAATATGATGCGTAAATTATATGATTGCGATGTGGGTTGTCCAGTACAAAACACTTTACAGTTTATTGCCGGTAAATGGAAAAGTGTGATTTTGTATCATTTATTTGAGAATACGGTGTTACGCTTTTCTGAATTACAGGAAAAATTACCATATGTTTCCAAACGCATGTTAGCCAAACAATTGGCAGAACTAGAGGATGATGGGGTCATCCATAAAACAGTCTATCCGGTTGTACCGGTTAAGACGGAGTATCGGGTGACCAAATTTGGCGCAACCCTTAAGCCAGTTATTCAAGCAATGGCCGTTTGGGGCGAGGATTATGCCGATAAGGTACATTCCCGAACCAATGATGGTGCAGATGAATCATAAATAAATTAGGAAGTATGGAGTTGGGAAATGAAAAAGAAACAGGTTTGGTTAGTTATTTTAGGGCTAGTTGTTTTATTGGGAGGGTCAATTTTTGCAGGTGCTGCCTTTGCAAAGCATCACGTGCAAAAAGTTGAAATGTCAGCTTCAAGCTCAAGTTTGGCTGCCAAAGAACGTTCAATGTCAGAATCATCACGGCAGGCAGAGAAAGCATCATCGGAATCTGAGGCGCAAACATCCGCGGATTCATCAACAAAGTCGAGTGAGAGCCATACCAGTAAGTCATCCGTGAATTTAACAGCGGCGCAAGCTGAAAAAATCAATCAAGCTTTCAATAACTGGGCTGGTGAACGGGCCAAGATGGGTCACATGGCTGTAACTGATTGGTATTTTGATCATGGTGCTGCTGGTCGTGGTGATTGGTATGCAGATTCTCCTGATGGTGAAATTCAAGTGCAAAATCAAGACAATCCAGGAAAAGCTGGGTTTAAAATCCATTCACTTGGTGGCTGTGTCTTTTATAAGTCAAAATCAGGCAAGATTGGTCAACAAGATCTTTCAGCCGAAAGTTCAATGGCTGGCAACTACTCTGTGGATATGAATTTTGATAAGCCAATCTCTAAGTATCTCCTTGGTGATAATGGTGTCGTCTATGAACTGAAGTTAGGTAATGGTAGTCCAGCTTCAACCAATACTGGATTTGGTGAATATGATGATGATGGTGAATATATTTCAGAATATGCCCCAGACGAGACGTTCCAAGTTTCTGAAGATGCAGCAGCCCAGGCTGAGTTGAAGGCTTTAATTGCCCAATACCAGTAATCATAAATTGAGCGACAGGAGTATGAAAAAATGAATGAACAAGAAGTAATTGCAGTATTTGAAAAATTGTATGGACGTCAGCCAACGACGGGTGAACTTGCTGAATTAATGCAAAACCAACAACAAAATGTTGATGAACTAGCGAGTGATGAAACACCTGCCACACGCGTGGCCAAGTATGATCAAACGCATAATGTTGCAGAATCGCCTGAAACTAAAGTGGCGCCGGAAGTGGCAGATAATCAACCGGAAGTCATCGTTGAACAGCCAACCACACAACCTCGTGGTCGTCGTTCGCGAACAAGTGTGATTGGTTTCATCATTGGTTTCGTGGATTTATTAGCACTGTTTACCTTGCCATTTTTGCAAATCGATTTACCAAATACGGATGAACGAACGATTCGTCTTTATGATTTTTTGAATAATTCGAGTGCATATTTAACAACAATTGGCATTGATGCTCATAAGATTACACTCTTGATGTATATTTTGATGATTTGCCCAATTCTTTATATGTTGCTGCAATTAATTCGTAGCTATATTGCTAAGGCAGTTGCCATGTTAATTGCCATTGTTGATTTTGGGGTTATTGTTTATGCGATTGTTATGGTATATCAAGAACTGCAAAACTCAATTGTGGGGAGTTTAAATATTGATTATTCACAATTCCTCGCGGTTGGTTTCTGGGTTGTTTTGGTTATGCCAATTATTATGTTCATTTGGAGTTTAATCACCTTGCCCGGAAAGAAAATTCGTTAAATCAGGGTTGAAATGAAAAAAGGATCATCACTTTTGTGATGATCCTTTTTTTAGCTGGTGATACTTTATGAAGTAAGGGGTTAGTGGCGCCGCTTTCGAGTGCGTCGTTTTAGTTGTTTTTCAATCCAAGCAATGCTGAAGCCTTCGCCAATCCAACGCATAATCAATCGGTAGAATCTCATACCATATTTTCGAGCTAATCGTAAAGCAATTCCCATATATAATTCCTCCTCAAATGTGTTTTGTCATTACCAGCTATGTTTTAAGTTTAGGAAAAGGAATGACGTAAAAATATGCTTGAAATTTAAAAAAGTTGTTCATGCTTGGCGGTTCAACGAATTAAAAAATAAGGTATCGATTAAAATGTGAATATACTTAAATTTTATTTATAACCAGAGTGAAAATAATTTCTTTTCATTTGACAAAAAAGTCCGGTTTTTATAAAGTTGAGTTGGATTTAGGATAAGAGAGGGAGTGATATGAGATGGAAAGGTGGATTAGGTATTTAAGTGAGCAGGAGTTGCAACTGATAAGAGAATTTATTGAAGTGGATTTTAAGATTAACCATTATCAAAAAAAGAGCGGGGAGTCTTACTTTGTGGCAAAAAAGAAACTTAACTTGATACGGCAAAAAATCGCCACATCACAAAATAAGGCTGAGTTTAAAGAGTATTTAGATTTCTTGGTATACGAAAAGGTAATTCGACCATCAATTGCTGAAGTTATCTATAAAAAACATTTAGCAGAAATTGGGGAATTATGAAGTAAGGGGGAAATATGAAAACGCAACAGGAGTGGCAGTCAACACGTAAGTACTGGTTTTATACCATGGGGGCGATATTGAGCGTAGACGGTTGCCTATTAGCCGGACTTCTTTTGGGACGACACTTGTTACAATTGAATTCAACTTGGGATAAGTGGATATGGGGAATATTTTTCGTTGGACTGTTTTTTGAGTATCTTCATCAACGTAATTATTACATGACAGCACGCTTACATATGGATCATGAAAGGCAGCATTTTAAGTTAGAGCGTGGTCGCGTGGTTAAATGTAAAACATGGATACCGTACGCTCGTGTATATGGGATCACGCAACAAACGCATATGATTAAGCAATATTTACATATTTGTGATGTAGAAATTCAAACCGCCGCTCGTTGTTTTGCCTTACACGGGATATCAGAGCGTGAGGCATGTCGCTTGATTACCTACTTCAACGCAGAGGTTAAAAACATGGAGTTAGAAAATGAATAAGCAAGCAAAAGCATTTTTCCTCATCAAGGGTGAACAAGTGCTGTTGGATGTCTTGTTTTTGATACCCATGTGCCAAGTGTTCATTCACGCCCTACATCGTCCGGATTTTGCTGTTCCAATATGGTCCATCTTTGTCCTGTATCAAGTTATTGCCATTGGCTTAACGTATCAACACACCACTTATCAAATAAAAACATCAAGTATCTGCATTTGTTATGGCTGCTTTGAACACAGGTCATTTGAATTGAACCAAAAACAAGCCCTAGTGAATTATCGCATCGAGCAAAACTGGTTACAGCAGTTATTAAACGTTTCAGGGCTGACGCTATATTTTAAAAATGGTGGTGATGAAACACAGGTCACTTTCTGTGCTTTGAAAAAGACAGAAGTCGAGCAACTTGAGCTGGTGTTAAACCATCTTCAAAAACAAGTAGTTACTGATGCAGCAACAGGCGTACAGATGGCGTCAGGTGTTACACCAAAAAGATTAATTGTAACTGGCTTATTGTCTGCAAACTATTTACTGATGGTACCAGTCTTGATGGATCTGGCACAAATGCGTGACTGGGTTGCGCTGCATGTCGGCATCAATATACCACTAAATGGTTGGATGATTGCGCTGGTATTAATGTTAATGCCCGGATGGTCAATCGGCATGCAGTATTTCAAGTATGCAAAATTCAAATTAATGGTGCATGCGGACCATTTTGCTATTAGTAATGGGTGGCTCGAGCGTGATCGTAATGTACTGAGGCGAGATGATGTTATGGGAATTAAAATTGAGCAGTCTTTTGGCTTGCGTCTGTTACGCCTTTATCAAGTGTCAGCGATTTTAAATGACCCTGCAGCTGATACGCAAACAAAGTGCTTGTTAATACCACTAGCATCACAACATCAGGTGCGGACATGGGTCAATGATCAGTTTGGAATCGCCTTCGACCAACCAAATGTCTTTTCAAATCCACCGAAGCGCGACCAACTTGTCTGGGCGGTTGGCGTTGGTTGTTGCCTACTGGCCGGCGTCGCAGGATTATATCAGCTTATCCAGTTTAGTTGGATTTGGTTATTGGTATTAGGTATCGCGCCGCTGTTGCGTCCATTTTTGACACAAATTGAGAAATCTAACCTAGAGTTACTTAGAGTTCAAGTGGGGTATATTAATCGCAGTTGTTATTGTTTACCACCACAAATTATGGGGTCAGAAACGCAATTCAAGTTGGCAAACTATGCACAACTTAATATTTGTCGAACGGATCAAAATCCAGCATTACGGTTTATTGCCGTTGAAGCCTTAGGATAATCAGGTAAACTGTAAGCATAGGACGTTTTATCGTATTTCTTGGGAGGAATCAGGGTATGTTTAAAAAAGCATTTAAGGGTAAAAAGCGACGCCTTATTTTAGCGGTAATTGTGTTGGTAGTGGTGGTGATGGGGATTATCATGGCATTATCAAAGCCGCAGAAAGCTAAGGACGAATCAAAGGAAGCCACCGTGCATCCAATACAGGTTCAACCAATTAGTGAATCTGGCGTTGTAAAGGCCCGCCATCAGCAGGAAATTTCAGTGCCTGAGGGAGCAAAGGTCAATCTGTATGTTAATGACGGAGCCAATGTAAGTGCAGGCGATGTTTTGGGAATCGCAACAAATCAGCAGGATTTGGCGGAGGCAACGAATCAAGTTAGCCAATTGCAGACGCAAATTGCGAACGCACAACAAAAGGGTAACGATACTGGAGATTTACAATCTGAATTGACGGATGCACAACGTAAGATAAATCGTGCCACAAAAAATATTGTGGCACCTTATGATGGCATGCTTTCGATTGATGATACGGATACCAACAACGTCAAAATTGTCATTGACTCAGTTGATAAATATATTGCATCAAGTGTGACGGATTTTGACTACGATAATTTGGCAACTGGGTCTGTCGCCCAAGTTGCGACAAATTCTGGAGCAACAACGTCAACTGAAAAAATCACCTTTATCTCACAAATTGCTAAGACGAGTGGTAAGGTGACGACTTACGATTTCAAAACAACGGCTGCTGCCAAGTACCGGGTTGGACAACAGGTGACGCTTAAGATTAAGCAAGATAAAGTTGCCTTACCAGCTTCAGCAGTTAAAAAAGAAAACGGGCAAACATATGTCTATTTAGTTCAAGATGGCCGAGCCCATAAACATCAACTGCCAGTGCAGAAATCTGGGGCCAGCTATATTGTGGACGACACGGATTTAAGTTCGACCGCAACAATTGTTAAGGCGCCTGGAACGCGTAACCTTGATGGCAAAAAGATTTAGGGGGCGCACCAGATGTTAGAGTTAAAGCAAATCAATAAATTTTTTATGCATGGCAAGGAAAAACAACATGTTCTCAAAGATATTAATATCACGATTAATGATGGTGAGTTTGTTGCGATTATGGGACACTCTGGGTCAGGGAAGTCGACGTTATTGAACATTATTGGTTTGTTGGATCGTGATTTTTCAGGGAGCTACTTGCTCAATGGTCGAAATACGCGAGCCTTGAGCAAGAAACAATACACGCGCTTTCGAAATGAAAATGTTGGTTGGGTTTTTCAAAATTTTAAGCTGATTAACAATATGACGGTGGCGGATAATGTCGGTTTACCATTGCAATATCAAGGAAAGCCGCACAAAGAAATTCGGCGGATTGTGGAAGATGTTCTGGCACAGGTTGGCATTTTAGATAAGGCGGATACTTATCCTAAATTATTGTCCGGTGGGCAACAACAGCGCGTGGCGATTGCACGTGCGATTGTGACGAATCCAAATATCGTGATTGCTGATGAACCAACGGGGGCGTTAGATAGTGCGACGACTATAGAAATTATGGATGTTTTTAGGCGCTTAAATGCTGCTGGGACGACATTGATTATTGTGACGCACGACGCTTCGGTGGGTGAACAAGCGGAACGGTTAATCAAAATCTTGGACGGGCAAGTGATGGGAGCTGATTATGACATTTAGAGAAACGATTATCACGGCTTTTCAATCTCTTAAAATGAACCCGAAACGTTCCTTTATGACCATCATTGGGATTGTCATTGGAATTGCCTCTGTCATAACGATTATGGCGATTGGAAATGGGGTTAATCAGATGGCTAAGTCGCAATTTAAAACGTCGAAAAGTGGGGAGTTGAAGGCTCAAATAGACTTTACAAGTGATACTGATGCAGGTATGAATGGCTTTACCCAAGCGGATGTCAGTTTCCTGCGGAGTAGCGAAATTGGTCCTGATATTACTGATGCCAAAATTTCGACTTTATCCGGCGACTATGGGAGTGATTTTGGTAGTCTTAATGGGGATGAGAGCGAATTAGACTTTACCGTAGCTCGCAAACGCAGCGGCGGTCCCGACCTTGATAGTGGGCACTACTTTAGTCAGGCGGATTTAGACGTGGGGCAGAACAACATGTTGATTAGCAAGGGACTAGCGAAACGATATTTTGGATCTCCAGAAAATGCGCTCGGCAAATCGGTAACATTGGGGAATTACGCCTACACCGTGATTGGGACATTTACAACGGATGATACGTATCAAAGTGACACGATCATTCCGTACAACGCTTACTTGAAAGAAAACAATACAACTGGGTCAATTATGACGCTCAATGTCAAAAAGGGCGCAAACCCACAGAAAATTGGCCGTAAGGCAGAAAAGTTACTCAAAAAGAACGGGGCGAACCGCCAAAATGGGACCTATGAGTACGAGGACAATAATAAGTGGATTGGACAAATTAGTAAGGTGTTGAACGGGATTACTTTCTTTGTGACAGCCGTGGCGGGAATTTCACTATTTATTGCTGGAATTGGTGTTATGAATATGATGTACATTTCTGTCTCAGAACGTACCCAGGAAATCGGGATTCGTTTAGCTGTTGGAGCGACAGAAGCGAATATTCGTAACCAATTTTTGATTGAAGCCATCATTTTGACGGTGACCGGTGGATTGATTGGATTGGTGTCAGGTTATCTGATTGCTTCAGGAGCTGTGAAGGTGATTCCAGGGAATATGCATATCAAAGCAGTGATTACCTTGCGGGATGTGGTGTTCGCAATTGGTGTGTCAACGATTGTTGGTGTTATTTTTGGTTGGTTACCGGCCAAGCAAGCGGCCAATAAAAATTTAATTGATATCCTTAGATAAAACCGACCAGTCAGTTAGCTGACTGGTTTTTTTGTGGTTTAACTAGATATGCTGTACCTTAAAATTAAAGTGGTATAATAATACTGTAAAGAGATTTTAATTGGAGGGTTTGTGAATATGAGTGTTGTAGAAGAGCTTACGGAAATTGTTGGAAAGCATAATGTGATTACATCCAAGGAACGTTCACGTCCCTATCGCGAAGGATATCGTTCAGGAAAAGGGGATGCACTTGCAGTTGTTAAGCCAGCCGACTTAATGGAATTGTGGCATGTGCTGGAAGTTTTGCACAAGAATAATATTATTATCTTGATGCAAGCAGCAAATACCGGTCTGACGGAAGGTTCCATTCCAGCTTCAGGTTATGACCGTGATATTGTTGTCGTTAACGGTATGCGAATTAAAGGTTTGCAATTGATTAACAATAACGAACAAGTGTTAGCCTTCCCCGGTACGACATTGCATAAGCTTGAGGAAACGTTGGATGACGTTGACCGTGAGCCACACTCTGTCATTGGCTCTTCAAATATTGGTGCTACCGTTGTTGGTGGAGTTAACAATAATTCAGGTGGAGCTTTGATCCAACGTGGACCAGCCTATACTGAACTTGCCTTGTATGCACAAATTGATGAAAATGATGAATTACATTTGGTGAACCATTTGGGAATTGATTTAGGGGATACCCCTGAAGAAATTATTACGAATTTGGAAAACCGTAATTTCGATATTAATAATGTAGAACGTGATGATAATCATGTTGCGCATATGCGTGATTATGAAGCGCGTGTTCGTGATGTGGATGCGTCTGAACCAACACGTTACAATGCCAACCCTAAGGAACTTTATGAAGTTTCTGGTGCAGCTGGAAAACTTGCCACTTTTGCGGTTCGTATGGATACGTATCCTAAGGCTGATGCCTCACAAGTGTTCTATATTGGAACCAATGATCCGGACGTACTTGAGAAGATGCGTCGTCACATCATGACTGAATTCAAGCACTTACCTGTTTCAGGGGAATACATGCACCGTGAAGCTTACGACCTTGCCAAGAAGTATGGTAAAGATTCATTGGTTGTGATTGATACATTGGGAACCGACGCACTACCTTATTTGTTTAATATGCGTGCAACAGCTGAACGTATTTTGGACCACATTCCAACGTTTAAGCCATACTTCCCAGACCGTATGTTGCAGACCATGAGCCATGCAATTCCAAACCAATTGCCAAAGCGAATGGAACAATATCGTGATCGTTACCAACACTACCTTCAATTGAAGATGGAAGGTGATGGGATTGATGAAGCGCGTGCCTATTTGAAGGAATTCTTCAAGACAGAAGAGGGTGATTACTTCGAGTGTACGCCACATGAAGCCAAGGTTGCCGCAACACACCGTTATGTAACAGCTAGTGTTGCGATCCGTTTGGAAGAAGTTTTCCAAGATGATAATCTTGAAATTTTGCCAATCGATGTGGCTTTGCCACGTAATGAATTTAATTGGTTCGAGCACCTTCCAAAGGAGCTTGATGACAAGATTCAATATAAGCTATATTATGGACACTTCCTTGATCACGTTATGCACCAAGACTATGTGTTGAAGAAGGGTGTTGATGCACATGAAGTGAAGGAAGAAATGCTCAAGATCTTTGATGAACGTGGTGCCATTTATCCTGCTGAACACAACGTGGGACACATGTATAAGGCTGCACCAGCTTTGGTTGAGCATTATCACAAGAATGATCCAACCAACAGTTTCAACCCGGGTATTGGAAAGACGTCAACTTTGAAGTACTACGGAAATTACTAAAATCATAAATGAACAGGGACTGCGACTTGCGTGGTCTCTTTTTTTGTTTAGCACCAAGAGGTTAAACGATAAACAAAAAAAGCACACCCAAGCGGGTATGCTTTTTTTTAGTTATGATGCACTTTTTCAATGTTTTCAAGGGCAAACCCTTTACGTACCAGAGTACGTGAAATCTTACCAATTGTTGCTTCATTAACTTCAGCTGGAATTGTTGCAACAATCCGAGCTGTACTCAAGTCATTGTCGGGGTTCAATGTCAAAAGTGAAAGTACGGTCGTATACCGCGCGATAATTCTTGAAACGCGTTCTAAACTACCACGTTCACCACTTGTCGCAATCGTTAGCACAGTGCTAGCAGTCGTGGGGCACCAAGAATCTTCGAGCAGGTGCATATATCGATTATGCGTGATGATACCTGCAAAATGATTTTCATGGTCTAAAACGGAAATGAATGGGAGGTCGCGTAGCGCAAAAGTGAGGTCATAAAAGGAATCATCAAGATTGATGAATTTAGTAGTGTTACGCATCACTGACGTGACGGGTTGTTGCATGTCCCCATTATTAGCTTTGTGTTTATACAAGTGCAATTTGTAGATAACACCCCGGAAGAGTTGTCCGCTTTGATCTAAAATAGGGAGCGCGCGATAATTGAAATCTTCGATTATCATGAGTGCTTCACTTAAAGTGGTGTCTTCAGTGACCACGGTCAATGATTCTTTTGATTTCACCAAATTTTCAAGCATCTGGCGCTGGCCTCCTTGTTTTTCTAATTAATTCCTCTATCATAACACGTTTTTTAAGCTAATAGGGCGTTTATGTGAGAATAAAATGAGATTTGACAAGAGTATATGAAGTTTATGAGTAAGTCATTGGGTATATAAGTTAATCAAATACTAATAAGTCACGTGGCGCTAGTAAGCGACTTTGCATTAAAATTTCGGCCAGTTCATCGGGGCTTTCAGGGTCGGGACTATTTAACCAATGACGCACAATGTTTAGGAGGTTGGTGATGGATAGTTCCTTTGAATAGGAAATTGGTAGTTTATCTGAAAAGTGACCATTTAGCTCAGTTAATTTATTTGTAAAGAGCTGGTCAATGATTTGTTTAATCTTATCGAAGAAATAGGGATCGCCATTGGGAGAGAGCAAGACGCGAATGGTTTCACGTTCTTGATTTATATACTCCAAATAATAGTTAAAGATACGGTAGGTTGAACTGGCTATGTCTTCATCGGTGCGGGCCAATAATGGTTCCTCCAATCGTTCCACAACCACATGGCTTTGTAACTTTTCAAAGATTTCTTGCTCAATTTTTTCTAATAAATCATATTTATCGACGTAGTGGACGTAAAAAGTACCACGACTAACGTGGGCATGTTTGGCAATATCGGTGATAGTCACTTTATTAAAGCCCTTTAGTTCAACAGCATGGATAAAAGCGGCTTTAATTTGTTTTTCGGTCTCAGCATTTTGTTCAGAATGACGCATGCGACTCTCCTTTTGAATTTATTGAACACATTGTTCAATATTGAATATTGAACTTATTATAGCAGGATTTAAGATAGAAGATATGCAATATTTCAGAATTAATAAGGGGGGAACAATGTTAAAAGCAGAATGGCAGTATTTAAAAAAGCACCGTTTTATGATGTTGGTGGTCAGCGTGTTATGTTTTTTGCCAGCATTATATGCCGTACCATTTTTGGGTTCATTGTGGAATACCTATGGGAATGTCGATGAATTACCTGTCGCAGTTGTGAATCATGATAAACCAGTCAAGTATCATAAGCAGACGGTCGATGTGGGGAATCAGCTGGTTCATGAGTTAAAGCAGTCGAAAGATCTCGATTTCAATTTCACTAACTCAAAGCAGGCGCAAAAAGGCCTAAAAGATGGCAAGTATTATATGGTTATGACGATACCAGAGAACTTTTCAAAAGATGCAACCACTTTGCTGGACAAGCATCCACGGAAAATGCAGTTAGACTATGCCACAAGTTCAGGGCATAGTTTTATTGGTGGAAAACTATCAGAGTCAGCCGCAAATAAGATGCAACAACGTGTCTCAGAATCAGTGACTGAAGCCTATACCAAAGCCATGTTTTCTGAAATTAAGGAAGCTGGGAATGGTCTTGGTAAAGCAGCTGACGGAAGTCAAAAATTGGCGGATGGGTCAGGTAAGATAAAAAATGGTCAACAGCAGTTAGCCGATGGACTAAGCACGTTAGCGCAAAGTAGTTTAACTTTTGGTGCGGGGGCCCAGAAGTTAGATGTCGGATTAAAGCAGTATGTTGATGGTGTGGGTCAGGCTGGTCAAGGTAACCAAGCAGTGGGACAAGGCCTACAGCAAATGCAGGGTCAACTGCCCGCCTTTAATCAAGGAGTCAGTGCATTGTCAGCTGGACAAAGTCAACTCAGCGATGGGTTGGGTGCTAGTCTGAACGGTCAACGTCAATTAACAGATGGCTTGTCACAAGCCCAAGTAGGGCAAACAAAACTACATAACGGTGTACAAGACTACACGGACGCCGTTTCACAGGTAACCGCGGGGAGTGAGCAAGTTACCAAGGGACTCGTAGCATTACAAGATGCGACACAAAAAGGGCAATTAGACCCTAAAAAAATTAACCAAGTGAAGTCAGATTTGACTGACTTAGAACGAATCATAAATGAAGCTAAGGCTAAACAAGGTGCTGCTCCAGATGCGCGAACAGTCACGCAGAAGATTGATAGTAGTCTAACTGCCTTAGCTGAGATGCAAAAGATTTCAGCTGGACGCGACGCTCACGTTAATGCGGCTATTGATCAAACAGCAAAAGAACAAAAGATGACGCCAGAACAAACACAGGCACTCAAGCAGAGTGTTCAAGCCAGTCAGGCATCAGATCAAGCACAGATGGATGCGCAAGTAGCAGTGTTGCAAAAGAATACGACTGATTTGCAAGAAGCCATTGCACCTATGGTGAAAAGCTTGGCAGAAAACCAAGATACGTTAACGCGAATTGCGCAACATGCACAGGGATTGCCAGCTGAAATGCCTGCTATTGAAGAACAAGTGACACAATTACAAGCTTTGCCAAGTGCGGTAAATAAATTAACAGATGGGTCAAAGCAAGTAACTGGTGGGTTGCAACAACTTAGTCAAAAGTCGGGTGAACTAAACCAAGGGAGTGCGCAATTATTGTCAGCCCAAAATAGTTTACTGGCAGGTAGTCAGCAATTAACTGATGGCAATGCCAAGACTTTGTCAGGTAGTCAACAACTTAATGCAGGTGTTAATCAGATGGCTAACCAAATGGCGCCACTTCAAAATGGTGTCGCACAGCTAGTAGCTGGGAATGGTAAAGTTCAAACTGGATTGAGTACGCTACAAAATAAGGGTGGCGAATTAACGCAAGGATCTAGCCAGCTAGCTGATGGATCAACACAGTTGCATGATGGTTCACAACGTCTTAATCAAGGTGCTCAGCAAATGGGGCCAGCGTTGAATCAGGTGCAGCAAGGAAATCAAAAGTTATCTGATCAATTGGATCAGGCGACAAAACGAGTCAACGATTTGCCAGCAAACAAGCGGACATATGCCCAAATGGCGCAACCAGCTAAAACAAAGCACCAAGAACGTGACCAGGTCCCAAATAACGGAACTGGAATGGCACCATACATGTTCTCTGTAGGTCTGTTTGTTGGAATGCTAGGGATTAATTTGATGATTGATTTAGTACAACCACGGACAACGATTTACGCGCTATGGCGTTGGGTTGGTTCTAAGCTAGTTATCTTATTGGGGATTGCTACGATGATGGCCATTGTGCTCTTCTTCTTGAGCAAGTGGTTACTTGGCATGACTTACGTAGATGGTCCAGCAACATTAGGGTTGTTGATTCTAATTGCCTGGATGGATGCCTTACTCGTTACGGCAATTAATCTATGGTTTGGTCGCGCGGGTTCATTCGTGTCAGTCGTTTTGTTAGTGGCACAATTGAGCTTGTCAGCCGGGACCTATCCGATTCAACTATCGCCAGAAATTTATCAGAAATTGCATGCTTGGGTACCAATGACATACACCGTTAGTGGTTTACGACAAACGATGATGATTGGGCAAACACCAACGCAGGCGGTTTATGTCATGTTGGGGATTATGTTCGTTTCATTGGTCGCAATGATTCTGTTCTACATCCGTCAACATCGACACGGTTTTAATTTAATTTCAGAATAAAGCAAAAAGTTCGCACAAAGATGCGGACTTTTTTTGTAAAAATTATTTTGATGAGCGTCTTTATTATTGCGGGTTAGTCATGGCACTGTTGGTGTAAAATGCGTATAATGGTAAAAAGTTAGCAAATTCAATTAAATGGAATGGGTAGGATCCTCGCGATTCTGCCCCTTTCGTGCATTAAATAAAAGAGAAGGTATTCAAAATGAAAATGATAGTTGGATTGGGAAACGTTGGTCGTGAATACGATCGCACGCGACATAATGTCGGCTTTATTGTGCTAGATGCTTTGGCTGATAAATATGATTTAACCTTTAAACAAGATAGTGAGCATCATGCTTTTGTCGCCAACTGGTTCTTCGATGGTGAAAAGGTTTTGTTGGTAAAGCCAACGACTTTTATGAATGACTCAGGTCGTGCAGTTCGTCCGTTGATGGACTATTACAAAATTGAACTGGAAGATATCTTAATTGTGCATGATGACATGGATATGGATTTGGGTAAGATTCGTTTGCGAGCCAAGGGGTCTGCAGGTGGACACAATGGGATTAAAAGTATTGCTAACCACTTGAATACGCAAAACTTTAACCGATTGAAGTTTGGTATTTCACATCCAAAGCATACGCATCAAGCAGTGATTGACTTTGTGTTAGGAAAGTTTGGTGAGGACGAGCAGGTTGAGCTGGCTGCTGGAGTCGACAAGTCTTTGGATATTTTTGAAGACTTTGCAGCGGGGGATGACATCCAAACCCTAATGAATCACTATAATTAAGGGATTATTGAAGAGGAGAGAGCCATGCAACTGGTTGATTTAATTGCCGAAAATCCGGATTTAAAAAATTTAACAAGCCAACTAAAAAAGGGGGGCCGGCACATTGTGACTGGTCTTTCTGGAGCGGCGCGAACTGCTTATTTGGCTGCGGTTGAACAAAAAGTCCAACAACCAATGTTGGTTGTGGCAGATAGCCAGTTTCATGCGGATCAAATCGCAGAGGACATGGCTGGTTTGCTATCAGATCGACATGTTCATATTTTCCCAGCTGAAGAAACACTAGCCAACGAGATTGCCGTAACGTCATTAGATGTACCGATCGCACGTGTGCAAGCTTTAGAGGCGCTACGCACCGATCCAAAGGCTGTTGTTGTCACAAGTGTGGCGGGAGCACAACGTTATTTAGCGCCTGTCGCTGATTTTGTGGCAGCGCAACTAGAAGTTGATTTCAAACATGAATACGATTTAGCAGAACTATCGGCAAAGTTGCATACCATGGGTTATCAACGCAATGAGGTCGTCGGTCAACCGGGTGATTTCGCTGTACGTGGGTCAATTGTGGACGTTTATCCGATGGACGCTGAATATCCTGTTCGTATGGATTTCTTTGATACGGAGCTGGATTCTTTACGTACTTTTGATGTGGCTACGCAACGAAGTTTGGATAACTTAAACGAGGTGACGATTCGACCAGCTAATGAATTGGTCGCAACGGATGCACAACTTGAAGCAGCAAAAACACGTTTTGAATTGGCCTTTACTGAAAATCGTGATCGATTGGAAGGTGCCGATAAGCGCCATCTGACCGAAGCGATGACACCGATTATTGATGGCCTAAATCAGGGGCAAATTTTGGCGCCGTTCCGTCAGTATTTACGTTACTTGTATCCAGAGCCAGCTAGTTTGTTTGACTATCTACCAGCAGCTGGACTAGTCGTTTTCGATGACTATCCTCGTGCGCTGGATAATGCAAAGCAAATGGCTGAAGAAAATACACAATGGTGGGAACAAAAAGCTGAAGAACAGCTAGCACTTGATCAAATTGATCTTGGTTTTGAGATTGAGCAACAAGCTCGTGACCTGAAGCAAACAACCTTGATGGTTTCTCCCTTGCAACGCGGTGTTGGAAATCTAAAACAAGATAGTTTGACAAATGTCACAGTTCGCCCAAGTCAACAATTCTTTGGGCAAATGCCAATGTTGAAGAGTGAAGTGGAGCGCTGGCAAAAACAAGGAAATACCGTCCTCTTTTTGACGAACACTGACGAACGTGCTGATAAATTAGCACAGACTTTGGCTGACTTTGATGTCAAAGTTAATCAGACAGCGACAGATGGTTTGCAGATGGGACGCACCCAACTTGCAGTGCAACCGTTAAGCGCAGGATTTGATTGGCCAGCGCAAAATATGATTGTTTTAACGGAACATGAATTGTTTCAACAGGCCAAAAAGAAGGCGCCACGCCGTCAAACATTAACCAACGCAGAACGCATCAAAAGTTATAACGAGCTTGAAGTCGGCGATTACGTGGTCCATGTCAATCATGGTATTGGTGTTTATGAAGGCATGGAGACCATCGAACGGGATGGGATGAAGCAAGATTACATCACTATCGGTTATCAAAAAGACGATAAAATCTTTATTCCTGTTTCGCAACTTGATTTGGTGCAGAAGTATGTTGGCGCGGCTGAAAAAGCCCCCAAGCTAAATAAGCTGGGTGGTACTGAGTGGCAAAAAGCTAAGGCGAAAGTTGCTAAGAAGGTTGAAGATATTGCCGATGAGCTTCTCGATCTTTATGCTGAACGTGCTTTAAAAAAGGGCTTCGCCTTTCCTGCCGATGATGATGCACAACGCCAATTTGAAGACGCCTTTCCTTATCCGGAAACCGCTGATCAACTCCGTTCCGCGGAAGAAATTAAGCGAGACATGGAAAAAGTGCAACCAATGGATCGCCTCTTAGTTGGGGATGTTGGTTTTGGAAAGACAGAAGTGGCCATGCGAGCTGCGTTCAAGGCAGCTCATGCTGGTAAGCAAGTTGCCATGTTGGTACCAACGACAATTTTGGCACAACAACACTACGATAGTTTCCAAAGTCGATTTGAAGGCACTGGTCTCAAAATTGGTGTTCTCTCACGTTTTCAAAGTACGAAGGAAACCAAGGCCACGTTGGCTGCGGCAGCTAATCATGAAATTGATATTTTGATTGGTACACATCGCATCTTATCTAAAGATGTTGCGTTTGCTGACCTAGGATTACTTGTGATTGATGAAGAACAACGTTTCGGGGTTAAGCACAAGGAGCGTCTTAAGGAAATGCAGAACAATGTAGATGTTTTGACCTTAACGGCCACACCAATCCCACGAACCTTGAATATGTCAATGGTTGGGGTGCGGGATCTTTCAGTAATTGAAACGCCACCAGCAAATCGTTATCCAATCCAAACTTATGTGATGGAACAAAATGGTCGTACTTTGGCGACGGCCATCGAACGTGAAATGGCGCGTGGTGGTCAAACGTTCTACCTCCACAATCGTGTGGAAGATATTGAACGGGTCGTCGCAATGATCGAGTCTTTGGTGCCTGAAGCACGGGTTGCCTTTGTTCACGGAAAGATGACAGAAACACAATTGGAAGGGATTTTAGTTGATTTCATCAATGGTGAGTACGACGTATTGGTTACGACAACAATTATTGAAACTGGTGTGGATATTCCAAATGCGAATACACTCTTTGTAGAAAATGCCGATCACATGGGCTTGTCACAACTGTACCAACTACGTGGTCGTGTTGGTCGATCAAATAACCTTGCCTATGCTTACTTCACGTATCCTGGTACGCGAACGTTGAATGAAGAAAGTGAAAAGCGTTTGGAAGCTATCCGTGACTTCACTGAATTGGGTTCAGGCTTTAAAATTGCCATGCGTGATTTGTCGATTCGTGGTGCCGGTGATTTGCTGGGCCAGAGTCAACATGGATTCATTAATAGTGTAGGGTACGATTTGTATATGCAAATGTTGAATGAGGCGGTGGCCGAAAAGCAAGGTAAGGGTAAGAAAAAGCAATCAGACGCTGAGCTTGATTTGCAAGTTGAAGCC
Organism: Weissella viridescens; assembly: GCF_014789145.1. Classification (GTDB taxonomy): domain Bacteria; phylum Bacillota; class Bacilli; order Lactobacillales; family Lactobacillaceae; genus Weissella; species Weissella viridescens. The sequence continues at coordinate 1,537,432 of NZ_CP061835.1, read as the reverse complement.
TATCTACCAAACGACTATGTACCAGATGGTCCTCAAAAGATTGAAATCTATCAGCGTATTCGTAAGTCAGATAAGCCAGAACAATTCGACGAGATTACCGATGATTTGGTGGATCGTTTTGGTGAACTCCCACTGGCAGCTGAGCAGTTGATTATGGTTGGTCGTCTTAAGGCTGCTGCGGATCGAGCTGGTGTCGCTTCAATTAAGCGAATGCCACGCCAACCACAGATGCTGGAAACAAAGTTTACGGATGAAAGTCCGGTTACACTTGAAGGGCTACAAACACAACTTAAGGCGCATAAACTGGCTGGACAAATTAAGAACCAAGGCGATATCGCTCGTTTGCAAATTGCTCTGCAACCGAACCAAAAGCCAATGGTCTGGTTAAAGCAACTCACTGATTTCTTTACCAGTCTTGTCTAAGTAGGTGACCATATGGCAAAACAACAAAAATTATTCGCTGGCGCTGGTATTTTGGCGCTAGCGGGTCTTATTGCGAAAGTTTTAAGTGCCGTTTATCGGGTTCCGTTCCAGAATATTGTTGGGAATCAAGGTTTCTATGTCTTTCAACAGGTGTATCCAATTTATGGGATTGGCATGGTAATGGCACTAAGCGGTTGGCCACTGTTTATCTCCAAAATGGTGGCTGAACAACCGACTCAGGCTGAAAAGCGTTTGGTGGCACGAAGGTTATTCTGGCTCCTTGCTGGAATCAGTATTGCTATCTTTGCGTTAATCTATTTTGGCGCATCAGTGATTGCGATGGGGATGCAGGATATGCGGTTAGTTCCCGAAATAAAGGCCGTTGCATGGATGTTTCTTTTGATGCCATGCTTGGCCACTAGCCGGGGATATACCCAGGGTCAATTTGATATGGTTCCAACCGCATTGTCGCAAGTGATTGAGCAGGTTGTGCGGGTAGCTATCATTCTAGGTGTCGCGTGGTTTGGTATGCAACATGCGTGGGATGTTTATCGCATTGGCACCTGGGCCACGTTTGCGGCCACGGTTGCTGGTGTCGCGACGACAATCTACTTATTTAAGTCGCTCAGGGACTTCAATCCTTTTCAACGAGGAAAAGCGGTCATGTCAGCGGACTTGCACTATGGTCAGTTATGGCAACGTCTATGGCGTGAGGGCGGGTTGCTAGCGTTATTGGCAGCCTTGTTGGTTTTTTTACAGTTAATTGATTCCTTCACAGTGAAAGGGGCGTTGGTGCAAGGCGGTTTGTCGAATACTGTAGCTGAGAGTACTAAAGGTGTTTACGATCGCGGTCAGCCACTTGTGCAACTTGGTATGGTAGTGGCAACCGGATTGGGAACGTCATTGTTACCAACATTGCACACGCATTGGCAGAATCGAGCTGAGACGGCTTTGAAGCAAGCTTTCCAAATGACTGTGCGGATGTCGCTCGTCTTTTCAGCACTAACAACACTGGGGCTAATTGCGATCATGCCGGTGGTCAACATGTTTTTGTTTAGTTCTCGTGAAGGTGATGTCGCGTTGATGTGGTATGTTACAATTATTATCCCAGCTACACTCATCACGGTGCTAACGAGCGTGTTACAAAGCATGAACCGTACCCACGGTTTAGTTTGGTTTGTGGGAATTAGTTTAGGGGCGAAGTACTTAGGTAATTTGTTCTTGATTCCGACCTGGGATATTGCTGGTGCTGGGGTTGCTACTTTAGTAGCTTTGTTCCCCTTGTTGGCCTTCGTTATCTGGCGCATTCCAGGTCAACTTTGGCTAGGCATGCTAACTTGGCAATGGTGGGGCCGCCTAGGACTGGTCTTAGGAACAATGGTCATCACTGCAGTTGTCGTGCGTTGGGGTGGCGATGCCTTATTCGGGCAAACCCGAGGTGCTAGCATTCTGACGTGTGGTTTTGCTGGATTAAGTGGCGCAATTGTAGCTATTTATGGCATTATTCACTTACACATCTTTAATCAAACTGAGCTACTTGCCCTACCGAAGGGTGAGTATTTAGCTCAACTATCGAAAGGAAATTAATATGCGTTTAGATAAATTTTTAAAAGTTTCTCGTCTGATTAAGCGTCGTACAGTCGCTAAAGAAATTGCGGATCAAGGTCGTATTGACATTAACGGTAAGACGGCTAAGTCATCTAGTGATGTTACAGAGGGGGATGAGTTAACAATTCGTTTCGGGAATAAGACGTCTGTTTTGCGTATCGATAAAATCGTGGAAACAACCAAAAAGGACGAATCTGAAGAGATGTATACAATTGTTGACGAAAAGTACACAACGGATGGAGAGTCAGACTAACGCTCTGTGACACTTTTATATAAAAAGGTTAAGCTTTTATTTTAAGGCTTAAAAAATCTGGATTTTTAAGATACAGTTACTCTTGTGTAAAGACTAACGAAGTTAAAAAATGAAGGAGGCCAGCAGATGGCTAAATATTACTCAAATCCGAATATTCAGCCATTGAACGATGCTGGTCAACGCGCGTTAGAAATTCAGCGCAGAACGATTGAACATCAACGTAAGATTCACCGTAAGCGTCGGATTGTCTGCGCAACTATGATTCTTTTATTAACTATCATCTTTACTTGGCAGTATCAAACACGTTATCAACGCTACGTGGCTGCTGAACAAACGACGGCTAAAACGCAAGCTAGCCTTGATAAGGCTAAGGAAACGAATCAGTCGCTGAAACAGACAAAAAAAGAAATTAAAAGCAGTGACTACTTGAGTAAGTTGGCTCGCCAACGTTATCTTTATTCTAAGGACGGAGAGGTTGTCTTTAATCTCCCTGATGATAAATAAAATAAAACAAGGTCGAGCTATGGCTCGACCTTTTTATATAGCAAGAAAAATGAGGCTAACGAAATGCAAGATCATAAATTAAATCGTCAGTTAATCGAAACAGTGCGTTCAAAACAATTGTTCAAAGCCTCAGACCATATTGTGGTCGCCTTTTCAGGCGGACATGATTCCCTAACCTTGCTGCAGTGGCTGACACAACAAAATTTACCACAAGAACTTCAACCACAAGTGAGTGCGTTATATGTGAATCACCACTTACGCTCAGATGCACCGACAGAGGCACGCTTTGTAAGTGAAGTTTTTAATGCGACACCACAATTGGTGGCAACCCGCATGGTAGATTTAGATTGGGTGGAAACGCCAACGAGTGCGATTGAGGAACAGGCTCGTGAGCGGCGCTATGCAGCGCTAGTAGATTTTGCTAAAGATATTGGTGCTAATAAAATTGTGACCGCACACCACGCGACTGACCAAGCGGAAACGGTCCTATATAAATTAGTTCGCGGTGGTCATATTCAACAATTACAGGGGATGCAGTTTAAAGGACCGCTTACTGAAAAAATTGAGTTAGTTCGACCATTTTTAGGGATAGCTAAAGGCTCGCTTGATACGCTATTGGATAAACCTTTACAGCATTGGATTACAGATAGTTCGAATCAAGACAATCAGTTCGCTCGTAATCGGATTCGTAATCGCGTGTTGCCAGAGCTGGAGTTGATTAATCAGCAAGCGGCAACGCATATTAATGAAAGTGCTGAACAACTAGCGGGGATGGCGTATTTATTACAAGCAACGCTACCGCAACAATTTGCAGCCTTGGAAATGGGAACATTTGATTGGACAATGCCGAATACGGCAATTATTTATGTACTGCAGGCTTGGTTGAATCAGCAAGGGTTGTATCAAGTGAAGAATCGACAACTCCAGCAGGCAATTCAATTAATGCGAAATGAGAGTGTGGCACAAGGAAAGATTACGCTTGGAAAAGGCTGGCAATTAGTGCGAGAGCAGGCGATGTTACGCTTAGAACGCCTTGGTTAAGAAAGTTAACAATGTTTTCGCAATTTTGCTAAACATTCTCAATTATTTGTGTTACTCTTAATGCTGTGTAACGATAGGTGAACCATATTTTTAGGAGAGCAAACTACATGAGCCAATGGGACATGAATAACGATATTGAACGTGTTTTATATAGTGAAGATGATATTGTAGAAGCAGCGAAACGAGTTGGGACCGAATTGGCCGCCGACTATGAAGGTTGCACGCCTGTTATTATCTCAGTTTTAAAGGGTGCCGTCCTATGGACAGTAGATGTCATGCGTTATATGCAGTATGCAGAAGTAGAATTCATTGACGTCTCAAGCTACCACGGTGGTATTGCCTCATCTGGTGAAGTGGATTTAATTGTTGATTTACAAACAGATATTGCTGGACGTGATGTCATCATCATGGAAGACATTGTTGATACAGGCCGATCATTAAAGTTTATGATGGCTCTTTTGGAGCAACGTGGTGCAAAATCAATTAAAGTTGCCAGTCTTCTAGATAAAAAAGAAGGCCGTGTTGTCGATGCTAATGTTGATTATGTTGGGTTTGATGTACCGAAAGCTTTCGTGGTTGGTTACGGATTAGATTACAAGCAACTCTACCGTAATTTGCCATATGTGGGTGTGTTGAAACAAGCAGTCTATGATCCAGAACATGCTGACTTGGTGGATACAACAGACATTACACCAGAGCATTAAATTAAAATTTAAATGATAGAGTAAACAGGTATATTTTTGAGATATACCCCTAGGAGGAATAGATGCGAAATCCCAAGAACAATGGTAATTTTGTTCGTAACAGTCTGTTCTACGTTATCCTTGCTTTAGGTTTTTTGGGGTTGTTTTACTGGGTTGCAGGACCTACACAAACAACGACAACTAAAACAACGACGACGTCACAGTTCGTGACTGATTTAAAAGACGACAAAATCAAGAAGATTACAGTCCAGCCAGGTGCTGGAGTGTATGAAATTACGGGTGAATACCGTAAGGCACAATCTGATTCTGATTCAAAGAAGGATCAAAAGAGTACTGCTGGTGCGTTTAACAACCTTTTGTCTGGTAAGCAAAATACCAAGACTAAGAATTTCCAAACGCAAGTTGTCAGCAATGGTACAGTCATCTCAGATATTCAAAATGCAGCCGATAAGTCAAAGACAGCTGTTACAACTAAGCCACAAGCCTCAAACTTTTGGGGTACAATGTTGGTAACGTTGTTGCCTGTCCTATTGATGGTTGGATTGTTCTACATGATGATGAGCGGTATGCAAGGTGGTGGCCAAGGCGGACGCGGTGGTGGAAACATCATGGGCGTTGGTAAGTCAAAGGCAAAGCCTGAAGATCCAAGCGAAAACAAAGTTCGCTTTAAGGATGTTGCCGGTGAAGAAGAAGAAAAGCAAGAATTGGTTGAAGTTGTTGAATTCTTACGTGATCCAAAGAAGTTCTCTAAGTTAGGGGCTCGTATTCCAGCGGGTGTGCTACTTGAGGGACCTCCCGGAACGGGTAAGACTTTACTAGCCCGTGCCGTGGCTGGTGAATCAAAGGTGCCATTCTTCTCTATCTCTGGTTCTGATTTCGTTGAAATGTTCGTTGGTGTTGGAGCAAGTCGTGTTCGTGATTTGTTTGAAAATGCCAAGAAGGTTGCCCCATCAATCATCTTTATTGATGAAATTGATGCGGTTGGACGTCAACGTGGTTCTGGTACCGGTGGTGGAAATGATGAACGTGAACAAACATTGAACCAAATTCTAGTTGAAATGGATGGGTTCTCTGGTAGTGAAGGCGTTATCGTTATGGCTGCTACTAACCGTTCAGATGTTTTGGATCCAGCTTTGCTACGTCCAGGTCGTTTTGATCGTAAGATTTTGGTTGGACAACCCGACGTTAAGGGTCGTGAAGAGATTTTGAAGGTTCACGCCCGTAACAAGCCATTAGATTCTTCAGTTGATTTGAAAGAAGTTGCCAAGCAAACTCCAGGTTTTGTTGGGGCGGATTTGGAAAACTTGTTGAATGAAGCTGCGCTTTTGGCTGCTCGTCAAAACCACAACACAATCAATGCCAAGGATGTTGATGAAGCTGAAGATCGTGTTATCGCTGGACCGGCCAAGAAGGACCGTGTTGTTTCACAAAAGGAACGTAAGACCGTTGCTTATCACGAAGCTGGACACGCTATTGTTGGGTTGGTCTTGAATGATGCCCGTGTTGTGCACAAGGTAACGATTGTGCCACGTGGACGTGCTGGCGGATACGCCATTATGTTGCCACGTGAGGATCAAATGTTGATGTCAAAGCAAGATGCTACTGATCAAATCGCTGGTTTGATGGGTGGGCGTGCCGCTGAAATGTTCAAATTTGATCAACAATCTTCTGGTGCTTCAAATGACTTCCAACAAGCAACTCAAATTGCGCGCTCAATGGTAACGCAATATGGAATGTCTGATAAGTTGGGAATGGTTGAATTGGAAAACCAAAACACACCTTCAATGGGACGTAATGGTTTGACTTATTCAGAAGCAACAGCTAATGAAATTGATCAAGAAGTTCGTCGTTTGACAACTGAAGGATACAATACTGCAATGTCAATCATTGCTGAATACCAAGATAAGCATGAAGCTATTGCGCAAGCGCTTCTGGAATACGAGACATTGGATGAAAAGCAAATCTTGAGTTTGTTTGAAACAGGTCACATGCCAGATGAAAAGCCTACTTCTAACAATGACTCAGATGAGCCAATGTCATATGAGGAAGCACGTGATGCTGCTAATCGCAAGTTAACAGAAGATGAAGACAAGGCCGTTTCTGACGAGCCAAAGGAAATTTCACCTGATAACGATAATGAAATCTAAATAGATAAAAAGGAGCTAATCAGTGATTAGTTCCTTTTTTGTATTTAATGATTAAAGTATGCCGTGAGATAGCGTATAATAGCACATAACAAAATGTGAACAGAAGGAGAATTAATATGACTGATGAATTAGTGCGTGCCATAACGAAAAATAATGCTTTCCGTGCTATTGCGATTGACGCAACAGACATGGTTCAAAAGATTACAGAAAATCAAAAGGCTTCAAACCTAGGTAAGACAATTTTAGGGCGTGCCTTAATTGGTGGATTACTACTTTCAAATGCTTTATTAAAAGATGATGATCGTCTTGTTTTAACAATTGATGGGAATGGACCAGCTGGTAAGATTGTTGTTGAAACATCTGCGGAGGGGCAAGTTCGAGGTTATGTTTCAAATCCTGAAGTAACGTTGCCATTGAATGAAGATGGTTCAGAAAATGTTGGTGCTGCCGTTGGTGTTGATGGTTATTTGACAGTGACCAAGGATATGGGCGAAGACATGGAACCATTCACGGGTAAGGTTCAACTTGCAACTGGTGAAATTGGTGATGACTTAACCTACTACATGGCTAAGTCAGAACAAATTCCTTCAGCTGTTGCTGTGTCAGTTGAAGTCGATAGTGATGGAAACGTCATTTCTGCCGGAGGGTTCATCGTGTCTGCGCTACCTGATGCAGCAGATGCTGATTTGGATACATTGGAAGAAAAGCTCCAACATTATCCATCAATTGCTTCAATTTTGGAAAATAACCATGTGCCAATGGAACTGTTGGATCAATTATTTGGTGCCAAGGATTTGGAACAGGTCGATGCAACACCAGTTACTTCTTATCCAGAAACTTCAAAAGCACGTTATGCACAAATGCTTGAAACATTGCCTGTAGCAGATTTGCAAGAAATGTTAGACCAAGATCATGGTGTTAAGATTACGGATCGTTTTACAGGTAAAGAAATCGATTTTAATGCTGAGGAATTACAAGCGTTAATTAGTGAAGCCGAAGACAAATAATGTTGGTTTAGGGCTTGCAAAAATTCGCTAAGCTTGGCAAACTTAAGAAGGCTATTTTTACGAAAACCGAATTAATTTAAAACATATAAAGGGGTACACAATGGCAGATCAACAAGAGTCATTAAATGATCAAATGATTTCACGCCGTCAAAAAGCTGACGAAATGCGTGAAGCGGGAATTGATCCTTTTGGTCATCGTTATGACCGGACACATACAGCAGAACAACTACATGAGTTATACGACGATGTTTCTACTGAGGAACTTGAAGCTGGACACCATGAAGTTAAAATTGCAGGACGTATGATGACCAAGCGTCGTTCAGGTAAGATTACTTTTGCTGATATTAAAGATCGTACAGGTCGTATCCAAGTGTTTGTCCAAAAGCCCGTTGTGGGTGAGGATGTTTACGAATGGTTCAAGAAGTCTGACTTGGGTGATATTTTAGGCTTCAAGGGAACTGTAATGAAGACACGTGCGGGTGAACTTTCAATTAATGTTGAAGAAATCACACACTTGTCAAAGGCGCTACGTCCATTGCCAGATAAGTATCACGGTTTAACAGACGTTGAGACAAAGTACCGTCAACGTTACCTTGATTTGATTGCAAATGATGACACGTACGATCGCTTTTATAAGCGTTCACAAATCATCACAGCAATTCGTGATTACATGAATCAAGATGGTTTCATTGAAGTTGAGACACCAATGCTTCAAAATTCAGCCGGGGGAGCTTCAGCCCGTCCGTTCATTACACATCACAATGCTTTAGATATCGATATGTATCTACGAATCGCGCTTGAATTGCATTTGAAGCGTCTGATTGTGGGTGGTATGGAACGTGTCTATGAAATTGGACGTGTGTTCCGTAACGAAGGAATGGATCAAAAGCACAATCCTGAATTTACTGTTATGGAGACATATGCAGCTTACTGGGATTTTGATGATGTTATGACGGAAACCGAAAACATCTTTAAAGCCGCAACAAAGGTTGTGTCTGATGATTTGAAGATTACTTACCAAGGAACTGAGGTTGATTTAGGTAAGCCATTTGCTCGTAAGCACATGGTCGACTTGATTAAAGAAAAGACTGGTGTCGACTTCTGGCAACCAATGACAGTTGAAGAGGCACGTCAAGTTGCCGATGAACATCATGTTAAGTATGAAGATTACTGGACTGTAGGGCACATCATCAATGAATTCTTTGAAGAATTTGTTGAGAAGTCATTGATTCAACCAACTTTCGTATACGGACACCCAGTCGAAGTATCACCTCTGGCAAAGAAGAATGCTGAAGATGATCGTTTTACTGACCGTTTTGAATTGTTCATTGTTGGTGCTGAATATGGAAATGCCTTTACTGAATTGAATGATCCAATCGACCAACGTGAGCGTTTTGAGGCGCAAGCTGCGGAGCGTGCTGCCGGAAACGATGAAGCCGAAGGTATTGATGAAGACTTCGTTGAATCTCTTGAATACGGTATGCCACCTACTGGTGGACTGGGTATCGGTATCGATCGTTTGGTTATGCTATTAACTGATGCAGAATCAATTCGTGACGTCTTGTTATTCCCAACGATGCGTTAATAAACTTGAAATAACTCGCCGAATTTCGGTGGGTTATTTTTTTGTACAATTAATCTAAATAAGTGATTGACATTAATGGTTAAAATCTGTATTATCTTAAGAGTTGTCACGAGCTGTGACGACGTAACATTATAAATAAAACGTTTGAATTAATCGAAAATAAACATTGACGATTAACCAGATAGTTGCTATAATATAAAAGTTGCGTCAGGGAGTTATCCCGACCAACAAGTAGATCATTGAAAACTGAATATCGTTTCGATATAAACAAATGTGTAGGGTCACCAAATTTATTTGGTGCAAACATTTGCGAAGTCAATTCGCTAGTAAATTCGTTTAACAATCTGTTAAACAACAAAAAGAAAAATTGAGTAATATCAAGCTTTTGAAACCTTTCTTCATTTATGAAGTAAGTACAAAATGAGAGTTTGATCCTGGCTCAGGATGAACGCTGGCGGCGTGCCTAATACATGCAAGTCGAACGCTTTGTGGTCCAACTGATTTGAAGAGCTTGCTCAGATATGACGATGGACATTGCAAAGAGTGGCGAACGGGTGAGTAACACGTGGGAAACCTACCTCTTAGCAGGGGATAACACTTGGAAACAAGTGCTAATACCGTATAACACTAATAACCGCATGGTTATTAGTTAAAAGATGGTCTTGCTATCACTAAGAGATGGTCCCGCGGTGTATTAGCTAGTTGGTAAGGTAATGGCTTACCAAGGCAATGATACATAGCCGAGTTGAGAGACTGATCGGCCACAATGGGACTGAGACACGGCCCATACTCCTACGGGAGGCAGCAGTAGGGAATCTTCCACAATGGACGAAAGTCTGATGGAGCAACGCCGCGTGTGTGATGAAGGGTTTCGGCTCGTAAAACACTGTTGTAAGAGAAGAATGACATTGAGAGTAACTGTTCAGTGTGTGACGGTATCTTACCAGAAAGGAACGGCTAAATACGTGCCAGCAGCCGCGGTAATACGTATGTTCCAAGCGTTATCCGGATTTATTGGGCGTAAAGCGAGCGCAGACGGTTATTTAAGTCCGAAGTGAAAGCCCACAGCTTAACTGTGGAAGTGCTTTGGAAACTGGATAACTTGAGTGCAGTAGAGGAGAGTGGAACTCCATGTGTAGCGGTGAAATGCGTAGATATATGGAAGAACACCAGTGGCGAAGGCGGCTCTCTGGACTGTAACTGACGTTGAGGCTCGAAAGTGTGGGTAGCAAACAGGATTAGATACCCTGGTAGTCCACACCGTAAACGATGAGTGCTAGATGTTTGAGGGTTTCCGCCCTTAAGTGTCGCAGCTAACGCATTAAGCACTCCGCCTGGGGAGTACGACCGCAAGGTTGAAACTCAAAGGAATTGACGGGGACCCGCACAAGCGGTGGAGCATGTGGTTTAATTCGAAGCAACGCGAAGAACCTTACCAGGTCTTGACATCCTTTGACCACTTCAGAGATGAAGCTTTCCCTTCGGGGACAAAGTGACAGGTGGTGCATGGTTGTCGTCAGCTCGTGTCGTGAGATGTTGGGTTAAGTCCCGCAACGAGCGCAACCCTTATTACTAGTTGCCAGCATTCAGTTGGGCACTCTAGTGAGACTGCCGGTGACAAACCGGAGGAAGGTGGGGATGACGTCAAATCATCATGCCCCTTATGACCTGGGCTACACACGTGCTACAATGGCAAGTACAACGAGCAGCTAACCCGCGAGGGTACGCGAATCTCTTAAAACTTGTCTCAGTTCGGATTGTAGGCTGCAACTCGCCTACATGAAGTCGGAATCGCTAGTAATCGCGGATCAGCACGCCGCGGTGAATACGTTCCCGGGTCTTGTACACACCGCCCGTCACACCATGAGAGTTTGTAACACCCAAAGCCGGTGAGGTAACCTTTTAGGAGCCAACCGTCTAAGGTGGGACAGATGATTAGGGTGAAGTCGTAACAAGGTAGCCGTAGGAGAACCTGCGGCTGGATCACCTCCTTTCTAAGGAAAATCGGAAGCCTATACATTTGCGTTGAAACGATATTCAGTTTTGAGTGGTTTACACTCAGAATAGACGAGAGATTTTAAAACCTCGGGACTGTAGCTCAGCTGGTTAGAGCGCACCCCTGATAAGGGTGAGGTCGGAGGTTCGAGCCCTCTCAGTCCCATTCTATTGGGGAATTAGCTCAGCTGGGAGAGCACCTGCTTTGCAAGCAGGGGGTCAGCGGTTCGATCCCGCTATTCTCCATTGTAACCTTCGGGTTACAAGGACTTAGATCTTTGAAAACTGAATCATATTTAAATTTTAAATTCATTTCAATTAATTATTATAATTAAATTGAGCCGAAAAAATACACCGCGTAATTTTTTGAGTTTTTTAAATTAGTTTAAATCGCTTGTGGCCTTTGAGCCACAATACTCAAACTTGAATCATCAACGCAAGTTGATAGGTTAAGTTATTAAGGGCGCATGGTGAATGCCTTGGCACTAGGAGCCGATGAAGGACGGGACTAACACCGATATGCTTCGGGGAGCTGTAAGTAAGCTTTGATCCGGAGATTTCCGAATGGGGAAACCCAACTTGTTTATACAAGTTATCATTTAGTGAATACATAGCTAAATTGAAGGTAGACGTTGTGAACTGAAACATCTCATTAGCAACAGGAATAGAAAGAAAAATCGATTCCGACAGTAGCGGCGAGCGAAATCGGAAGAGCCCAAACCAACGTGCTTGCATGTTGGGGTTGTAGGACTACCATTGTGGAGTTACAAAATTGTTTATTAGCAGAATCAGCTGGGAAGCTGAGCGAGACAGGGTGATAGCCCCGTATGCGAAAGTAAGCAATCTCCCGTGTAGGATCCTGAGTACGGCCGGACACGTGAAATCCGGTCGGAATCCGCGAGGACCATCTCGCAAGGCTAAATACTCCCTAGTGACCGATAGTGAACCAGTACCGTGAGGGAAAGGTGAAAAGCACCCCGGAAGGGGAGTGAAAAAGTTCCTGAAACCATGTGCCTACAAGAAGTTAGAGCCCGTTAATGGGTGATAGCGTGCCTTTTGTAGAATGAACCGGCGAGTTACGATAACATGCAAGGTTAAGGTGGAAAGACCGGAGCCGTAGCGAAAGCGAGTCTGAAATGGGCGCTTAAGTATGTTGTTGTAGACCCGAAACCAGGTGACCTACCCATGTCCAGGGTGAAGATGCGGTAAAGCGCATTGGAGGCCCGAACCCGTACATGTTGAAAAATGTTGGGATGAGGTGTGGGTAGCGGTGAAATTCCAATCGAACTTGGAGATAGCTGGTTCTCTCCGAAATAGCTTTAGGGCTAGCCTCGGAATGAAGCGTGTTGGAGGTAGAGCACTGTTTTGGTGCGGGGCCCATCTAGGGTTACCAAATTAAGATAAACTCCGAATGCCAATCACGTATGTCCGGGAGTCAGACAGTGAGTGATAAGATCCATTGTCGAAAGGGGAACAGCCCAGATCGTCAGTTAAGGTCCCTAAGTGTGTGTTAAGTGGAAAAGGAAGTGGAGTTGCATAGACAACTAGGATGTTGGCTCAGAAGCAGCCACCATTTAAAGAGTGCGTAATAGCTCACTAGTCGAGTGATTCTGCACCGAAAATGTACCGGGGCTAAACACACCACCGAAACTACGGGTGCCACGTAAGTGGCGCGATAGGAGAGCGTTCTATGGGCGATGAAGTCAGACCGTGAGGACTGGTGGAGCGCATAGAAGTGAGAATGCCGGTATGAGTAGCGAAAGACAGGTGAGAATCCTGTCCACCGTATGACTAAGGTTTCCTGGGGAAGGCTCGTCCTCCCAGGGTTAGTCGGGACCTAAGGCGAGGCTGAGAAGCGTAGTCGATGGATAACAGGTTGAGATTCCTGTACCAGGTGAACATGTTTGAACGATGGAGGGACGCAGAAGGCTAACGGATCCCAGCTGATGGATATGCTGGGTTAAATAACAAGTCTTGAGTTGAGTTAAAAGCTTGACTCTTTAAGGACAAGTTATGATGAGGACCGAAATAAAGTAGGGAAGTCCGCCATGTCACGCTGCCAAGAAAAGCTTCTAGTTAGTGTTTACCTGCCCGTACCGCAAACCAACACAGGTAGTCGAGGAGAGCATCCTAAGGTGAGCGAGTGAACTCTCGTTAAGGAACTCGGCAAAATGACCCCGTAACTTCGGGAGAAGGGGTGCTCAGCGAAAGCTGAGCCGCAGTGAATAGGCCCAGGCGACTGTTTATCAAAAACACAGGTTTCTGCAAAATCGTAAGATGACGTATAGGGGCTGACGCCTGCCCGGTGCTGGAAGGTTAAAAGGAGTGCTTAGCGCAAGCGAAGGTATGAATTGAAGCCCCAGTAAACGGCGGCCGTAACTATAACGGTCCTAAGGTAGCGAAATTCCTTGTCGGGTAAGTTCCGACCCGCACGAAAGGCGTAACGATCTGGGCACTGTCTCAACGAGAGACTCGGTGAAATTTAAAGACCCGTGAAGATGCGGGTTACCCGCGACAGGACGGAAAGACCCCATGGAGCTTTACTGTAGCTTGATATTGAGTGTTTGTGCAGCTTGTACAGCATAGGTAGGAGCCGTTGAAGTCGGAACGCTAGTTTCGATGGAGGCACAGGTGGGATACTACCCTCGTTGTATGACCACTCTAACTCACACCACTAAGCGTGGTGGAAGACAGTGTCTGGCAGGCAGTTTGACTGGGGCGGTCGCCTCCTAAAAGGTAACGGAGGCGCCCAAAGGTTCTCTCAGAATGGTTGGAAATCATTCGCAGAGTGTAAAGGCACAAGAGAGCTTGACTGTGAGACTGACTAGTCGAGCAGGTACGAAAGTAGGGCTTAGTGATCCGGTGGTTCCGCATGGAAGGGCCATCGCTCAACGGATAAAAGCTACCCTGGGGATAACAGGCTTATCTCCCCCAAGAGTCCACATCGACGGGGAGGTTTGGCACCTCGATGTCGGCTCATCGCATCCTGGGGCTGTAGTCGGTCCCAAGGGTTGGGCTGTTCGCCCATTAAAGCGGTACGCGAGCTGGGTTCAGAACGTCGTGAGACAGTTCGGTCCCTATCCGTCGCGGGCGTAGGAAATTTGAGAGGAGTTGCCCTTAGTACGAGAGGACCGGGGTGAACGTACCTCTGGTGTATCAGTTGTTCCGCCAGGAGCATCGCTGAGTAGCTATGTACGGATGAGATAAACGCTGAAAGCATCTAAGTGTGAAACTCGCCTCGAGATGAGATTTCCCATTCTTTATGAAGTAAGACCCCTTGTAGATGACAAGGTAGATAGGCTAGAAGTGGAAGTGCGGCGACGCATGGAGCGGACTAGTACTAATGGTTCGAGGACTTAACCAAGTTGAACAAAACGTTGGTGTACGGTTCAATTAATGAAATGAAAATAAGATACATAATATGATTCAGTTTTGAGAGACGTAAGTCTCATCAACACCGTGTTGTGATGATGGCATTGAGGTCACACCTGTTCCCATACCGAACACAGAAGTTAAGCTCAATAGCGCCGAAAGTAGTTGGAGGATCTCTTCCTGCGAGGATAGGACGTCGCAATGCTTATTATTCCGAATTAGCTCAGTTGGTAGAGCACACGACTGTTAATCGTGTTGTCGTCGGTTCGAGCCCGACATTCGGAGTTTGTATGCCGACTTAGCTCAGTTGGTAGAGCAACGGTATCGTAAACCGTAGGTCGAGGGTTCGAATCCCCCAGTCGGCATGATAAAAATGACTGGAACATTGTTCTGGTTTTTTTTATTACTGCCGATATAGGTTACCAGTTGACATACAATCGGCTTATGGTTAGAATTATTAATTGTAAGTTTGCAAGACACGTGTCGTGATGATGGCATTGAGGCCACACCTGTTCCCATACCGAACACAGAAGTTAAGCTCAATAGCGCCGAAAGTAGTTGGAGGATCTCTTCCTGCGAGGATAGGACGTCGCGATGCATATTATTCCGAATTAGCTCAGTTGGTAGAGCACACGACTGTTAATCGTGTTGTCGTCGGTTCGAGCCCGACATTCGGAGTCATCAAAGCACCTTAGTTATTGCAACTAGGGTGTTTTTTGCTAGATTAAAGAAGGGGAGTTGTGAGTATGGTAAAGCAAGGGAAGTTTGCACAAGTTAAACAACAAAAGCATCAAAAATACAAAGCTAAACAAGCTCAGCTCAAGCAAACTCAAACAATTGCCCCAGCACAAATGATGGACTTTATTTTGGTTAGACATCACTTGGTTAATAAAGCGCCCGCCCTCATTGAGGAGACTAATGGACGATTGTTGCAGGAGTTTATGGTGCTCGGGAATGGTAATCCATGGTCGCTCCATACGCAACTACAGCAAACGCTTCAGCAAATTGATGTCAATGTTCCGTGGCAGTTTTATAAAATTGTTGCGGATAGTTGGCCTCAAACCAAAACATTCATGCTCAAAGAAATTCCTGCGATTCCGTTAAGTCAACGGATTATTCTTGAAGATGATCTTTCAGACTTACAATTTACTGAGCTGGTGGCACAAAAATTAGCAAGTAATTGGTTTATTAATCAATTCAAGCAGACACCAGAGCAACTCCATAAAACGACTGACGCACAAGTTGAACAGCTCGCCCAAAGTTTCGTGGTCGAAAACCACATTGATTGGTCGAAGGTGGCAGAATTGAACCAGACCGTCCAATTGGATGAACCGTTAGAACTAGATGCGGGTAGCCAACAATGGTTGGCAGAAGTTAAAAAGTATGTATAAAAAAGACCGTAACTATATTGGTTACGGTCTTTTGCTTTATTCACGAGTGTGGTCGATGGCTTGACGAATGCTATCTACAATTTCCAGTGTATCTGGACCAAGATGAACACCAACGAGGGTGAAGAGACTATCAATAATTGCTAATTGGGCTAACAACGATGACATTGATTCACTTCGAATGTTAATTTCTTCAGCAGAACTAGGTAACACTAGGTCCGCTAGCTTAGCTAGCGTTGAATTAACATAAGCGGTAATCGCAATGACTTTTACATTGTTGGCTTTTAATTGTCGGGTGATTTTTAGTGTGTCCAGATTGCGACCTGAGTGTGAGACAACAATCGCAACATCGGTATCACGCATCCGAACAGCTTGCATAAGCTGCACATCATAATCTGGATGTTGTTCCGCATCAATTGGCGTTCGTAAAAACTTGTGATAACCGTCTAAGGCGACAATGGAAGAACCACCAATACCGAAAAAGCCTAATTTTCGGGCATTGATAATCCAAGCGCAGGCGGTATCCCAACTTTCAGTGGGAATTAGATTGAAAGTTGATGATAAGGCATTTTCGCCTCCTTTGAAAACTTTATTAACAATGGCATTTGTATCATCATTATTTTCAATTTCACCGAAAAAAGCGTTATCGGGTTGCATGACCGCCGTTAAGCTAAGTGAAAATTCACGGAATGATGAAAATCCAATTCGTTTTACAAAACGAGAAATAGTGGCTGTTGAAACATTTACCGCATCAGCTAGCCCTTTAATGGTCAAACCTTGAACGGAATTAGCGTGGTCTAAGATATAGTCAGCAATTTTTTTGTCAGACCCAGAAAGTTGATCACGCAACGATTTAATGCGTGCAAAACCTGATTGTTGCATGGATATTGGGCTCCTTATTTGTTGTTTGTAGAAGTTTAGTATACGCACTTATTATATATATGTAAACATTTTACAATAAAAGGCTTGCATTATGAAAATCTTTTGCATTATAATAGACATGTTGAATAAAACAAAAAGAAAAAAAGAGGTATATGACATGAAGTTCGCGATGATCGGCCTTGGTAAGATGGGCTTGAACTTGGTTAAGAACAGTGTTGACAACGGAAACGAAGTTGTTGCATTCGACTTGAACCCTGAATTTGTTAAGGAAGCTGCAGACTATTCTGATAAGGTTACTGCTTCAGATTCTATCGATGATATGTTGGCAAAGCTACCATCACCAAAGATCGTTTGGGTAATGGTACCAGCTGGTGCACCAACTAACTCAACTATCGATACTTTGATCGAAAAGATGGACGAAGGAGATATCATCATTGATGGTGGTAACTCAAACTTCCACGACAACTTGGAACAAAACAAGCGCACTACTGCTGCTGGTATCAAGTTCTTCGATGCAGGTACTTCTGGTGGAATGAGCGGTGCTCGTAACGGTGGAAACTTCATGATCGGTGGAGATGATGCTGAAGCGTGGAAGACTCTTGAACCTTTGTTCAATGATATCGCCGAAGAAGATGGTTACTTGTACACTGGTAAGCTAGGTTCAGGTCACTACTTGAAGATGGTTCACAATGGTATCGAATACGGAATGATGCAAGCCATCGCCGAAGGATTCGAAATCTTGGAAGCCTCAGAATTCGACTACGACTACGAAGCAGTTGCTAAGTTGTGGAACCACGGATCAGTTATCCGTTCATGGTTGATGGAATTGGCTGAAGAACAGTTCGCCAAGGATCCTAAGCTTTCAGCTATCTCAGGTCGTATGCACTCATCTGGTGAAGGTAAGTGGACTGCCGAAGAAGCTTTGAAGTTGGAAGTTCCTGCACCAATCATCACAACTTCATTGATGGTTCGTTACCGTTCATTGCAAGAAGATACTTTCTCAGGTAAGGTTGTTTCAGCTTTGCGTAACGGATTCGGTGGTCACGCTACTGATCCTTCAGGAAAGTAATTTAAAAATTACATGAAATAAAACATCTAGTCAATTTTGATTAGATGTTTTTTTGTGTATCTATTTGACGATACGGTATAATAGATACAGAAAAGTTGAGGACATACAATATGAAATATGAATTACTAGTCGATATTAACCCGCTGGGTATCGATGTCGTCTTAGCTGACGAAAACGGACAAGTACAAAATATCCATACGCCCTATGCAGGACACGATTTTGCAGTAACCGTACTAAACTTAGATGAGTTTTTGACTACTGTGAAAAGTGCCTTCGCTCATCTTGAAAATATTCTTCAACATAATGACGAAATTCAACAAGTATATTTTAAAAATATCATGAACGGTTGGATGGCATTGGATGAGAATTTTAACCCATTGACCCCAATTTTGATGGGTAAGGACACCGACGCACATTTTATCGAAGCGTTAATGATGAATGGAATTGGTGGACAGTTGCAACGTAAAACAGGAGTGCCGCTAGCGGTGACACTTCCGCTAATTATTACGTTGCGTCTGAAAAACGAAGAACCAGAAATTTATGCACATGCTGCGCACTATATGACATTGCGTGAATATATGGTCTATTTGTTATTCGGACAAAATACAACCGACGCTGCGTTTGCAGCACGAACTGGATTTTATAATACAGAATATGCTACTTGGGACGGTCAAGCGTTAGCCTTAACTGGTCTACGTGTGGAACAATTACCTGATCTTGTTTCTAAGGATGAATTGACTGGACGTTTGGATGTTGATTGGTTACCAGAAATGATTACTGATGCTACAAACTTTAAAATGCATTAATCTTGTAAAAAGACTGTGCTATAATATTTTTTGTTGCTGGAGATGCGGTTAGTCAGGAAGTGATGATCCAGGACTGCAATCTCAAGGGATTGAAGGTGCGATGCCTTGCCGTCCAGTGATGGCTGATGTTAAGAGGTGAAGAGCTTAACATTGGTCGGAGAAAAAGATTCCTTAAAGTCATGTGGATGATGGCTTTAAGGAAGGGGATTGTTGATGGGGTGGTACCTATGAACATGATATGGTGAAAAAGTGGCATAGTACGTGGTGGTCTATGCCACATGACAGAGTCTGCACTCGTTTAGCGAGAGAGACTCTGTTTTTTGTACGCAAACGTGATATACTTATCTTTAGTAAGTTGAATACAAAGATAAAAAGAGGTAGCACACATGAAAATTGGAATTATTGGCGCAACTGGTATGACCGGTAAAGCGCTATACAACGAAGCGATTAACCGTGGACACGATGTTACCGGTTTTGTTCGCAATGAGACACGCGGTAAGGACGTTTTGGGATCAGATGCCCAATTAATCGTTGAAGACGCCTTTGCTATCACAGGGACGCAATTAGACCAGTTTGACGTCGTGATTGATGCATTTGCTAATCATACTGAGCCAGAACAAAACTTAGATGTGTTGACACACTTGATTCATCAAACACGTCATCATGATGTTCGCATGTTCTTTATTTTGGGTGCTGGTCCACTTTTGCAAGAAGATGGCAGTTATGTCTATGACTTCCTAAAGACCTTGCCAGATGCAGCTGCATGGGTTGATGAACCACGTTATGGGGTTACTGAGTTACAAGTATTACTAAGCACACGGGATGTTAACTGGACCGCCATTTCAGCTCAGAACGAATACACAGAGGGTCCTAAGACTGAATACGTCTTGGGTAAAGATCATTTGATGCATGCTAGTGACGGCAAGTCACATGTTACATCAGGTAACTTAGCAGGGGCTGTCATGGATGAAATCGAGCAACCACAATTTAAGATGGCCCGTTTCACGGTTTCAGATAAATAAAAAACAAATAGCGGTGCATTTTTTTAATTAGCGTGCTATAATCATCGTATCGCAAAGATGAAAATAGTAGGACGTTGCTTTGGAAATTCAGAAACACGGTGGCTGATGCAAACCGTGCCAAAGCATCATCTGAATTACATTCATCATACAAGTTTGCACGTTTCGCTCAGCGCTATGAGCAAGATAAGTGGTCACAAGTGATTGTGGCAAATTAGGTGGTACCGCGCTTAAAATAAGCGTCCTAATCAGTTTTTTCGCTGATTGGGGCGCTTTTTCTGTTCCAATCAAGCACATATACTAAAACTTTTTGGAGGGTCAGCGATATGACTGAGGATATTTTACAAGAACTTGCTTGGCGAGGAGCCATCAACCAACAAACAGACCCCGCTGGTCTGCTTGCATTAATGGATAAAGAACAAATTGGAGTATACGTTGGAATCGATCCAACTGGCGATTCAATGCACATTGGGCACTTGATTCCTTTCATGGTTTTGAAGCGATTCCAATTGGCCGGACAACGCCCAGTTATCGTTGTCGGTGGTGGAACGGGTTCAATTGGTGATCCATCTGGTAAGAAGTCAGAACGTCAATTGTTGACGGATGACCAAGTTGCCGCTAACGTTGCTAAGATGAGTAAGCAAATGGAAAAGCTATTCGGAAAAGATGGTTTTACAATTGTGAACAACAAGGATTGGTTGGGTCAATTGTCATTGATCGAATTCTTGCGTGATTACGGAAAGCTTTTCCCAATCAACACCATGTTGGCTAAGGATGTTGTGGCCTCACGTTTGGATGCTGGAATTTCATTTACTGAATTTACATATCAAATCTTACAAGCCATTGATTTCCATGAATTGTGGACACGTGAACATGTACGTTTGCAATTAGGTGGCTCTGACCAATGGGGAAACATCACGGGTGGGGTTGATTTGATCCATAAGCTTGAAGGTAGCGATGCCGAAGCTTACGGATTGACTGTACCGTTGTTATTGAAGTCTGATGGAACTAAGTTTGGTAAGACTGAAGGTGGGGCCGTATGGTTGGATCCGGAAAAGACGACACCATTTGAATTCTACCAGTTCTGGTTGAATACAGCTGATGATGACGTTGAAAAGATGTTGAAGTTCTTTACGTTCTTACCAGAGGCTGAAATTGACGAATTGGTTGCCGAAACCAAGACAGATGCTGCAGCCCGCAAAGCACAACGTCGTTTGGCCGAAGAAGTGACTGAATTTGTTCACGGAAAAGCTGCGTTAGAAACGGCTGAAAAGATGACTGATGTGTTGTTTGGTAATGCTGATGTTGCGAGTCTTTCAACTGATGATGTAGCAGCTTTGGCTGGAAATGTACCAACTTTTGAAATTGGTAACGAACCTGTAGGTATCTTAGATTTGGTTGTGGCTGCTGGTCTTGAAACATCAAAGACACGTGCCCGCGAATCTGTTACAAATGGTGCTATCCGCATTAATGGTGAGCAAATTAAGGATGTCGAAACAATCATCGATCCAAAGGCTGCTTTTGATGGTAAATACGTCATTGTAAAGCGTGGAAAGAAGAAGTGGGCTGTTGGTAAAGTGCAATCAGCTTAATTTTGCATCAAAACACGAACGATAAATTAAATATTAAATAATACTAGCCAAAAATCCGAATTATTGTTATACTATGGATATTAAATAACAAGTCCTATGAGTATAATGGTTGGAGAATGGCCAACGAGTTCATACCTATGTCCCGAGACATAGACTACTCACTTAGTATTTTTGAAGCCATTCTTTTTTGAATGGCTTTTTTTATGCACCATTTTTGATTGGGACAGTTTCTGAGGAGGAACACATGGACACGGTTAAACAACCTAATCGACTTGAATCGCTTATTTTAGGGATTCAGCATGTTTTGGCAATGTATTCAGGTGGGGTACTCGTCCCATTAATGATTGGTGCAGCCTTACATTTTTCAGCAACGCAAATGGCGGTGTTAATTTCAGCTGATATTTTCATGACTGGAATTGGGACGCTCTTGCAATTGAAGGTAACGCGTTTTACTGGAATCGGTCTACCGGTGGTGATTGGGTCAGCGATTCAAACGGTGACGCCGTTAGTTAATATCGGAAGTACATTAGGAATTGGTGCAATGTATGGTGCCACAATTGGTGCTGGTGTTTTCGTCTTCTTAATTGCTGGTATTTTTGCTAAGTTACGTCGTTTTTTCCCACCAGTTGTGACCGGATCCTTGATTACTGTGATTGGGTTTGCTTTAGTTCCGGTTGCCATTCAAAACATTGGTGGTGGTGATCCAAAGGCTGCTAGTTTTGGGAATATGCCTGATTTAACGATTGCTTTGGTGACCATTGTGACGATTGTCGTATTGAACATCTTTGCAAAAGGCTTTTTGAAAGCTATCGCGGTATTACTAGGCATCATTATTGGAACGATTTTCGCGGCCTTTTTAGGCCATGTTTCAATTGAACCGGTATTACAAGCTTCATGGTTCCATTTACCAACACCATTTTATATGGGTGTTCCAACATTCCATCTTTCAGCAATTATTACAATGTCTGTGGTTGCGCTGACTTCATTAATTGAATCAACTGGGGTTTATTTTGCCTTGGCTGACTTAACAGGCACTGATTTAACGGAGAAGGATTTGGCACGTGGTTATCGTTCTGAAGGATTGGCAGTAATGCTATCAGGTATCTTCAGTACCTTCCCGTACTCAACGTTCTCACAAAATGTGGGTGTTGTACGGTTGTCTGGTGTAAAATCAAAGCGTCCAATTTATTATGCAGCCGCAATGTTGTTAATTATTGGACTACTACCTAAATTTGGTGCCCTAGCGACGATGATTCCATCATCGGCTTTGGGTGGTGCGATGCTAGTCCTATTTGGTACAATCGGAGTACAAGGTATTACCATTTTGCACCAAGTTGATTTTGGTCAAGATCGTAATTTGATGATTGCAGCACTATCAATTGGCGCAGGAATCGGTATTACCGTTTACCCGCAAGTGTTCCAAAAATTACCTGAACTAATTCGTTTGGTCATTGAGAATGCTGTGGTTGTAACGTCAGTTATGGCGGTTGCTTTGAATATTATTATTCCAGGCCGCAAAGATAATTAAGGGAGTATGACATGAAGTTATTAGAAGATCGTATCCGTGAAGATGGGCGTGTGTTGGGGGAAGATGTATTAAAAGTAGACAATTTCCTCAATCATCAAGTGGATCCTAAGTTAATGGCACAACTTGGAGAAGAATTTGCCCGTCTTTTCCGCGACGAAAAAATTGATAAAGTGTTGACGGTTGAATCGTCTGGTATTGCGCCAGCGGTATTCACTGCCTTGGATTTGGATGTACCCATGGTATTTGCCCGTAAGAAGCAATCGTTGACGCTCTCAGCCGAAAACTATACGGCAGACGTCTTCTCATTCACAAAACAAGAAACGAATCATATCATCGTGGATAAGCGTTTTATCAATGAGGGAGAACGCGTCTTGTTGATTGATGATTTCTTAGCCAATGGTCAAGCTGTACAAGGGATGATGGAAATTGTCGATGCAGCTGGTGCTGAATTGGTTGGTGTCGGAATTGTTATTGAAAAAACTTTCCAAAAGGGTCGTCAATTGTTGGACGAAGCCGGACTTCATGTGGAATCATTGGCGCGTATTTCAGCTTTCAATGATGGACAAGTTGAATTTGCAGACTAAAAAAACAGCGGATGTTCAATTGAACATCCGCTGTTTTTATTTAAATTAAGGTGGTGATGGGAATCGAACCCACGATCACGGTTTTGCAGACCACTGCCTTACCACTTGGCTACACCACCATAAACAAGCAAATTCTATTATATAAGAAAGTCCCTAAACATGCAACGCTAAGCGAATACAAAAATAAATTGAAATTAATTTAAAAAAGAGCTTGCAATGTTCTCATATCCTAGGTATAATAATTTTTGTTGTTGAGATGCCGAGAGGTGTTTCAAAAACAAAATGATGGACGATTAGCTCAGCTGGGAGAGCACCTGCCTTACAAGCAGGGGGTCACAGGTTCGATCCCTGTATCGTCCATTGGTCGCATGGTCTAGTTGGTTAGGACGCCTGCCTGTCACGCAGGAGATCACGGGTTCGAACCCCGTTGTGACCGTTTTTTTTATGGCGCGATAGCTCAGTTGGTAGAGCATACGATTGAAGCTCGTAGTGTCGACGGTTCGATTCCGCCTCGCGCCACTTTGATAGGGGTATAGTTTAATGGTAGAACAACGGTCTCCAAAACCGTCGGTGGGGGTTCGACTCCCTCTACCCCTGCTTATACAATTTTATGGCGGTTGTGGTGAAGTTGGTTAACACACCGGTTTGTGGTTCCGGCATGCGTGGGTTCGAATCCCATCAATCGCCCTTGAAATCAGGGATATGATTTCGATTGTTATTTTATTATTTAGATATGCCGTTGTGGCGGAACTGGTAGACGCGCTGGACTCAAAATCCAGTTCCCTTCTTGGGAGTGTGGGTTCGATTCCCACCGACGGCATCACGTTTTCCAAAAGGAAAACATGCAAGCTTATCTAAATAATGAACATGCCGTTGTGGCGGAACTGGTAGACGCGCTGGACTCAAAATCCAGTTCCCTTCTTGGGAGTGTGGGTTCGATTCCCACCGACGGCATATTTAAATCAAGCATTGGCTTTAGGCTGATGCTTTTTTTGTACAAAAAATGGGGATGGCGATGATGGAACTAAATGTGAAGCACACAAGTGAGTTGGCACCAATTGAATTAGTTGAAATTTTTGAGGCACGCACATCTGTATTTGTGGTTGAACAAAATTGTGCTTATCAGGAAGTTGATCGGACTGATTTTGATGGATTGCATGTGCGAGTGATTGAAAATCATCAACTTGTTGCATATGCCCGGATTTACCTTAGTCAAGATGGCGTTCATTTTGGTCGTGTCTTGGTGGTTAGCGATGAACGCGGTAAAGGTCTGGGGCGTACATTAATTGAGGGCGTCTTAGAGGCGATTCAAGAGCGGTTTCCTGGTCAACCGGTTCATATTCAAGCTCAGTCGTATTTGACGTCATTTTACGCTTCATTTGGCTTTGAGGCTGTTTCAGACGAGTACTTGGAAGATGGCATCCCGCATATTGATATGGTGAAACAAGGTGTTGAATCAGAGAGTAATAAACGAGATAGCTTGTAATTTTTGAGAGTAAAGATAGTTGGGGATCGAAATGGATTTAAATACCACTATTGCGAACAACTTTGGAATGAATGTAAAAGAAATCGAACATGAGTCGCTTAATCGCACGTATGTTGGATATTCAAGTAAATATCAACAAAAGGTTTTTTTGAAACTATATCGGAAAGTGAATCATACCAAATTCGTTGTAGAACGAGAGGTTAATCAACAATTAAATGATCGTTATATTGGTGAATTTCAGTTGGATGAAAAAATAACGGACTTTATATATGGGTTGGTTTTAAAGGATATAAATCCACAAAATATTGATTTTAGGGGGGATGATAGTCAAATAGTGTTTGAGCTTGGACTTCAGTTGGGTAGGTTCCATAAAACCGTCATGCCATTTGATGGGCTGCCAAGCATTGTTGATTTAACTGATGTGGTAACCGAGGGGATACAACAGGTTCATATTGTAGAAACTCGGATGGCACTTGAACAGTTGCAACGTGACTTTATGAAGAATTATCCACACATTATGCAGAAGATTTCATCACATTCAGTCGTACTTCATGGCGATGTTAGTGTACGTAATTTTAAAATTGTAGCATCGGACTTGAGTTTCATTGATTTTGAACGGGCAAAAAAAGGTGTGCAATATTTAGATTTTGTGAAGTTGTTCTATCAGGATTTTAAATTAGATAATGGGTTAATGGATAGCTTTAAAAAAGGTTATGAGACGGTAGCTAGTTTGGCTGAAATTCCTGAACATTTGCGATGGTATTGTGTTTTTTATACGGCCATTGGAATTATAAAATATACTGAAAGAGTGGATGATAAATTGTTTCAAATGTTGGGTGAGACAATGCTTTCTGATTGTCGTTGTTTTTTGAATGGACAAGTCCATCCAGCTATCTGAGCATAAGAAATATTAATTGATAGTGCGCTCATAGTAAGGGTTTTTACGCTGCATAAATACGAGGTCCATACCAGGTTGAAGGGTCTCGCGTTTTGATGAATCGATAACATAGCCACATTTTGTGTAAAGATGAAGTAATTTTGCTTCTTGTTTAATGGTATCAATCTCAAAGGTTTCGATATTTGAGAAGTATTCTTCGATTAGATGAAGTGCTTGCTGCGCATAGTGCTGTCCTTCGAATTCGGGTACAATCATGAGTGGCGAAATGCGCGCATTGGATTTGCTGGAATCAAAGATAATACGAATAAGCCCCACTTTTTGACTTGGTGTTTGAATGAAATAAAACGCGCTATGTGGTGCTGTTAATTTTTGTGATATTGAGTCACTTGTTTCGAGATAAGGACTTGTGGCATCATCATGATATTTTTCATAGAGCGATTTAAAGCACTGGTGATAGAATCTGACAATGATCGGTAAATCAGCTGCGGTCGCTTGAACTAATTGCATGATGGCCCCCTCAATGCTGTAGAATATGTTTTTAAAATATCATACAAAAAAAGCCAGAGCAATTAGCTCCGGCTTTTTTATTACGCTTATTTAGTAAATTGTTTTTTAATCCAGTCAAGGGCACTCAAGACAAGGTAGACACCGCCACCAAGTAAGATACCATCACTAATAGAGTGCGTAAGAGGCATTCCAAGAACAATCAAGAAGGCAGAAGCCGCAATCTTGAAGTTATTCCAATCAATATCCTTTAGATTACCTAGCATCAAGACACCCACCACAATCAAAGCACTAGCTGTGATTTGTGGTGTAATCATTGTGAGCAAAGGTGAGAAGAAGAGTGAAAGTGCAAATAGAATAGCGACAACGACTGAAGTGAGTCCAGTCCGTCCGCCAGCTGACACACCGGCGTTTGATTCAACAAAGGCGGTAGCGGGTGAAGTTCCGAAGATAGCTGCACTAATGTTACCAAGCGCACTAGCAATTAAGGACTTATTTGTATCGCGATCGGTTCCCATTTGCTTTTGTACACCTAAAATTGTACCAGTCGTATCAAAGAAAGCTACTAAGAAGAACGTTAGGACAATTGGTAGAATGTGCCAGTTCATAACGCTTGGTAGGTGGCTAAAGGCTACACCAAACGTAGGCTTCAAACTGGGAACTGATGAGACAACTTGACCTGGTGCATGCACAAGACCTGTTACGAGCCCGAGAATTGTCGTCACCATCATCCCAAGGAAAATAGCCCCGGGGATGCGGTAATAGTACAAAGCTAGTGTAATCAATACGCCAGCAATCGTTAATAATGATTGTGGTGATGTTAATGATCCCATTGTTGTGAAAGTTGCGGGATCAGCAACAATTAAGCCACTCCCCGTTAATCCGATTGTGGCAATTAATAAACCAATTCCCGCACTAATGGCTGACTTTAAGTCATTTGGGAAAATATTAATAATCCAGTCCCGAATTGGCGTTATCACAACGATTAAATATAGCAATCCAGCCAAGAGCATAGCGCTCAATGCTTCTTGCCATGAGTATCCTTGTTGCAAAACAACTGAGAAGACGAAAGCTGAGTTGATTCCCATACCAGTTGAAATGGCAATTGGCATATTGGCAATGAAAGCCATCATCAAGGTACCAAAGATAGATACAGCGGCTGTGGCCGTGAAGACCGCCCCTTTATCCATACCAGCTTGAGCTAACATTGCTGGTTGAACGAACAAAATATATGACATTGAAATAAAGGTGGTAAAACCAGCTAATACTTCAGTCCGGACGTCAGTATGATTGGCCCGTAAATTGAAAAATTTCACAGTACTACTCCTAAAAACATTAAGCTACTGAAAAAACAGTGCATGAATAAGAGTATCGGAATTAAAGAGCGACTGCAATGGGAAGTAAAAGGTTTTACGAAATCCTTTTGAAACCATGTGAACTTTAAGCATAGATAAATTACGAAATGCTAATATTATGTATATTCTGAAAATATTTGAACTGTAATTTGTTATACTTAAAAGAAAAGCCCTAATTAAAGGAGATTTTATGCAGAAAAAAGCACATAGACGTCTACACGGTTTAGCGAAGAACAAATGGATACATACACTTATGTTTGTGATGGCCCTTGAAATCGTGGCAATCTCAATCAATTTCTTTTACGCTCCCATTGATGTTGCGGCAGGTGGCGCTACCGGGGTTGCGATTTTGTTAAACGCAGCTTTTGGCATTAACCGTTCAATTACTGTTTTGGTGGTCAATTTAATTATGATTGTCTTGGCGATGATTTTCTTAGATCGTGCGACCGTCAAAAAAATTATTTTTGGTAGTTTTGCGCTACCGGTCTTACTATGGGTGACGCCAAGTTTTAAAATAGTTGATGATCAATTATTGGCTGTAATTATTGGTGGCGCCGTTTTTGCTACCGGAATTGCACTAACGTATCGATTAGAAGCATCAGCGGGTGGGACGACGGTTCCGCCACTCATTTTGAAAAAGTATTTTGGGATTAACACTGCATATTCATTACTATGTATTGATATGGTCGTGACTTTCTTTAATATTTTCGTTTCGGGAACAAGTGCCTTTTTCTTGGCTGCCTTCTCTTTGGTTGTGACATCTGTTGTGATGCGTCGAATTGAGATTGGACTTGATTTGAAGCAACAAGTAACGATTATGAGTAATGACCATATTCAAGAAATTAAGGAACGTTTGTTGAGTGATCAACAGAGTCTGACCATTATGAATGTGCGTGGTGGGTATACCGATAACGAAAAGGAAATGTTGATGGTGATGGTGGATAGCCAAAGCTACAATCATCTGTTGAATGAAGTTCATGATATTGATGAGGATGCTTTTGTCGTCGCCTCAAATGTAACGGAAGTCCATGGCGGATTGATGTAAATTGAATTGGTTTTAAACCAGGACAATGGTAAAATCAAACCATAACGAATAAATACGGCTAGCTGATTATGAAAATGATCAGCTATTTATTATGAAAAAATTAGGTGAAGAAATGGCGATTGATCAAAACAAAATTATAGATACGACCTTACTAGCTGGTCGGATTATGACGGAAGGTGGCTCGGAAATTTACCGTGTGGAAGATACCATGCGGCGCATTGTTCGAAAAGCAACTGGGGATGATAGTGAAATTTTTGCAACGATTACGGGTGTGTTATTAACGATGGATTCGGATGATCATACACGCTTTAGTCAAATAAATCGGCGTGGGATTGATATGGAAAAAATCAATATCGTTAATGAACTATCACGAAAATTCACTGATGATCAAATTGATTTAAATCAACTACAAGCGCAATTGAAGAAACTAGATCATGAGCTACCCAACTTCCCACTGTGGTTACGTGTACTTGGAGCAGGCCTCGAAGGGATGTTCTTGATGATTATCTTTACCCAAACGCATGATTGGTTTGATATGCCATTAACGTTAGTGGCAGGGGCCGTGGGGTATTTGGTTGCCGAGATTTTGGGTTCAATTTCACGGATTCGATTTGTTCGCGAATTTTTAGGGTCGTTGGCTTTAGGGATTGTTGGAATTGCAGGTGTACGCTTAGGATTCGGACATGATGTTAATAATGTCTTGATTGGTGCGGTGATGCCATTGGTGCCTGGTGTGCCTATTACAAACGCTTTGCGTGATTTAATTGAAGGTAATTTATTGGCTGGAATTGAGCGTGGTTTTGAAGCTGCCTTAACGGTCTTTGCGATTGCGTGTGCTATTGGAACTCTGTTCCATTACTTATAAACAGCGGGAGGGATAGGATAAATGTTATTTGATATTTTCATTCAACTCTCGTTCAGTTACTTAGCCACGGTTGCCTTTGGACTCTTTATTAATGTCCCCCGTAAGGCCTTGAATGCGGCTGGAATTTCCGGTGCCGTCGGATGGATGGCATACTGGTTCTTAGTAGAGGCAGGTATTAATGCGATTCCAGCAAATTTTGTTGGGGGTCTTGCCGTTGGATTAATTGGCCTTGTGATGTCACAATACAAGCGGATTCCTAGTACCATTTTTAATATTCCTGGTTTGGTGCCCTTGGTCCCAGGAGCTTCGGCCTACCAGGCGCTCATCTTACTACTCAGTGGAAATATGGATGCTGCTAATGAGAAGCTCTTTTCGGTTGTGATGATTGGTGGTGCAATTGCCATGGGATATGTTGTTTCTCAATTAGTTTCTGAACAATATTTCCGTTACCGGCGCAACCAAGTATTGTCTAAAAATGACGAGCAAAACTTAGATCATGATTTAAGTGACAACAAGCAATAAAAAAAGACCTGACTTCAATCAAAGTCGGGTCTTTTCTATTTATACTATTTTAGTGCTTACGTTTGAAACCGAAGCCGAGTAGGCCGATTAACATACTCATTCCAGTCCAAACCAATGTTGTGTTATCTGAGCTACCTGTATTTGGTAATGCTTTGTCGCTCGCTTGTGTTGTGTTGTTAGGTGTCATTGAGGTCTTTGCGACCGTGGGTGTGCTTTGGACGGTGAAACCCGGATATGGCTGAGCTGAAAGCGAAGCTTTGGCAGCTGCTTGTTGAGCCTGAGCCAAAACCAACTTTGCGTTGGCTTGGGCAGTTGCTTGCTTAGCTTGTTGGAGCTTAACATCAGGAGTAACCGCAGATTGCTTAGCGCCTAATGGTTTAGCAGCAACAGCATGATCAGCTTGTGGCGCAGCAGGCCGAATTTCAGTCGTTGCCACTTGTGATTGTGCAGGTGCTTCATTTGATGGTAGTGCCGGTGTTGCGGTTTGGCTACCATCGGCTGGTTTCTCAGACGTTGTGTTTTGATTATCAACGCCTGGTTTTTCAGGTGTTGCGGTTTGACTACCATCGGCTGGGTTTTCAGGCGTTGTGGTTTGACTGCCAGTAGCGGGCTTTTCAGGTGTCACGGATGCCACTGATAGACCAAGTTCTTGATTAACCGTTTCATCTGAAACTGGGTTGAATGTCTTTAAATCACGTTTATCAAAGATAATAAAATCGGTGAGATAGTTCCAATCAAATTGTCCACCTCGGTCACCGACATAATCGATGAATGGAACAAGCATACCGACTTGGTCAGCCTTGAACGGGATTAACATATCCTGAAGGTGACCATTATTTGAATCGCCATCTTTATAAGCCATGGCTGTGAAAGCATTTAGAATATCAATTTTAGCTTCAAGCATTGTTTGCGCTGATCCAAAGCCTAGATTTTGACTACTTAGGGGGATGAATAGGCTTGTTGGATTATAAGACTCACCATTTTTACCTAAGTCAACAAAACTAGTATGATTATCAACAGTTTCCGAATGCGTATCGCGATACGCCAATTCGGTATCCTTAACTTGATTCCGGATCTTATCACTCATCACAAGTGGTGTGAGTTGGTGCTGTTTCCGTAAATTATTGATGAGCTCAAGCGCGTAATCGGCAAGTTCTTTTTGTTGATTATCAGCTAACCGGCCATTTGTGATGACTAACTTCGCTGACGTATCTTGCGTTGGATCGACATCGTACCAACCATAATAGTTACCGTTACGAGACTCTGTACCGTCAGCTAAGTTTTTTGGCTCAGTTAAGTTGTGAGGAAGATGCTGTTCGTCGGTAATCGGCGTTGTGATGACACCATCAGCGTCAGCGGGGGCAACGACTGAGATGTGATTAACTTTCTCAGCTGTTGTGTTGGTTGGCGCGTTATTTGATGTAACAGGTGTAGCTTGCTTATTTTCTGTGGTTTGTGCTTGAGCATCTGTAACAGTCGTGCTAGCGGGTGTTGTTGCGGAAGAGCTGTTGGTTGATTCCGCATTGGCAGTGCTTGCTTCTGACGCTGCAACAGACTCACTGACGGCACTAGTAGAGACGCTAGTAGTTGGATTGATTGTGGTGTGTTCACTGGTGGCTGAAGTGGGTGCTTGATTAGCTGTCGCGCTTGCTTCTGTAGCGGATTGGGCCACGGCTTCTGCTTGTTGTGCGACAGTGGCAATGACTTCTTGCGATGCCAGTGCTTGATCAGCCTGGTTGGCTGAATTAAGTTCGTTTGTGGCTTGTGAGCTCACTAGGTTTGCTTGCGGGTCGTTTTGTGTTTGCTCATCAGCCTGAGCGTTAACTTGTACGCCAGCTAATGTTGCTGTAGCGGTAAGGGCTACGGTGAATTTAATTTTATTATTCATAAGAGACCTTCTTATTCTAAAATTTCTTAACTTACTTATTATTAATAATAAACTCATTTTAATCGAAATGCGACTATTTTACGTAGGATTTTAAAAGTTGCAAAAAACAATCTAATTTTATTAGTATTTATAGGTGCTTTATATTTATACATTTAAAGTGATATAATATGCAATTTAGAAAATAAGATGCGCGTAACACTTGTAATCGGTTACTTATTGTATATGGTGGTCATAATGTTGAATTACACTAAATTAGTGGAATTTAACATAACAAAAGAAGCCATCTGATTTTTGTTTTGAGTAGGCGTATTAGCGCTATTTATAGGTAATCATTGAAACGGCAGTGTATAAGGTAAAGTTTGGCGAATGCTTCACAAAGTTGTATGAATTTTGTATGATTATTTATTTGTGAAAAATAATTGATATATTTTGTACTACTTTTTTATTGATGAAAAGAGGTGCTACGATTTTAACTTAAATTTTTTTATCGTTCGTTTAAGTTTGAGTCCCTAAACTTTGCGTTATTGAAAGAGGGCAACTTCTTTTGATACTTATATAGCAACATACACTGCTCATATTCGCTGTTGCATATTCTGTAATAGCAAAACTCCTAGTTTTTATATATGCTCCCATCATGTATAAAACAAAACAGTTTATTTCTCCCAAAGATAAACTGAAAAAAGGACCTAGTCTCCCATCTAGGTCTTTTTT
This sequence comes from Weissella viridescens, assembly GCF_014789145.1. Taxonomy (GTDB): domain Bacteria; phylum Bacillota; class Bacilli; order Lactobacillales; family Lactobacillaceae; genus Weissella; species Weissella viridescens. The sequence goes on along the minus strand of NZ_CP061835.1, from coordinate 1,504,651 downwards.
CTTTGTGAAAATGGCTTTGGTATACACATACAAAACACATAAAATTAAGTTCTGTTTATCTTTAGGTGTTATAATAGTAATTGTAAATGGAGACGTTAAGTAATTATAAGGAGTGAATAATATGACACAAGAAAATGAACACTTAACAACAGCCCAAGGGGCTCCTGTTGGTGATAATCAACATTCTGTAACAGCGGGTGAAGATGGCCCGGTCTTAATTCAAGACTATCAATTACTTGAAAAGCTTGCGCACTTTGCGCGTGAACGAATTCCTGAGCGTGTGGTTCACGCTAAGGGGGCTGGTGCCTTCGGTACCTTTAAGTTGACTCACGATATGTCTGCTTATACAAAGGCCGACATGTTTAATGGTGAGGGTAAGGAAACGGAGATGTTTGTACGTTTCTCAACTGTTGCCGGTGAATCAGGTGCATCAGATACTGCACGTGATCCACGTGGATTTGCTTTGAAGTTCTATACTAATGATGGAAACTATGACATTGTTGGATTGAGCTTACCAGTTTTCTTCATTCGTGATGCGAAGAAGTTCCCTGATTTCATCCATACGCAAAAGCGTGATCCAAAGACACATTTGCATTCAGATCGTGCTAAGTGGGACTTCTGGTCACACTCACCTGAATCATTGCACATGGTCACAATGTTGTTTGGAGATCGCGGAATCCCAGCTACTTACCGTAACATGAACGGATTTGGAAACCACACATTCTTGTGGGTTAACGAAGCTGGTGAACGTTCATGGGTTAAGTATCACTTCAAGCCAAAGGCTGGCGTTAAGAGTCTAACAGCTGATGTTGCTACAAAGTTGGATGGTGAAAACCCTGACTCAGCTACACAAGATCTTGAAGAATCAATCAAGAAGGGTGACTACCCTGAATGGACGATGTATGTGCAAATCATTCCTTTTGAAGAAGGTTGGAACTACAAGCAAAATATTTTTGATGTGACACGTACGGTTTCACACAAGGATTATCCATTGCATGAAGTTGGAACGATGACTTTGAACCGTAACCCAGAAAACTACTTCACTGATGTTGAAGAAGCTGGTTTCTCACCAGCAAACTTGGTTCCTGGTATCGAAGCTTCTCCTGACAAGATGTTGCAAGGACGTTTGTTCTCATATGCTGATGCACAACGCTACCGTGTGGGTGCAAATGCTAACCAACTTCCTGTTAACGCACCAAAGGTACCCGTACATGACCACCAAGTTGACGGTGTCATGGGAACGAACAAGAACACTGGTGATATTAACTACGAACCAAATAGCTTCGATGGCATTAAGGAAGAACCAAGTGCTAAAGAAACTGGTTATGACGTAGAAGGTCGTATTGGAAACCATGTTACTTATGACGATGATTTCTATACACAACCTGGTATTTTGTACCGTGATATCATGTCAGAAGACGAACGCGAACGTCTAGTGTCAAACATTGCCGCAAGTTTGGGTAATGTTGACGATGAGGATATTCAAAAGCGCGAAGTCACACAATTCTACAAGGCTGATCCAGATTATGGTAAGCGTGTGGCCGAAGCGATTGACCTTGATATTGATTTTGATACCATTGACTAATATGAAAAACTGAATGAAAGTAGGGTAAATTACCCTGCTTTTTTTTATGGAATCAGTCGATTTTGAACATTTATGGAAATGTGTTCAAAATTTATCTTTCATTTAAGTTTCTCTCGATAATATAAGCTGTGTTGAACGGATGACGTTCAACAAGAACACTCCAATGTTCTACTTATAGTCTCCGCTATAGAAAAACATTCCTAAAAAATCATCAAACGCTTGCTGTTTGATCTTAAAATAAAGAAGAAGTGCCTAGCACTATGAAAAGAGCCCTGGTAATGGCTGACCAGGACTCTTTTTGTTTGCTTGACTTTATAGGGTGATTCAAGCTAAGATATAACTACTAATTAACACACGAATTGAATAATCTCGTAACCTATCGAGAGTTCAGGGAGGGACTAGACCCGTTGATCTGACGCCAGCTACCGTAATGGTGTTGTGGTAATTTCTAGCAGATAGGCGCATTTCTAACTCTGATATGCCGCCTTGACTGTGGTATTTCGGGGTTATTTTTTTCGAATTTATTTATTAAAAGAGGTAAGAATTTATGGTAGAAAAGCGTTTATTTACATCAGAATCAGTTTCCGAAGGACACCCTGATAAGGTATCTGACCAAATCTCAGATGCAATTTTGGATGCCGTTTTAAAGCAAGACCCAAATGCCCGCACTGCGATTGAAACTTCAGTGACAACTGGGTATGTGAATGTGTTCGGTGAATTATCAACAACCGCCTATGTAAACATGAATAAGATTGTTCGTGATACCTTAACGCGTATCGGTTATGATGATCCAGATGCTGGTTTCTTAGCCGACGACGTGCACGTTGGTATCACGATTGATGAACAATCACCTGATATTGCACAAGGTGTGGATCAAGCGATTGAACAACGTGAAGAAGGCGGAAAAGATCCGCTTGATGAAATTGGTGCCGGCGACCAAGGATTGATGTTTGGTTATGCAACTGATGAAACTGACCAATACTTGCCACTAACGGTCGTTTTGTCACACGCTTTGGTGAAGAAGCAAGCTGAAGTACGCCGTTCAGGTATCTTGGACTACCTTTTGCCTGATGCAAAGGCCCAAGTGACAGTTGAACTTGACGAGAATGATCAAGCAACACGCATTGATACAGTCGTCCTATCAACGCAACACCGCGAATCTGCCTCATTGGAAGAATTACGCGCTGATGTGAAGAAGTACGTGATTGATCCTGTGTTACCAGCTGACATGGTTGATGAAAATACACGTTATTTGATTAATCCAACTGGCCGCTTTGTGATTGGTGGACCAAAGGGTGACGCTGGAATGACTGGACGTAAGATTATTGTTGATACTTACGGCGGTTACGCACGTCACGGTGGTGGTGCCTTTTCTGGTAAGGATGCGACAAAGGTGGATCGCTCAGCCGCTTATGCTGCGCGTCACATCGCAAAGAACATTGTTGCTGCTGGTTTAGCAAGTCGTGTTGAATTACAAGTAGCCTACGCCATTGGTGTTGCTGCCCCAGTTTCAATTGACGTGAACACGTTTGGAACTGGTGAGGTAAGTGATGAAGCGTTGGTTTCAGCCGTACGTGATATTTTTGAATTGCGTCCAGCCGGTATTATCAATGAACTTGATTTGCGTGAGCCACGCTATGAAGCGACTGCCGCTTATGGTCACTTCGGTCGTCCAGAGCTAGACTTGCCTTGGGAGCGTCTTAACAAGGTTGATGAATTGAAAGCATATTTTAATAAGTAAAAAAGATTGCTGGCTAGTACCGGCAATCTTTTTTGTTTTACCGGACGGATATATGGCATAATAATGGTAATAAACCAGACCGAAACGAGTAATAAAAACATGAGACCTAAAGTAAACATACCTGTTAAGCTGGGCGATGTCGTCACCGCCCACATTAACGAGGTTGCCTATGGTGGACAAGCCATTGGCGAGTATGAGGGTTATCCACTTCACTTAGATAATGCCTTTGCTGGTGAAACGGTACGTGCCAAAATCACCCAAGTAAATCGTAAGTTTGCCCGCGCCCAATTGGTAGAAGTTGTGCATCCTTCACCTGATCGCATTGATGCTGGGCGTCCTGATATCATCGAAACAGGCATTGCACCTTATTTAAACTTAGCCTACTCCGCTCAATTAAAATTGAAACAACATCAAGTTGAACAAATCTTTGCTAATGAAGATATTCATACATCGGTCGCACCAACAATTGGTATGGAAAACCCAAGCCATTATCGGAATAAGACCGTGGTACCAATGGCATATGCAGACGGTCATTTGGTAACTGGATTCATTAAACGGCAGACGGCTAACACCGTCGTGCCTTTGGACGATTACTTCGTTAACGATCCAATTATCGACCAAGTCATTGGGCAAGTGCGCGATATTTTAGATGCGCATCAAGTGACCTTATTCTCAGACGAGACAGGGTTAGGCCAAATGCGTTATATCATGGTGCGTCGTGGTTACTACAGCGGTGAGGTAATGGTTGTGCTGGTAACGCAAACACCAGAATTGGACGATGAAAAAGAAATTGCTGAAGAAATTGCAGCCGTTGTGCCAGGGATTAAGAGTGTCATGTTAAATGTAAATCCGCGTCGATTACATTTGATGATGTCAGGTGAGAACCGCTTGTTATGGGGGGATGATGCCATTCATGATACCCTTTTGGGGATTGAATTTGTGATTGGGCCAAACTCCTTTTATCAAGTGAACCCACAAACGACGGAAGTGCTCTATACTTTGGCGGCTGAAAAGGGTGAACTCACTAAGCATGACACCATTATTGATGCCTATTCTGGAATTGGGACAATTGGGTTAACCGTGGCCAACCAAGTGAAACAAGTCTTGGGTGTGGAAGTCATTGCCCGAGCGGTTGAGGATGCGCAACGCAATGTGGCGCTAAATGATATTCAAAATGCAACTTTTGTCACCGCTGATGCGCCAACACAAATGAAGGCGTGGCGTGATGAAGGGCTTGAGCCAAATGTTATTTTTGTTGATCCCCCTCGTCCAGGGTTGACGCCAGAATTATTAGATGCAGTGGTGGAAATGCAACCAGAACGTTTTGTCTACATTTCATGTAATCCAAAAACGATGGCACGTGACATTCGTTATCTGTTAGATAAAGGTTTCTCATTAAGTGGTGATATTCAACCTTTGGATCAATTCCCACAAACGGCCCATGTCGAAACTGTTGCAGTACTTGTACCAAATCATTAGAAAAGAACACCAAAAGTTACCTTAACTTTTGGTGTTCTTTTTTGTACGGCTGTGTTTTTCTATATAAATGGAATGAAAAATGAATTGAGAAATTTGCGAAAAATTTACGTATTTGCCAAATAGTTTATATTTGTTGAGTAGCGGCCATTTTGTATACTAAGAATTACGATTAAGGGAATTTAAGATAAAAATTGGGGACGAAACAATGTTACAGGCCAAACAAATAACGGTACGAAATCATCGAGAAGTTTTAAAGCAGGTGAGTATTACTTTTGAATGTGGGAAAACGTACGGGATTATTGGGGAGCATGGTGCTGGGAAAACAACATTGTTGCGAGCATTAAGCGGAAAAGCGCAATTGAAAAGTGGGGAAGTGCAGCTAGCGGGGCAAATGGTTCAAGATAGGTTCGATGAACTATGTTACTTTGGAGGGCTACATTGCCTATATCCAAATCAGACGGGCCGAGCGCACGTGTGTCAGGTGCAAAAATACTATCATTCTGCCAAACGAATTGATGAATGCTTGGCTTTATTTAATTTAACTGCAATTGCTGACGTTCCGGTACGAAGGTATACATTACAAGATCAACAGCGGTTGCTCATGACACTTTACTTTGCGAGTGACGCTAATTATTTATTGTTAGATGAATTGATGAATGGTTTGACCAATGAAGATCGATTGATTCTCGACAAATTAATTTATCGTTGGCAAGAAGCGGGGAAAACGTTAATTTTAACTGCGCACCAAGCGGAAGCTTTAGCACCAATCTGTCATAAATTGCTGATGATTCACCAAAAACAATTAATCACACCATAAAAAAAGGACCCGCAGGTCCGTTTAAGTTATTTTCGATTTAATAATGGCAGATTAAGTGCAGTACGCCGAATCGTATCAAGACCAACAAAACTAATGGTGTCGATATTTTCACGGTGTGCACGGCCAAGTGTGCGTGTAAAGGATTGCGCGTCGTTATCTTTATATTTCACAACAATATGCACAAGCTCATTTGTAAAATTAGTATCTGTCATGCTGACTTCAGGATTATTGATGCTTGGTAACACAGTTAAAACGATGTCACCACCGGCAGCCACTTGTAATGTTTCAGCTAAATCTGCGGCAGCTTCAGCGTTTGGTACCTGTTCACCCATAATTGTAGTAGCAAGGTCCAAGTCTTGACGTAATTGAGCAGGGTCGAGCTGATCAGCAATTGCCCCGTTAGTATATGCATCTGCCACACTCACTGTGAGATTGTGCTCCGTGAGTGCTTGATTTGTCATCGCTGCTAATGAGTTAGCATCCCCGTAACCATAGAGATAATCACCAACGATGGCGTTTACTTGTTCTGCTAATGCTTCATTTAAAGCATCGGCGTCTTGTTTAGTAGTGGCCTGTGCCGTTAGACGAACGGTTACTTCGTGTTTTTTAGCGTAAGTCGCAATTGTTGGGTTGGTCTGCGTATCAATGAGCGGACGTAACTCCGTTTCTAAACGTGATTCCCCAATGCCGTAATAACGTAGGACTAATGATGACATCACTTGTTCAGGTGAGTAAACCGATTGGAGTAATGGTAGAACATACTTATCGAACATTGGTTCGAGCTCCCATGGAGGTCCAGGCAAGAGTAAGAAGTCAGCACCATTTTCGTTCTGATAGTAAGAACCAATGGCAAAACCAACGTCATTTTTAATAGGTTGTCCGTCTTCGATATATTGCGCCTGTAGACGATTAGATGGCACCATGGTGACGCCAGTATCTCGGTGCCAATTTTCAACCTTAGCCATTGCCTGATCATTGTCCACTAAGCTCTTACCGAGGACATCGGCCGCCACCTGTTTTGTGAGGTCATCTTCGGTAGGACCCAACCCACCAATTAAGATGACAAGATCTGAGCGACTATTGGCTTGAGCCATCTCGTCATACATACGTTGGTAGTTATCCCCAACAATTGATTGATGGTAACTAGCTAATCCTAGACCGCTGAGATGTTTAGCGATATAAGGACGATTTGTATCAGTGATTTGACCAAGTAGCAGTTCAGTACCAACTGAGATGATTTCTGCATCCATAATGTCATTGCCTCGTTGTTCTTGTAGATTTAATTTGGACGATTGTCGTAATCATACCCGAAATTTTACGTACCGTAAACTTGACCAAGAATAGAATTAAAAATGTATTGTTTTCTCTTGTTAACGGCGTTGAAGGTATTTGAATTGGTTAAAATGAGATTTAATCTAATTAAATGTTAAGAAAAAGTATAGGTGAAATCTTTTTGTTGCAATATTAGACACATAACTGTAACATAGTAAATGTAAACGAAATATAAAAACAAATGGGAGAAGCGATATGTCGAAGAAAGTGTTAACAATATTAGCTGTTTCAGGTCTCTTAGGTGCCGGAGTTATTGGTGCAACGAGTGCCTCAGCGCATTTTGGTAAGATGAATGCAACTAGCTCAAGTTTAGTTAGTCATAAGCAGGCTGACAAAGACAAGCACAACGTATCAAAGACGACGACTACATCTGCAAAGAGTAATGCTACTAAAAAAGCACATTCTAAGACTGATGCAACGCCCAAGAACGCTAGTGAAACAAAGGTAGCATCAAGTAGTGTTAAGGTAGCTCAACCTGCGACAACACAAACTCAAACGGATGCAACGACACCAAGTACAAACAAGGTAACAAGTTTTGATCAACTTACGCAGAATCAACAACTAGCAATGTTGGCTGATTCATGTTTTGCATATAAGCCTACTGGTACGCAATTCAATGTTTATATGCCGACTGCTGATCAATTCGTTATTTACGATATTGGAGAGGGTGTCGGGGGTTGGCCTGATCATGCCGTACGTTTCACGAACAACCATAATGGTACTTACACAATTGCGGGAGCTGAATCATCAGCATCTTCAAATTCACAAATGACTAGCCAAAATAGCTACTGGAAGACGATTCAAAACGTTTCTGAGAGTAGCATGGTAGCTCGTTTCAACCAAATGGATTCAAGTACGCGCAATATGTTAGAGAATGCCTTTAATATTCAAGCAACTGACTTCCCATATTTGCCAATCCAACAAAATGCTATTCCAAATACAAACGAATCAGGATCTCAGAATGAGGTTAGTACTTCGAACTTCGACCGTTTACCACAAAACGAAAAGTATGTGTTGATGGCGAAGGTTGGACTTGGTGTTGCAAACGCACGTTCTAGTTATGATGTATACGCACCTTCTCGCGACCAAGTCATTATTTATGACAAGGGTGAAGGCGCTGGTGGTTGGGCAATGCACTCAATTCGTGTGACAGACAACCATGATGGTACGGTAACGATTAATCGCCCTGTTTCTGATACTGCCCAAGCAACATCACAAATGTACAAGGGTAATTCATATTGGGGTCAAGCTGTTACAGCCACTAAAGCTGAGTTGTTGCAAGCAGGTGATATGTTGGGACAACAGGATGTGAATGCTGTTGCGAATGTCATGGTGACAATTCCAGGTGACTTCCCATACCTACCAATTACACAAAATACAATGCCAAAGTAAAATAAAAACTGCTGATGTTAAACATCAGCAGTTTTTTTATGTTTACTTATTGGCGTTTACGGAACCAAAGTCCAGAAACACTTGCAAACAGCAAGCTTCCCAAAATAGTTAAGAGACCAGTTTGAGAACTTCCAGTATTAGGTAATTGCTTTTCTGACTTCGTCATTTGTGTTGAAGGTGTTGGCACTTTTTTAGATGTTATATCCTTATCACTAGTTTTGGGTGTTGTAACATCAGTTGGTGTTTGGACCCCGACGTGTTTTTCAGTCGTATTTGGTGTTTCTGATTCAACGTGTGTGCCATTAGTAGAGATGTTATCTGTATCCTCGGAAGGCAACTCAACCTGACCATCCTGTTTTGCATCAGGACGGCTTTCATTAGGTACTTGTGGGTTTGCCTTATCTTCATCAGGTGAAATAATTTCAAGACCACCATCCTTGTTCAAACGGTCTTGATCAACCTTGGCTTGAGCATCTTTAACAGCTTGCTTAGCTGCGTCCAAAGCATCCTTAGCGGCAGCTTGATTGTGCTTAGCTTCAGCTAACTTGGTTTGGGCTGCCTTAAGCGCAGATTGAGCTTGCGTTAAGTTCGCTTGTGCTTGTTCTACAGCAGCTGTGGCATGAATTTGAGCCTTTTCCGCTTCAGCGATAGCAGCTTGAGCTTGCACTAGACGGTCGTTGAGTTCTTTGGTAGAAGATAATTCAGCCACGCGTGCGTGCAGGGCGCTTTGCTTAGCTTTAGCTTCAGCCAATTCGCTTCGGCTTTGTGCTAGTTCGTTTTGCGCGGCAACGTCATTAGCTTCAGTTTTAGCAGCGCGAGCATCTGAAGCGGCTTTATCAGCTTGAGCTTGCTGTTTTTCAGCAGTAGCAGCAGCGAGTTTTTCTTGAAGTGCTTTGATTTGTGCAGATGTTAAGTTGTCAGCATCGATAGCGCTTTGTAGAGCAGCCTTAGATTCATCAAGCTGTGCTTGTGCTTGCGCTAAATCAGCATTGGCTTGCGTAGCTTCGGTTTGTGTCTTTGTTGCAGTAGCTTGTGCTTCAGTTACAGCTGTATTTGCAGCATTTAATTCAGTCGTAAGTTGATCGTATTCTGCTTGAGCTTGTGCATAGGCTGGATTATCACGCGTGATGGTATCGTTGTCGTCGTTCGTGTCCACAACTTCAGGAATCACTTGATCCATACCTACTGACTTAGCGGCTTCTTCTGGCGAAACAGGGTCTCCAGTCAAATCCATATCAGCATAATCAATGAAATCAGTAACGTAGTTCCATTGACCATGGGCTCCCTTAGAACCAACGTAGTCAACCATTGGTACGACAACAATGATGTGGCCCTTTTCAACTGGCATCAAAAGGGCATCATGGTGACCATTGGCTGAATCAAGATCCTTATAGGCCATGGCCGTCAAATAATTGGCAATCTCAACCTTAGCTTCTAACATGGTTTGGGCATTTCCAAAACCAATGTTTTGGGCAGTTCCAGAACGGAATAGGTCGGTTGGATTTGCTTTTGTGCGGCTGTGTTGGTCAACATATTTGTCATCACTGTCACGCAATGTCAATTGCGCATCCATGATTGCTTGCCAAGTTTTTTCCGTCATGATGAGTGGTGGCAAACCGTTTTGTTTACGATAAGCATTAATCAACGTGAGTGAGTATTGTGATAATTCACGTTGTTGGTTAATGTCCATGCGGCCATTCTTCACTTGCAACTTAGCTGACTTATCGCGGTTCTTATCCACAAAGTACCAATTTGCATAATCACCAGAGCGCTTTTCAACACCTGTCGCAAGTTCCTTTGGTTCTTTTAGGGTCAATGGCAATTCGGCATCTGATCCGATTAACTGAGCATTCTTTGCATCACCAGCTTTATCGGTTGGTGTAGCACGGGTTACCTTATTAGGGTTCTTTTCAACTAGTTGCTTTGGTGTTTTGTCTAACTTAGCCTTAGCATCTTTTTGTTTAGCTAATAGATCAGTCTGCTTCGCTTTCTTATCTGCCAAGTCTTGTTGAGCGGACTTGTTAGCGGCATCTTTTTGTTGAGCAATCTTAGTGGCGTCATCGACTTGCTTTTGGTTTTGAGTGACTTGTTTTTGCGCAGCATCAATAGAAGGTGCTTTTTTAACGTTGTCCAATTCGGTTTGCGCTTGATTTTGCTTTTTTTGTGCAGCATCAGCCTTCGCGTCATTAGCTTGCTTTTCAGTTTGCGCTTGTTTGTTAGCGGTCTTTGTTTCGTCAGCTTGCTTTTGTGCAGCATCTGTTTGGGTTTGCTTTTGCGCAACGACGTCATCCTGCTTAGCAGCGTCCTTTTGGGCTTGTGCTAAGTTATCAGCCTGATTGTTAATTGCGTCTTTGGCATTTTGTTCGGCCTGCTTAGCAGCGTCTAATTCAGCTTGCTTTTGCTTAGCGTCAACATTATTTTTTGATAGCTGATCTTGGGCTTGCTTAGTGGCATCTTGTGAACTTTTAACATCTTGTTCAGCTGACTTTACTTGTAGATCAGCATCTGCTTTGTTTTGTTCAGCCTGTTTTTGAGCCTCTTTTGCTTGATTCAATGTCTCTTGGTTGGCCACTTCGTTTGAAGGTGTTACAACCACATTGTTTGACTGTGCATCTGTAACTTGATCGGCGTGTGCATTTTCAGCACCAGCAAGTGTAGCGACAGCAGTAGCTGCGACTGCAATTGATACATTCTTCTTCATAAAAAATCTCCTAGTGATACGTTTAAATTATGCTTCCCAAAAATTAATAATATTCTCACATACCATTAAATTATAAAATGAATGCAAAAGATATTCAATGGAAATGTTAAGCATTGTTTTAGTCACTATAATTAAAAAACCTCTTACAAGGGACTTGTAAGAGGTTCGTATATTAGCGTGATACTGTCACTGAGCTGGGCCCGTATTGAGATTGGTCTTCAAACGGTGTGAACCCACCTTGGGCAGTCCCATATGTGGCATCGATTTTCACTTGATCATCATTGATTGGGCGTAAAACGAAATGGTTTTCACCCTTGGCTCCTGGATATGAAACTAACAGCAGACTCCCATCAGGATTCGTTTGTGATACCTGGGCTGTACGAGTTTCAGTTTCTGGAATAGATGATTTTTTTAGAAGTGTTAAAGCCTCAGCGTCTGTTAATTTATGTGACACTGTTGTAGAAGTTGTCTTTTTACTAGCTTTTTGTTCCGAAGTAGCAGTTGTTGCTGGTGTAGCATCGTTATCTGCGTCTACAAAAACTTTATCTGTGATGGCTTTGGTGAGTGACGTATTTTGATTTAGTGTTTGTGTGATAGCTGCATTGGTTAAATGAATCCCATAATCAGCAATTTGTTGTTTAGTCGACACATTTTGCGCACAAAATAAGGTTGCATCATGCGGTGTTGTTAGGACATAAACGTTGGATCCGCCTGACCCTGGCGTCACTTGGTATGCTTTGGTGTTTGGATCATCTAAGTCGTTGACCAGTTGATTCGCATCTGTAGAAGTTAGCGTCAAACTTGAGACGGTTTGGGGACCTAAATTGTCTCCGCCCACACCAGTAGATTTATATGAGCCAGCTTGCAATTGATGAGCATCAATACTTAACTTATTGGCACCAGGGGTTTCAATTAAAGCTAAAAATTTATGCTTATCATCTAAAGTAACTTCTGGCTTTGATGAACTTTTTGCTGAAGGTATTTCGGATTTTTTAACACTTGCATGCGAGGACATTTTGGTATGCTTACGCGTGTGTTGATTGGTATCCGTCTTTTTCGGAGTTTGTTCCCGTTGAGTATAGACACCAATACCAAGTCCGGCTCCAATTACAACAACAGCTCCCATTACTGCTATAATAATTTTCTTCATGGATATCTCCCAGTAAAAATATAGTTATGTGTGATAAATCACAACCAGTTAAGAATACCAAGTTTAATATGTGAAATCAATCTATTTTCATATAATTAAAATTAAAAAATATAATAAAGTCCCTAGCCATAGTTAAACGCTTTAACTATGGCTAGGGACTTTAAAATTTAGTATTTATAGCTGGGTAAAAAATTTAATTTGCATGTGTTTCAATGAAATTTTTTACGAGACCTTGTATGGTGTCGCGCGTTTCACGAAAAACATTTAAAATCTCATCATCAGTGCCAGTTGCTTGAGCGGGGTCAGCTAAATCCCAGTGAATGCGATTAACTGTTGGTGGTGTCATTGGGCATTTGTCATTGGCATCCCCACATAATGTAATCACGTAATCACTACTATTCAAAAAGTCATTATCGATTAAATCAGAAGTTTGCGCAGAAATATCAATACCACTTTCTTGCATCACACGGACTGCCTTGGGGTTTAGACCGTGTTGTTCAACACCGGCACTTTTAATAATCCAATCTTTTGGCGCATCAGCATTGGCAAAGCCCTCGGCCATTTGACTACGGCATGAGTTGCCAGTGCAAAAAAAATAAATTTGCATAAGATTCTCCTTTATTAAAGGCGTTGAATCAGCAACGCCGTTTCATTTGATAGTAAATCACTAAGCTTTTGTACACCATAAGCGTTGGCGGGGAGTGCTTTAGCATAACTTTCCAGTTCAGTAATGTCAGTAGCATCATTCGTTAAGATTAAAAGCATGCCATGATCTTTCAAGCCCATCAATAATGGCTTAATTGTATTGAGTAATGCAGTTTGGTCAGTTTCAGCATCAACTTGGAACATAGCCGCACCGATTGGATGGGTTGGATCAAGGTGCGCGAGGATGGCTGTGAAGTCCTGACTAATGATATCAACACGGTCATGTAGACCACTTAAGAAAAGGGACGTGGCGACGTCATCGATTTCTTTCTTATTATCTGAAAACGCGAGCACTTTACCAGTGTCTCCCACGCGGCTAGCTAAAAAGCGGGTAACATCACCACGCTTAATTGTTCCGTCAATCGCAGTATCACCGACATTTAAAAATTCATCGAGCGTTAGTTGAGCAAGATTTTGAATGGCACGCATAATTGCAGCCTCCTAGTTATTTGATAAGCATCTAAAGTCATTTTAGCATACTCCCAAAATATGAAAAAAATAAAGTTGTTTATGAAACGATACATTTGTGACAAATCCGCTACAGTCGTTGAAATGGCGGGGCTTTTTTGATAAAGTTAAAACATTAAAGTGAGGTTAGCAAACATGGCATATGATCACAAACAAATAGAGAAAAAATGGCAACATTATTGGGATGAAAATCAAACATTTAAGACTTCTTCAAGTCACGACAAAGAGAAGTATTATGCGTTAGATATGTTCCCATTCCCATCTGGACAAGGTCTGCACGTTGGACATCCAGAAGGATACACAGCAACAGATATTGTGTCACGTATGAAGCGGATGCAAGGTTTCAACGTCTTACACCCAATGGGCTTTGATGCCTTTGGTTTGCCTACTGAAGAGTATGCAATCAAGACGGGTGAAGATCCAAAGACGGTGACACAAAAGAATGTGAAGAACTTCCGTCGTCAAATGAAGTCATTGGGGCTTTCATATGATTGGTCACGTGAAGTGAACACTACTGATCCTAAGTATTACAAGTGGACACAATGGATTTTTGAACAACTTTATAAGATGGGCTTGGCCTACGAAGATGAAATCATGGTTAACTGGGCACCTGACTATAATGGTGGAACGGTTGTTGCCAACGAAGAAATCATCGATGGTAAGACTGAACGTGGTGGATATCCCGTTTATCGTGTGCCAATGCGTCAATGGGCATTGAAAATTACAGCATACGCTGATCGTTTGCTCGATGATTTAGACGACTTGGACTGGCCTGAAGCCATCAAGGAACAACAACGTAACTGGATTGGCCGCTCAATTGGAGCAGCTGTTAACTTCCAAGTGACTGACCACGATGAAAAGGTCGAAGTTTTCACGACTCGTGCTGACACATTGTTTGGAGCAACTTACCTTGTGCTTGCACCAGAACATGAACTTGTTGATCAAATCGTTTCTCCAGAGCAAAAAGATGCTGTTGCTGCCTTTAAGGCAGACTTAGCAACGAAGTCTGATTTGGAACGTACTGATCTGAACAAGGATAAGTCAGGAATTTTCACTGGGGCATATGCAACAAACCCGGTTAATGGACAACAAATCCCAATCTGGATTGGTGATTATGTTTTGGCTTCATATGGAACAGGAGCGGTTATGGCTGTTCCGGCGCACGATCAACGTGATTTTGATTTTGCCAAGAAGTATGATCTACCAATCGTACCCGTTATCGAAGGTGGAACTGCCGATGAAACGGAAGCTTACACAGGCGATGGTGTCCACATCAACTCTGGCTTCTTAGATGGCTTGGATAAGGATGAAGCAATCGATAAGGCAATTGCTTGGTTAACCGACGAAGGTGTTGGTGAAAAGCGTGTAAACTATCGTTTGCGTGATTGGATTTTCTCACGTCAACGTTACTGGGGTGAGCCAATTCCAGTTATTCACTGGGAAGATGGTGAAACCAGCCTAGTTCCTGAGGATGAATTACCACTTCGTTTGCCCGAAGTTGATAACATCATGCCTTCAGGTACTGGTGAATCTCCATTGGTTAACATTGATGACTGGGTGAACGTGGTTGATGAAAATGGACGTAAGGGAAAGCGTGAAACGAACACAATGCCACAATGGGCAGGTTCATCATGGTACTACTTACGTTATATGGATCCACACAATGACAATGAAATTATTTCAGAAGATGCAGTACATTACTGGCATAATGTTGACTTGTACATTGGGGGAGCCGAACACGCTGTGCTTCACCTACTCTATGCTCGATTCTGGCACAAAGTTTTGTATGATTTGGGTGTCGTTGATACCAAGGAGCCTTTCCAAGAATTAGCTAACCAAGGAATGATTTTGGGTGAAAACCACGAGAAGATGTCTAAGTCAAAGGGAAACGTTGTGAACCCTGATGATGTGGTTGAAGAATATGGTGCCGATACATTACGTTTGTACGAAATGTTTATGGGACCTTTGGACCAGTCAATTGCATGGTCTGAAGATGGTTTGTCAGGTTCACGTCGTTGGTTAGATCGTGTTTGGCGTTTGTTCATCGATGATGAGAAAAACCTGCGCGACCACATTACCACGCACAATGACCACAAGCTAGACAAGGTCTACAATGAAACGGTTAAGAAGGTTACAGATGATTACGCAAACCTCCGCTTCAACACGGCCATCTCACAAATGATGATCTTTATTAATGAAGCTTATAAGGTTGATGGGATTCCTGCTGATTACATGGCTGGATTTGTACAATTATTGAACCCAGTGGCGCCTCACATGACTGAAGAACTATGGTCATACCTACATCCTGATACGACTATGACATACAGTGCTTGGCCAACATACGATGAGTCAGCACTTGTGGAAGATGAGATTAAGATTGCGGTACAAATTAATGGTAAAGTCCGTGCAAACATCATGATTCCTGCCGATGCAGATCGCGACAAGATGACTGAGTTAGCTTTGGCTGATGAAACCATTCAAAGCCGTCTTGATGGCGCAGAACCTAAGAAGGTAATTGCGGTACCAGGTCGTTTGGTTAACATTGTTGTTTAATCATTAAATAGAAAAGACTATAATTTTATCTGACATGTGTCGATAAAATTATAGTTTTTTTATACCGATAGGAGAACTGGAATGCCCATTAAAAAGTTTATGTTGCTTATCAGTTTGGGGCTGTCGCTTTTTCTCATGCCTAAGCCAGCATCAGCTGATTTAACAGCGGACCTTAATCGTCCGGATCAAACGATTGAGCTGCGTGAAAACTTATCATTTAAGCATACGAATTATGATATTAAATTAGACGGCGAAAAAGTTGGGTATGTGACAGGTGATTTTTTTCATCCGTTTGGTGATACGATTTCCATCCATGATAATTCAGGTAAGGTCATTTATTCGGAGCGTCAACAACGACGTCGTTGGAGTTTTAGTTTAGTGCGTCAAGGTAGCTTTTACGACAAAAACCACCAGTTTGCTGGAAAAATGAAAGCACCGTTTTGGCAATTTTTTACCAAAAATTACCGTCTATATGATTCAAATGGCAAACAAATTGGGAAATCGACGCAAAATAATTGGAAAAATATTTTACATCATACCTACGATATTAAGTCGGGTGGTCAAGTTGTGTGGCAAGGACGTAACTCAGTACACGTGGTACGCGACACAGTTTATTTGAAACATTTGCACAACTCAAAGGTGCCAGCTGAACAAGCGATTATCGTAACATTGGTCCATCAAGCGGTTAGCCACGCGGACAAGAAAAAATAAATGGATGATTATGCGTAAAGCGGTCTACATTTTGTGAAAAATTTAGTATAATTGTTGATTGTAGTGTGGGTTAGATTAGCCAATTCTACAAATCACAATTATGACGCTATAGTTCAACAGGATAGAACAAGGACCTCCTAAGTCTTAGATCACAGTTCGAGTCTGTGTAGCGTCATTTAGGACAGTTGAAAGGAGACGGTATGACGTATGGCTGACGATAAAAATGAACAGAACGATGATCCATTTCGCGGTCACCTTACTATGGATGAGTTACAAGCACTCATGAGTGGTGAAAAGACAGTGGATGAGATTTTTGCGGAACGTGATAATCAGTCTGAAAACACGCCAGAGGATATTATGACAGAAGATGCTAAAGTGCCTGAGGCAAAAGAAGACGAAAATAATGAATCAACGTTGCCAATGGATGGGGTAGTACCCGAAAATACCGTGACAGAAGCTGGTCCGCCTCAAAAAATTGAGGTTAAAGATGATACAGAAATTATAAATGATCATGATGGATTTGAGATTCACGAAATGGGTGATCCGTTTCAAGGTGATTCAGAAGTAGTCGATGAAACACCGGAAGTGGCACCGAAAGATGATGTGACACCGAGTAAGGCAGCGTCTGAAACGGTCGAAGTTTCTCCGGAAACGACAGAGGAATCAGATGTAGTTGCTGCCGAAATTGAAACGTTTGAGGAAATTAAGCCGGAACCCCTAAATGATGACGAAGATGCATTTATTGAGCCGCAATTTACGGAACCAGAACCGCCTACGTATTATGCGGGAGCAAATTTCGTTGACCAAGCGGGTGGTCTAGGGGCCACAACAGTTGTGCCAGTTCAGAATACTGAATCAGATGTTGTTTCAGAAAAAGAGACCGAGCAAACTGAAACAGAAGAGAAGTTGCCAGAAGGGGTTGAGTTACTACAACCTGAGGGCGCAGTTACCGAAGCTGAAGAAGATGCAGATACATCTTCGCGCATGTTGCGTGGTTCATTTTGGATGACAGCCGGCAGCTTAGCATCGCGTCTGTTGGGGGCCTTATATGTTATTCCGTGGATGGCAATGCTGGGGTATACCTATGCAAACCAAGCAAATGCGGTGTATGGTCAAGGGTATCAAATTTATAGTTTGGCCTTAATGGTTGCCACTGCTGGATTACCAAATGTTTTAGCACGTCTAGTCGCTGAGTATGCTTCTCAGAAACATTTTGCACGTGTGCAGCAAGTCTTCAAGCAATCACTGTTATTGGGTGGTATCATGGGGATTATTGCTGGTGGGGCCATTTTCATCTTTGCTACCCCACTTGGACAAGGTGATCCGCACGTCGCTCGAGTAATTCGATCACTAGCGCCAGCTGTTTTGATTATTCCAGCCTTGGCAATGATGCGTGGTTATATGCAGGGATTCGAATTTATGGGCCCCTCAGCCTTATCACAATTTGTTGAACAAGTTATCCGAGTTGCCTACATGTTGGGGATGACTTATTGGATTATGATTGGTCATCATGGTAATTGGGTTGATGCGACTGTACAATCAACATTTGCTGCTTTCTGGGGTGCCTTAGCTGGAATTGTGGTGTTGATTGTTGCCATGATTCGCAAGCGTCGCTTCTTTGCTGAAGAAGCTGCTAACCAAGTTCCAGCTGAACCAATTGATACGATGAGTTTGATTGGTAAAATGGTGCGTCAATCAATTCCAGTTATTCTGGCTGGGTCAGCCATTGCAATTTTGCAATTGATTGATCAATATACTTTTGGCAATATCATGAAACGCTTTACTGATTTTTCAAACTTAGCTATTACAAATATGTTCGCACAATTTGCGGTTAATTCGAATAAATTGGTTATGTTAGTCGTCTCTTTGGCGGTTGGAATGGCTGAAACGACGTTACCCATGCTTGCGCGTGCGCGTGAGATTGGTTCGCGTGAAAATATTAGCCATCAAATTCAATATGCTTTCAAACTTTTGTCATTCATTTTGATTCCAGCTGCATTGGGTATGGCTGCAATTGCGCGTCCATTATATTTGTTGTTCTATACAGCCAACGACGCGCACAATGGGACTTTAGTGCTACAATATGCTAGTTTCACAGCGATTGTTTTAGGACTATATATGGTTGTCTTGGCCATCTATCAAGGATTGAGCCAACTCCGTTACACTGTTAGAATGTTAGCAGTGATCTTAGTGGTAAAATTAGTGCTTCAATTCCCTGCGATTATGCTCTTTGATGGTATGGGACCTCTTGTCTCTACGCTATTGGCCTTTGCGGTTGGTCTAGTCTTTGCAATTCGTCGCCTTACGCGTGAATTTAACATTGATTGGCGTCGCTTTAACTACTCATTAATCACAATCCTATTCTGGAGTTTGATTATGTATGTTGTTGCTTCACTTGTTTCAAGTGGACTAAGTGCTGTGATGCCAAGTGGTAAATTATCACAATTGTTCATTGTTATTATTGCTGGTGGTTTGGGTGCTGCTATCTATGGGATTGCCGCGCTTAAAACTAGTATTGGTGAAGAGGTATTAGGCCCACGGGTTAAGCGTTTAGCTGATAAATTGCCATTCTAAACATAAAAAAATAAAAAACGTCGAAAAAACTTTTCGGCGTTTTTTTGTGGAAAACTTGTGGATAATGCGATATTTTTGTGGAAAACTCATTGTATTTGGTGGATATGTTGTGTGAAAAGTTATAAGTTATCCACAGAAATGGTTGAATATACAGTTTTGATAGGTTAAAACATCAGCCGTGTTGAAAAATATTTGACCTTCTAGGTTAAATTAGATACAATAATACAGTTATCGATAACATTAAACGGAGGAAATGAACTATGGCAGTTAAGTCACCATATAACTCATGGGCCAGCCGTCGACCAGTAGGTAAGGACGCGAAGAAAGTTCGCCGTAATGCTGAAGTGGTTAACATTCAACAATGGGCCAAGGGTACAGCCGAATTGGAATCAAAGTAATTTGATTTAAATTCAGATGATGTAGTTATACATTGTCACATCAAGCATCTAGCATTTATGCTAGGTGCTTTTTTTGTGCAAAAAAAGCCTAGGTGTTATACCAAGGCTTGCCATTGTTGAATAAGTTGTTCCGTCAAAGTTGGATCTAATTTTTCTTTGAGAAAGCGACCCATGGGCGTAATCTCATGACGGTTTTTGAAAGCTAAGGGCTTCGTTGCAACGAGCCCGACAAGTTGGTTGTTCTCTGTTAAGAAAATTTGACCAGGTTGGGCGAGCTTGCCTTTAGTGTGTTTCCCAATGCGCCAGCTGTGGAAGTCTGCGATCGATAATGTTGCTTCTTTAGGCACGTATTGCCCGCTGTTGGTTTGCTCAAGTACAACGCCAATTAATTCGATTGTCGGATATTTATCTGCCATGTTGCCTCCTTTAAAATTTAATAGTGTAGTTCAATTCAACCAGTTCACCAAAGCGTTGCGTACTAGTCAATTCGAGCTGTGTGACTGGAAAGGTTTCAAATAAACGTTTTCCTGTCCCGAGTAAGATCGGAGCAACTTGAATTCGTATTTCATCAAGCAGATGTTCCGAAATTAAAGCAGACAGGATTGCCCCACCACCAATAATCCATATGTTCTCACCCGCTTGTTGCTTAAGTTTTTCGACTAAAGTTGTGGGCTGTTCATCAGCAATAATATGAATATTTTCATCATCCGTTGTAAGGGTGTGTGAGAAAACATAATTAGTTTGGTCAGGGTAGTAGGCTGTGCCATCTAACAAATCTAATGTCGTCAGATAAGTGTGTTTACCTGAAATCGTCGTATCAACTGTGCTAATGAATTCAGGATAACTGGTGGCGTCACCGGTATCAGTGTTTAAAAGCCAATCTAAATTATCATGAGTGTCAGCGAGGTAACCATCCAAACTGATGGCACCATAAAATATGACCTTGCGAGGCATGCGCACACCTGCTTTCTTTGATTTGTATTATTAAATTCATTATAAGCAAAAATAACGGTTATGCCTATTAGATATGAAAAAAAGAATTCGATTAAATAATGATTGACATTATTAGAAAAATATGGCAAATTATGTGAACCGATAAAAAAGGGTTTTAACGGGTAGAAATGAGAAAGCGGATTGAGGGGAAAATATGAATATTTTACGACGGGGAATAATTTGCCTGTTAGTGGTTTTGAGTGGACTAGTGTGGTTTGGGGGCCAGGCTAGTGCGCATGAATTATCGCAGTCAGGTGTACTAGATGACATGAAAGTTGCTAACACACAATTAGCACAGGGACAACAAACGACAGTAAGTGTTCAATTCAGCTCAAAAATGCATCAACGTATTCAACCTGGGGATACGATTACATTAGCAATGCCAGCGGAATTAAAAGGTTTGGGTGAACGTGATGGTGCCCCACGTCGAGTTAAGCTAGGTGATTTGGGTGAAGTAGCCATTTATGCCGATCGGACCGTGGTGACCTTTAATGAAACTGTTGCCGATATGCGACGTGTAAGAGGCAGCTTTAATTTTGGTATTGAAACTAAAAGAACGCGTCAACGTGAAGATGTACCAATTGTGACGAATTTTGGAACGACATTAGCACCGGTTGAAATGACAGTCCGTGGTGAACAAACATCTGGAAATCAGGGGCAACGGCAGCTCCCGTTTTTCTATAAGGTTGGTGACCAGCTTGGTGCCGTTAATCAAGTGCGCTGGTTTCTGAATGTGAATTTGAATAAAGCTGATTTAGGTGAGGATATTGTGATTGATGATAAATCTGGCTTAGGTCAGACTTTGAATTTGGATAGTTTCCGAATTTTAATCGATGATTATCTTGGACGACGTGAATTGGCATTAGCTGACTTCATCTCTCAAGGATATGGTCAATTAACAAAGGGCGCTGGACAGACATTTAGCATGGTTTTCAATCGCGCAAAAGCTCGGTTTGCTTCATTCACTGTGAGTTATACAACGCAAATGACTGATTTGGGACTGCGCATGAAGGAACTTAAGAATCATTATGAAATTAAATATGCGCCGGTTTATGGACCTAAGTCAGATGATCAAGGTGTAGCGACAGTACAAAATTTGTTTGTTAATGGTGAAGCTGATGGCGATCGTTTTGAAATTCAGCATGCAGAAGAACATACTTTAAACCAAGAAGATGAGGTAACCACCCCATTGCCTGATTTTATTCCGATTACACCAGTGCAAGTAACGACCAGTGAAGAGCCAAATCGTGTGACTGAGAACGCGCAAGTGACGCAACCAGAAGTACATGTGTCAGAATCAACGACGCCAAAAGAAGAAACCGTTTCTGAATTTGAGACACCGAAGTTGGAAGAAGCAGTTCAACCAAAGGTGACGGAAGAACCAACACAGACAACTGAAAAGGCAGAAGTGAACCAACCAGAAGTGCACGCGTCAGAGAGCACAGTGCCAGAAGAAGAAACGATTTCTGAATTTGAGACGCCAAAGTTGGCAGAAGCAGTTCAACCAAAGGTGACGGAAGAACCAAATCGTGTGACTGAGAACGCGCAAGTGACGCAACCAGAAGTACATGTGTCAGAATCAACGACGCCAGAAGAAGAAACCGTTTCTGAATTTGAGACGCCAAAGTTGGAAGAAGTAGTTCAACCAAAGGTGACGGAAGAACCAACACAGACAACTGAAAAGGTAGCAGTGAGCCAACCAGAAGTGCACGCGTCAGAGAGCACAGTGCCAGAAGAAGAAACGATTTCTGAATTTGAGACGCCAAAGTTGGCAGAAGCAGTTCAACCAAAGGTGACGGAAGAACCAAATCGTGTGACTGAGAACGCGCAAGTGACGCAACCAGAAGTACATGTGTCAGAATCAACGACGCCAGAAGAAGAAACCGTTTCTGAATTTGAGACGCCAAAGTTGGAAGAAGTAGTTCAACCAAAGGTGACGGAAGAACCAACACAGACAACTGAAAAGGTAGCAGTGAGCCAACCAGAAGTGCACGCGTCAGAGAGCACAGTGCCAGAATCAACGACGCCAGAAGAAGAAACCATTTCTGAATTTGAGACACCGAAGTTGGAAGATCCTGTTCAACCAAAGGTGACGGAAGAACCGACTCAAACTACTGAAAAGGTAGCAGTGAGCCAACCAGAAGTACATGTGTCAGAAAGTACAGTGCCAGAAGATGAAATGGTGGCAGAGTTTGAGACACCGAAGTTGGAAGAAGTAGTTCAACCAACAATTACCGAAGAACCAACACAGACAACTGAAAAAGCAGAGGTCACACAATCAGAAGTGCACGCGTCAGAAACAACGACGCCAGAAGAAGAAACGGTGGCAGAGTTTGAGACACCGAAGTTGGAAGATCCTGTTCAACCAAAGGTGACGGAAGAACCGACACAGACAACAGAAAAGGCAGAAGTGAACCAACCAGAAGTACATGCGTCAGAATCAACGACGCTAGAAGAAGAAACCGTTTCTGAATTTGAGACGCCAAAGTTGGAAGAAGTAGTTCAACCAAAGGTGACGGAAGAACCAACACAGACAACTGAAAAGGTAGCAGTGAGCCAACCAGAAGTGCACGCGTCAGAGAGCACAGTGCCAGAAGACGAAACGGTGGCAGAGTTTGAGACACCGAAGTTGGAAGATCCTGTTCAACCAAAGGTGACGGAAGAACCGACACAGACAACTGAAAAGGCAGAATTGACACAACCAGAAGTGCATGCGTCAGAATCAACAACGCCAGAAGACGAAACTGTTTCTGAATTTGAGACACCAAAGTTGGAAGAACCAGTTCAAACAACAATTACCGAAGAACCAACACAGACAACTGAAAAAGCAGAAGTCACACAACCAGAAGTGCACACGTCAGAAACAACGACGCCAGAAGAAGAAACCGTTTCTGAATTTGAGACACCAAAGTTGGAAGAGTCTGTGCAACCAACAATTACCGAAGAACCAACACAGGCAACTGAAAAAGCAGAAGTCACACAGCCAGAAGTGCACACGTCAGAAACAACGACGCCAGAAGAAGAAACCGTTTCTGAATTTGAGACACCAAAGTTGGAAGAGGCAGTTCAACCAACAGTAATCGAAGAACCAAAGGACACGTCGGAAACAGTGGAAGTAACACAACCGGAAATCCGTGTTCCAGAAGTAACGGTTCCCGAAGATGAGACGGTAACAGAGTTTGAGACGCCAAAGTTGGAAGAGTCTGTGCAACCAACAATTACCGAAGAACCAACACAGGCAACTGAAAAAGCAGAAGTCACACAACCAGAAGTGCACACGTCAGAAACAACGACGCCAGAAGAAGAAATCGTTTCTGAATTTGAAACGCCAAAGTTGGAAGAGGCAGTTCAACCAACAGTAATCGAAGAACCAAAGGACACGTCGGAAACAGTGGAAGTAACACAACCGGAAATCCGTGTTCCAGAAGTAACGGTTCCCGAAGATGAAACGGTAACAGAGTTTGAGACGCCAAAGTTGGAAGAAGCAGTTCAACCAACAGTAATCGAAGAACCAAAGGACGCACCGGAAACAGTTGAAGAAACGCAACCTGAAGTAAGTGGTTCAGAGAACGAAATGCCCGCTCGCGTTAACTTTGAAAAAGATCCGAAGTTTAATGTGCCTGACCATACAATTGATCATGCAATGAAGCATAAGACTTATGATGCAAAGCTTCCTGCTACAGGATACGCTAATCATATGTTAGTTACCTTGTTAGGTATGATGTTGTTCATCATCAGTGGATTAGGTGTGTATTATTCGAAGAAGTAACTTAAAAAAGGTAGTCTGAAAGGGCTGCCTTTTTTTGTACAATTTCCCTAGAGATAGGAAACCTAAAATTGTTAGGTTAAGTTACATCACCTACATACTTTGTGCGATTTATGAATGTTTATGAATTTTTTCATGGATGAATCATATGTTCGTGCGTAACAGATGTATTTTTATGAGACGCCGATAGCACGTAAAATTTGGAATGACTAAGTGTCATTTGTATGCGCTACCATTACTTTATATAATGTAGATGTAACTAAGATTAAAAAGTGGCTCGTGATCGTTCAATTAGAAGAATGGAGAATGTACTATGATTAAGCAGCCTGCAATTCAGGTTAATTCAGAAATCGGTACCTTACGTGAAGTTTTACTGCATCGGCCAGGGGCGGAAATTGAAAATATTACACCTGATACGATGGAACGCTTACTTTTTGATGACATTCCGTTTTTGAAAAATGCACAAGCTGAACATGACGCGTTTGCCGACTTGCTTCGGGAACGCGGGGCAGAGGTTGTTTACATTGAGCAATTGTTAGCTGAGTGTTTGCAGTCAGCTGACACGCGTATAGCATTCATTAAACGATATTTGGAGGAACACCACTATACGACAGGTACAATTGCACAAGAAATGCAGAAATATCTTCAAACGCTTTCGGTTAAGGAGTTGGTCCAAACCATTTATGCTGGAATTCGGCGGGATGCTTTGGATTTGAAGCATACGAGTCTGGATGAAGTTGCTGGTACAGCGGCGGAAGATCCATTTTTAATGGACCCACTTCCTAATGCGTACTTTACACGCGATCCCCAAGCTTCAATTGGTAATGGAATGACCATTAATCATATGACTTATGCAGCACGTCAACCGGAGTCATTGATTACAGAATTTGTGATGGCACATCATCCACGATTTTCTCAACATGTGCCGATTTGGTTGGATCGCAATCAGGATAACCGCATTGAGGGTGGGGATGAGTTAGTCCTAAATGAACATACGCTTGCTATTGGTATTTCACAACGAACATCAAGTAAGGCCGTTCAGACGCTTGCTGAGCATTTATTTGCTAGCCCAGATAGCCAAATTGATACAATTATGGCGGTCGAAATTCCACATAATCATGCCATGATGCATTTAGATACGGTGTTTACGATGGTGAACACGGATCAGTTCACCGTTTTCCCAGGTATTATGGATGATGCTGGTAAGATGAATATTAATTTATTGCGGGCCAATAATCAGGGAGAAGTGGTTTTGGAGCACCGTGATAACTTGAAACGGACATTGTTGGAAGTGCTGAACTTGGATGATTTGGATTTGATTGAAACGGGGAACGGCGATCCAATTAACGCAGCCCGTGAACAATGGAATGATGGTTCCAATAATTTGGCAATTGCGCCAGGTGAAGTGGTGACTTATGATCGTAATTATATTTCGATTCAATTGATGCGTGAGCATGGGATTACTGTCCATGAGATTAAATCAAGTGAGCTGTCACGTGGACGTGGTGGTGCTCGCTGCATGTCTCAGCCGTTGTGGCGCGATGAATTAAACTAAATAATAAAAAAGACCCTGCACTAGAACGTGTGTAGGGTCTTTTTAGGCTTTGATTGGAATAAGTGTTTGTAGGTTTGAAGCGATGGTTGAGATGTCACTTTTGATAGCCCCATTCACAAAGCCTTCAACAACGCCAAGGGCGCCATGTGCATAAAATTGTAGGTTGGTATCATTAATTGGAAAGGCACCATGTTTGCTGAGACTTTCTAACAAGTATTGCGTGAATTTTAAGCGGAAAGAGTACGAACTTTCATTGGTAAAGAGAATATAAAACAGGCGTTGATGGGCTTGAATATACGTTAACCAAGTGTAGATACGCTCTTGATTCGTCATGTTAGGATCACCGTGACTCAGTTGATCCAGTTCATTTAAGGCGCTGCTGGCTAATTGGTCAATGAGTTCAAACTTATCATCATAATAAGTATAGAAAGTTTTTCGTGAAATATCGGCCTCATGACAGATATCAGTTACGGTAATGTCATCAAATGTTTTCTCCAAAAGGAGTGCATTAAAGGCATTCTCAATATTTTTAAGTGTTTTGCGCCCACGTTTATCCATAAAAATCCTCCATTCGGTAACAATGCCATTGCTCGTGTTACTTAAGTAACAGATTGACGTGAAGTGTTGTGTAAGTCTCAATGCTTTCTTCCTATACTAATAAACATAGATAAAGGAAATAAAGAAAGCGAGAATATAAATATTATGATTAACACAGAAGAGATTACATTTAAGGCCCGTCACTTTAATTTAGCAGGAGGTTTGTTCTTCCCTGAAAATTTTGATAAGTCAATTGCGCACCCGGCAATTGTGGTAACACACCCAACGAGTGCGGATATGAATCAAACCTCAAGTATTTATGCTACGAAGTTAGCTGAAAATGGTTTTCTAACTTTAGCATATGATGCTAGCTACCAAGGTCAAAGCGAAGGTGAGCCACGTTACATCGAAGATCCAGCTAGTCGTACTAATGATATCATGTACGCCATTGATTACCTAGATACCCTACCATTCGTAGATAACGACCGTATCGGTGCAATGGGAATCTGTGCCGGTGGTGGTTACACAATTAATGCTGCAAAAACAGATAAGCGTATTAAGGCTGTTGGAACAGCAGCTGGAGCATCTGCTGGAGCTGCATATCGTGAAGCTTTTGGTCCAGATGATCAATTGATTGCAACTTTGGAACAAGTCGCAGCACAACGTACAGCTGAAGCAACTGGGGCAGAACCAATGATGACTCAGTGGATTCCAAACAGCCAAGAAGAACGTGAAGCGGCAGGTATTAATGATCTTGATATTGTTGAGGCGGTTGATTACTATAAGACGCCGCGTGGTGCGGATGAATTTTCACCAAATAAGTTACGCTTTACGAGTTTAGCACTTTTGTTGAACTATGACCCAGCTAATTTAGCTGAAAAATTATTAACGCAACCTTTGGAAATTATTGTAGGTGATAAGCCCGGTAGTTTCGGATCATATCGTTTCGGATATGAAATTTATAATAAGGCTGCTTCAAAGAACAAGGAATTAACGGTACTACCAGGTATTTCACACTACGATTTGTATGACCAACCTAAAGCAGTTGAGCCAGCGGTGGCTGAGTTAACGACTTTCTTCAATGAAAATCTATAATGACATTAAATCACTCAATTTTGAGTGATTTTTTTATGTTCTAAATGAGCTGAGCTTGTTATGCTTAAAGAAAATGAAATGAGGTATGTATAAATGGGATTACTTAGTGGCATGATGGGCAATTCAACACAAATTAGCACACGTGAGGTTAAAAGCGAAATTGACCCGCTTTTGATTCCAGGGGAAGAAATTGAACATGCCTATAAATTAGTGCGCGATTTGGTTATCTTTACGAATAAGCGTCTCATCTTAGTCGATAAGCAGGGGATGACTGCCAAAAAGATTGCGTACAAATCAATCAGCTACCGTTCAATTTCAAAGTTTGCCACGGAAACAGCGGGACACTTTGATTTAGATGGTGAACTAAAAATCTGGATTTCAGGTCAAGTTGAACCTTCAGAAATTTTGCAATTTAAAGCAGGTGAGACGCTGACGCATGTCCAAAAGACATTAGCTGAAAAGGTTTTGTAAGCTGGGGCAGTATGTTATAGTTAGTTACAAATAATAAGTTAATGAAAGAAGGCATAACGATGAATTTTGAAACCAAGGTTATCCATGGCGGAATCCAAGAGGATCCGGCAACAGGGGCGGTTGTCCCTCCAATTTATCAAACTTCAACTTATCACCAACAAGAGCTTGGTGGTAATGCTGAATATGAGTATACGCGTGGCGAAAATCCTACCCGTTTTGCGGTCGAATCAGTGATGGCCGCTTTGGAAAATGGTAAGTATGGTTTTGCTTTTTCATCTGGAATGGCGGCTATCCATGCCGTTATGTCAGTTTTGCATGCCGGCGATCATTTGGTCATGGGAAATGACGTGTATGGTGGTACATTCCGTCTCGTTAACTCAGTTTTAGCTGACCTAGGTGTCACATATACAGCGGTTGATACTGCTGATAGCGCTGCAATTGAAGCAGCTATGCAAGACAACACCAAGATGGTGTATTTGGAAACGCCATCAAATCCATTGTTACACGTGACCGACATTGAACAAGCGGCTAGTGTGGCACACGCGCACGATGCGATTGCCGTTGTTGATAATACATTTGCCTCACCATACAATCAAACACCACTTGATTTAGGCGCTGATGTAGTATTAGCTTCAGGAACAAAATATTTAGGTGGTCACTCTGATACGGTTTCAGGTTTTGTTGTGACATCGGATGAAACTTTGGCTGATCAGATTAAGATGATTCAACTTTCTGTTGGCGCTGTTTTGTCACCACAAGAATCATTCTTGGTACAACGGTCATTGAAGACATTGGCGCTTCGTGTTGAACGTCATAATGAAAATGCTTTGGCCTTAGCGACATGGTTGAATGATCATGAAAAAATTCAAAAGGTTTATTACCCTGGTTTGCCAGGAACACCAGATTATGAAATCGCAAAGCGCCAAATGCGTGGATTTGGTGGGATGATGTCTATTGAATTGCAAGAAGGGTTAGATACAAAGCAGTTTGTTGAAAATCTTAACGTATTCCAATTGGCGGAATCATTGGGTGGCGTTGAGTCATTGATTGAAGTGCCAGCGGTGATGACGCATGCCTCAATTCCACGCGAGATTCGTTTGGAAAATGGTATCAAGGATGAATTAGTCCGCGTTTCAGTTGGTGTTGAAAACTTGGCTGATTTAAAAGATGATTTGGCCCAAGGATTGGATGCACTTTAATTTCTCAATTTTTAAAAACCATTTGCATTTTAAAATAAACTTGTGCTAATATTACGTAACGCCAAAATTTAGGGAGCTCGATGATCATGCGATTATTTGTTGTAAATAATAATAATAATGTTTTACACTCAAACATTTCGTATGATTGGGCCACTTCAGTGCGGCACTAAAAGTGTAAGTAACTTTCACCCAATCTCTGCGAGGTTGGGTGATTTTTTTTGCAAAAAGGGAGCTGGGAAAATGGAAAAGCAAGTTGAACTGAAACGTTCGATGGGATTGCTGTCTGGCCTTTCATTAGTGATTGGGACAGTTATCGGATCAGGAGTATTTTTTAAGCAAGCAGGTGTGCTACAACAAGCAGGTAGCACAACGATGGGATTGGTTGCCTGGATTGCGGGTGGGGTGATTACCTTAGCCGCTGGTTTGACGATTGCCGAAGTTGCCAATCGTTTACCAAAGACGGGTGGATTATTCAGTTATATTGAGGACTTATATGGACCGACTGCCGGATTTTTGACTGGTTGGATGCAAGTGGTTGTGTATGCACCAGCCGTAATTGCTTCAATCGGTGGCTATGCAGCATATTTGACAGCTAACTTCTTGGGTTGGGATATTTCAACAGCACGTTGGATTACCGTTGTATATGTGTTGTTCGTGATGGCACTAAATATGTTGGAAAACCGAATTACTTCAGCTTTCCAAGTGATTACAACCTCAATTAAGATGTTGCCAATCATTGTATTGGTCGTTTACGGACTATTCTTTGGTAAAGTCGATGCGCTAGGTCAAACGGTTGCACAAGTTAGTTCAAGTGCACACGGTGGGCTTGGAATGGCAATTTTGGCGACTTTGTTTGCTTATGATGGTTGGATTCTTTTGGGAAATATTGCCGGAGAGTTGAAGAACCCACGCCGTGATATGCCACGTGCCATTATTCTTGGTATTACGACAATTGTATTAGCCTACGTGGGTGTGACATATGCAACATACCGCACATTACCAGCAACTGAAATTGTACATTTACAAAATAATACAACTTTTGCCATGGCTACCAAGGCTTTTGGTGACTTTGGTGGACGTGCCTTGAGTGTTACGATTATCATTTCAATGTGGGGAACTTTGAATGGAAAAATGATTTCATTCCCTCGTATGGCTTACGCTATGGCAAAGGATGGTTTGTTCCCTAAGTACTTGTCACGTCTGAACAAGCATACGCAAGAACCAATTAATGCCATTGCAACTGTTGCAGCTATGACAATTGCGATTGCTGTCTTTACTGATTCAGCGGATCGCCTATCAGATATTGCGATCTTCACAATTTGGATTTTCTATACCGCAGCATTCTTTGGTATCTTTATTCTACGTCGTCGTGACCGTGGTCGTAACGCAGAGACTTTGTTCAAGACACCGCTATATCCGATTACACCATTAGTTGCAATTGGTGGAGCGTTCTTCGTATTAGGCTCAACATTTGTAACTGACTTCAGTGGCGTGTTAATTTCACTTGTGTTGGTTGGGTTGGGATTGCCAGTTTATTATTACTACCGTCACAAAAACCATATTGCAAAGTAAATCAAAAGCGCTAACTCAATGACTGAGTTAGCGCTTTTTTATGGTTTGAAACATTGGTATCTGTCAAAAAACAAATGAAATAAGATCTGGCTGAGTTTCAGCTAGACCGCACAATCTTTGATAGAATGGAGTTAGATAAATTTTAAGTGAGGGAAAAGAATGGCATTAGATATATTAGTTGGTCCAGCAAGCAAAGACCATGAACTTGAACTGCTCGAACAGATGCAAACAACTCTTGAAAATGATCCACAGGCCCAACTTTTTTATGTGGTGCCGAATCATATTAAATTTGAAAGTGAAATTGATGTCTTAGAACGTTTAGCCAAGTTAATGGGACACGAAGGAAACGCCGTTTCGGTGCCACGTGTCCAAGTATTTTCATTGAGTCGTTTGGCTTGGTATTACATGAATGATGATCCGCTTTATCACGCAGCGAATGTCTCGAAGGATGCCATGGTCATGTTGGTACAACGCTTGTTGCGTCAAAATCAGGACCAGTTGCAACTTTACCAATCAATGTTGAACAAACCTGGTTTTGTTAGTCAATTTACGGATCAATTGCTTGAACTCCGTCAATCTGGTTTACAACAACATGATTTAGAAGCCATTCAAGGTAATTTAAAAAATGCCCAGACGCTGGTGTATAAATTGCATGATTTGACCCTAATTGGGGACCAATTAGATGCGATTTTAGCAGAGCGAGGTCAATATCTGAATAGTGATTTATTGTTAGCTTTGAAGGTTTATTTGAATACAGATAAAGCTGATTTAAGCCACCATCAATTTTTTATTAATCGATATGCGCAAATGACACAAGCGGAACGTGGGGTAGTTGAAGCCTTAATCGCTAATGCGCAACAAGTCACTTTGGGGCTACCGGCTGATAATCTAAAATTGAACGCCGGACAACCCGATTTGTTCCAACCAGAAAAACATTTGGGGCAACATTTGTTAGATTATGCCCAGCAGAAACAGATACCGGCACAGGTCAAACCAGTTCTAAATGAACGACCAATTAGTCAAACCATGCATGCTGTGGAAGATTTTTGGCAAAGTTATGAACGTACAGGGGTGCAAACACACGATGGCGCTGGAACAATTCAATCAGATGAACTGCAAGTTTGGCAGGCGAATACGCCGTATCAAGAAGTGGAACAAATGGCACGTCAGATTCGCCAAGAGGTCGCCCGTGGTGAGCACCGTTACCGGGATTACCTGCTATTAGCACGTGATTTAGGCCCCTATCAAAATATTATTCCAGCAGTCTTTAGCCGTTTTGAGATTCCATTTTTTATGGATGCCGATTTATCAATGGGCGAGCATCCGTTTGTCGCCTTTTTAGATCAATTACTAGATTTGTCGAATGGATTGACGTTAAATCGAGTGATGACCTTGCTGAAGACAGAGTTACTCCGTCCTGAAGCAGTTTCGTTAACGGATTATCGTGAAGCATTAGCACTTACGGAAAATTATGCGTTAGCGAAAAATATGGCCGGTTGGCGTTGGCAAGACCAAACGCCATGGCAATTTGATCGTCAAACGTTAGATATGGACGATGATGTTGTTCGTGAACGTGTCGAAGCAAAAGATGCACAAATTGAATTGGTGCACCAACAAATGAGTCAAACGGTCGTACCGTTTTTGAAACAAATTGAACAGGTGCAAAATGCGCGTGAATTGGCAACGGCGTTATATCAATTTTTACTCGACCAACGTGTGGATCAACAATTGTTAGCTTGGCGTGATGAAGCCATTGCACGAGGTGATTTGAATTTAGCGCAACAACCCGAACAAGTCTGGCGGACCTTTATTGGTGTGTTAGATGACTTTGTGACAGTCTTTGATGCTGAAACAATGACCTTATCTGAACTTAAAGATGCGTTACAAGCTGGATTTGATAATGCTAACTACTCTGGTATTCCGGCGACGATGGATCAAGTTCGGGTTTCAGAAAGTGGGATTGTTCAGGGAGAGCACTATGACACAACGATTGTCTTTGGTGCCACGAATACGAACTTACCAGGTACAGTGAAAACGAAGGCAATTTTGAATGATCAAGATCGTGACATATTAGCCAGTTATTTGCCAGATGGTGTTCAAATGAAGGGGACAGCTGAACAACAAATGGCACAAGAGCCATTTCTCATGTACAGTGCGATGATGAGTACGCAACGTCGCCTGGTTTGGTTATATGCCACAAGTGATGGAGATAAAGAACAGGAAGCTTCAACATACATTAACCGTCTAACCCAACAATTCGATTTGAAGGCGCAACATTTCTTGGTATTACCAACGCCTGAATTGACTGAGCTTGGCCAATTTGTAGGATCACCTGCTAGCACGTTGGCGCATTTGGTGATGGTCAATCGTTTTGCCTTGAACCAAAAGGTAGGTCTGACTCTGAATTGGCAAGCTTTGCAAAATCAAGTCTCACAGTTACTACCAGAACCAACGCAACGTTTGATGAAGAGTTTGAAGTATGTGAATGAACCACAACCTGTTCAACCAGCTCTCGTTACTGATTTGTTTGGTACTGATTTGAAGGCATCAGTGTCACGTCTCCAAAGTTATGCCCGTAATCCTTATGAGTTCTTCTTACAATACGGGTTGCGTTTACGTGACCGTGAAGTGATGGATTTGACGCCAGCCGAAAAAGGAACGTATATGCACGCGCTCTTTGAAGGTGTGTTCAATGCCTTGATTCAAGAAAATAAGGTTTTGGGACAATTGACTAATGCGGAAATCGCACAAAAGGTGCAAGTCTATGCGGATCAGTTATTGAGTGCAGGTGACATTACCTTTGATATCTTCAACAGTTCGGCACGGATGCGGTTCTTAACGAAACTATTGACGCAGCAAGTGATTGCTGACTTAGAACAAATGCGTCGCGGTCAGCCTGATAATCAAAAGATTCAAACGCAACGGACTGAAGTTGGCTTTGGACTTGGTAAACAAGGCCTTAAGCCCGTTAAGTATGATGTTGCCGGAGGTTCTGTAACTGTCCGTGGAAAAATTGATCGTTTTGATCGTGTTCGGACCGGTGATAAGGACTATTTGATGATTGTTGATTACAAATCAAGTAAGCGTGATTTCAACTTCACCAAGGCCTTATCAGGATTAGAACTACAACTCATGACGTATTGGGAAGCCTTATCAGATGCTGAAGCAATTGAAGTGGGCGGAGCAACTTATTTCAATGCGCAAACGCCATTGCTAAAGTTAGACAAAGAGCCACTATTGCCTGATTATCCATCCCTTTTGGCCTATGCTGATGAAAAGGCGCAGCAAGGGGGACAGTACACAGGTGTCTTGCGCCAGGATGACGCACTATTATCAGCTTTGGACACACCAGAAGGTGATCCGAAGTTGTATGGCTTTGAATATAAGAAGTCGGGGGATGCGCTAAAGAGTGGACATGAAACTTATTCGGATGATGAATTAAACACGTTGATTGATTACAATCGTTATATGATTCAACACATTGCGGAACGCATCTTACAAGGATCATTTCCTTTACAGCCATTCCGTGATAAACAAGCGACTGGGTTACAACATAGTGATTACCTACCCGTGATGTTCTTTGATGCCATGCTCGGTAACAAGTATCATGATATTTCACAACTACCAAGTAACCGGAACGGCGCCCTTGAAGCAATGCATCGTAAAATGACGGAACCTGATTCGACAGAGGAGGATAACCAGTAATGCAGTTTACAGAATCACAACAAGCAGCCATTACCCATAAAGATAAAAATATCCTAGTTTCTGCGTCAGCAGGTTCAGGGAAGACCCGCGTCTTGGTTGAACGGGTCTTACAGCGTTTGCTGGCTGGCGAAAACATCGATGAATTCTTAATCGTAACTTTCACCAATGCTGCGGCGGCGGAAATGAAAGAACGGCTGGAAGCGGCCATTCGCCAAGCAATTCCAGAAGCTGACGATAAGCAACACCTGCTCAAGCAATTGCGTTTAATTAACGTGGCTAGCATCTCAACGTTACATGCCTTTGCGATGCGCTTGATTGAGCAATACCACTACACCATCAACTTAGATCCGCAGTTTAGATTGGTAGATGATGCTGAAAATACGCTCATTAAGCAAGAAGTGTATCAAACGTTATTGGATGACGCATATGAAGCTGATGAGACGGCAACTGGACATCCATTTACGCATTTTGTACAACAATTCAAAACGAACGCACAGGACGATGGTGACTTACAACAAGCTGTTTTTACGCTGTTTAACTTTGCCATGGCACGTCCAGATACAACGGAGTGGCTTGAGAGTTTAACAGATGCGTATGTCTCAAATGCCGATTATGCGCAAACACCGTTTTATCAACAAATGGTGCAGCCACGCATGGTCCAAACCTTGGAGGGCTTAGTGACATTAGCTCAAGATGCCGTTAACCATGCGCCTGACACGAATGATGAAGAAGCGGCTGAAAATCGGTTGCATAATTTAATGAATGATGCAGCGAAACTGGAAGATGTGCAAGCGATGTTGCAAAACCCAGATGCAACGTTTGATCAAATTCGCCAACTGGTACTGAACTTACAATTTGAAACCTTTGGTAAAAATGAAAAGGGCAAAGCACCACGCTTTAAGTCTGATTCACAGGTTAAAGAAGCCTGGGCGCCTATTAGTAAGGAACGTCAAGATCGCCAAAAAGCGATTGATTCTTGGAAGCATGCTTACTTTACCTTGGATTCGCAAGGAATTCAGATCGCCATGGACGGAGCTGGAACGACTTTGGCAACGTTGGTTAAATTTACACAACAATTCCAAGAGGCGTTTTTGAAGGAGAAGCTTCGACGCAAGGTGCTCGATTTCAATGATTTGGAACACTTTGCCTTGGAAATTGTACAACAAGATGCTGTCGCCCATGAATTACAGCAACACTATCGTGAAGTCATGGTCGATGAATACCAAGATACGAACCAACTACAAGAAGCGATTTTGAGTCGAATTGCTGGACCGGAAAATACCTTCCAAGTGGGGGATATTAAGCAGTCGATTTATAAATTCCGTCAGGCAGATCCAACCTTATTTGGTTCAAAGTTGACGGCATATCCAACGCGCGAGGATAGTGAAGTGATTACGCTCCAAGAAAACTTCCGTTCTCAACCGAATGTCACCAACTTTATTAATTACATCTTTGCGCAAGTGATGGATGAAGCATTAGGAGATGTTGATTATAGTGGTGAAGCTGAACTGGTAGCTGGAGCCGACTATTATCCTGAAGCCATTGCCAAGCAAGCCAATTTGCTGGTGTATTTGCAGGAAGATGACGCTGGTTCGGATGAAGAAGAAGTGCCAAATAGTTTGGACAATGATGAAAGTTATGACGGTGCAACTGGACAGATCCACTTGATGGCCTTGAAAATCCGCCAAATTATGCAAGACCCAGACTACGTTATTTTTGACCGAAAGGCTGGAAAGACCCGCCGCCCAACTTATTCAGATATGACCATTTTGGTGCCAACCAAGAATCAAAATCTAGATGTGTTAGATGTCTTTGGGGCCTTGGACTTGCCAGTTACGATTGAAGGAACGGAGAATTTCTTTCAAACGACTGAAATTTCGGTGATGTTAAGTTTACTTCGCGTGATTGATAATCCGCATCAAGATATTCCTTTGGCCGCTGTGTTACGTTCACCTTTGTATGGCTTAAATGAAAATGATCTCGCATTAATCCGATTACAAAATCAACAGGATGACTTCTATCAAGCAGTGACCACCTGGTTGAATGCCGGCGATGAGCTGCCATACCCCGGAAATGATGTTGATCAACGCGCAAAGGTTCAGCGCGTGTTGCAACGTTTTGCGGATGATTTGGCTGACTTTAAGCGTTTGGCAACTCAGAATCAAATCGTTGACCTGATTTGGCAAATTTATAACCGGACAGGTTGGTTAGATTATGTGGGTGGTTTACCTTCGGGAGCGCAACGTCAAGCCAACTTGCACGCCTTGTATGAACGCGCAGCAAGTTACCAACGCTCATCATTCGTTGGGTTGTACCAATTTATTCAGTACGTTCTGGAGCTTCAATCGCAAGATCGTGATTTAAGTTCGGCGGATGCGAATGTTAGTGATGATACGATTCGCCTGATGACGATTCACCATTCGAAGGGACTTGAGTTCCCAATTGTTTTCGTGTTAAACAGCACGCACCAAATGGTTTCAATTAATGAATCAAAGGGACCCATTTTGGCGGATGCCAAAGCGGGTGTTGGGGTCAACTATGTCGATGCTGACCACAATCTAATGCTACCTACGCCCCAACGCGAATTTGTGAAGGAAACGCGTAAAGCCGGTGCCTTTGCAGAACAATTGCGTGTCTTGTATGTGGCATTGACCCGTGCCGAACAGAACTTATATTTGGTTGGAACGTATCGTACCTTGGATACCATGGATAAAACGTGGCAGTTGAGTGCATTAGGTACGAGTTGGATGTTACCAACTTGGATTCGTGAACGTGCCAGTTCATACATGGACTTAGCCGGGATGGCGTTGTTACGCCACCCTGAAGCAAATCAGAAGTTACAAAAAGCTTATGCAGCAGTTGGCGCCGAGTTCGATATGCCCGAAACGAGTCCGTTGCCTGCTAAAAATGACTTTGGTTTTGATGTTGAATTGATGAACCAAACGACTTTAAAAACTGCCGAAGCAGCAATGCCAAAGCAAGTAGTGGCGCAAAATGAACAAGCTAGCGATCGTGATAGCTCTGCAACACCAATTACAGACTGGCATCAAGTGCTTGATTTTACTTATCCTTATGAAGGTGCCACTCGGGCCACAGCTTATCAGTCTGTTTCAGAGTTGAAGCGTTTGTTTGAAGATCCGGATTTAAGTGCTGGACGGGTACTTGAAGATGAGCGTCTTTCAGCGCAAAATGAAGTCGGGTTACGTTTTGTGAATGAGTCATTAGCCGAACCAGAGTTTATGCAACACCAAACCAAACGAGTAGCACCGGCTGCCATTGGAACGGCGACACACATGGTGATGCAACGCGTTGATTTAACGCACGGGGCACCAACACTAGCAGATTTGCAAACGCTATTAGATCAATTGGTAGCAAACGAGTCGATTGAAGCTGATGTGGCAAAGCGTGTTGATCTGCAAAGGATTGAAAGTTTCTTTAATGCAAACATCTTGGGTCAAACAATGGTGGCGCATGCTGATAGTTTGGAACGGGAAGTTCCCTTCTCATTGTTGTTGAATGCAAGTAATTTATACCGTGACTATCAAGGTGATGAAAAGGTCTTGGTCCACGGAATTATTGATGGTTATTTCAAGGTTGGCGATGACGTTTGGCTCTTCGACTACAAAACTGACCATATTAAGCAGAATGAGTCAGCGGCGCAGGTACTCACGGCGCGCTACAGTGGACAAATTAATGTCTATGCACAAGCGCTGGTTGCGCAAGGCTTGCCTTATCCAAAACGCTATCTTTACTCATTTGATGCCCAAGAAACCATAGAACTAAAGTAAGACTGGGAGGTCGTAGGAACATGACAAAACCAAAAGTATTATTCACTGGAGAACTTACCCCAGCTGTTGTTGAAACACTATCACAAGACTTTGAGGTGACGTATCCCAAAGATCATCCGTATACGCGTGCTGAATTATTAGCAGCGTTACCGGGTCAGGAAGCGCTCGTCTTCTTTGGTTACCAAGTTGATCAAGAATTGGTGGACGCCGGGAAAGATTTGAAAGTCATTGCGACTTGCAGTGTTGGTTTTGACCACATTGATTTGAACTACACGCGTGAAAAAGGGATTGTTGTTGCTAATACGCCTGAAAGCGTACGTGTGCCAACGGCCGAGATGGCGATAGCATTGATGTTAGACGTGACGCGCAATATCATGCCTCTCGATGATAAAATGCATGCTGGTGAATGGACGCCGATGACAAACCCGGCCAACCATGCGACGAGTGTGCAAGGCAAGACGCTTGGTATCTTCGGAATGGGCCGGATTGGTAAAACGATGGCTCAATTTGGTCAGATGCTGGGGATGAATGTGATTTATCATAACCGGCACCAACTAGCACCTGAAGCCGAGACTGCAGCGAACGTGAAGTACGTTACGTTTGAAGAGCTTGTGCAACAAGCGGATGTACTTTCATTGCATGCACCAGCGACGACTGAAACGACGCATATTATTAATGCGGATGTCTTTAAACAAATGAAAAATTCAGCCTTTTTGATCAATGTCGCCCGAGGTGCTTTAGTCAATACAAGTGATTTAGCGGATGCCCTCAAGCAACATGAAATTGCGGGGGCTGGGTTAGATGTCTTCGAAAATGAACCCGAAGTGCCAATGGCTTTAACTGGTTTTAACAATGTGGTGATGACCCCGCATGCCGGAACTGGTACTGTTGAAGCACAAACGGCGATTTTTGAGGAAGCTGTCAGCAATGTGCGCGCTGCCTTAGCTGGTCAGCCTACAAATGTTGTTAATGGTATGAAGTAACAAAAAAGATGACTCACATTTGTGAGTCATCTTTTTTTAGTGACGATATTTAATTAAGTGTTGGGCTAAGCCAACGCTAAGTGCAACAAGTGCCAATATGGCAATGTTGACGATTGATTGATTTTTTTCATAGCCAGTATCTGGCAACGTAGCAGCGCGTTTGGTAACTGAAGGTGCGACTGTTGCACTGTTTTTTTCAGGTGCAGGTTGCGTTGAGGTCGTTGCATTTGAACCTGTTGCACTAGCCTGCTTGTTTGCTGCTTTTGGCGTTTCTTGTTCGAAACGAGGTGCCACTGTGCTTTCAAATAATTTACCGATCTTAGTACCTGAACCATCAATGATGTATTGTCCTTCTAATTCAGCAAAGGGTTCACCGTTATCAGTGATAAGAGTACTATCTTTCCCGACATAAGCAACGACAATACCGTTGTCATCTAAAACACGTCCATTAGTAAAATACCACGTTGTACCATTTAGCATTTTAATGGTTTTACCATGCCATTGCCCATCCGTCGTGCTTCGCTCAATTTTAGGCGTCACAGTTGAGGTAGCTGAGGGTTGGGTTGGTGTTTCAGATTTAGTTGGTTCTGAGACAAGTCCGTTTGTTTTATGAGTTGTAATTGGCGTAGATACTGTCGTGTCAGTGGTTGTAGTTTCAGAGGTAGCTGGTTTGGACGTTGCTGTGCCAGTACCCTTATCAGTTAGCGCTGATGCTTGTTCAGTCTTGTCCGCTGATGCTGTTGAAACCTGAGTTGCATTGGCTGTATCTGTAACGGGTGCTTTGTCGACCTGTTCAGTTTGTGGCTGGGTGGCTGTTTGTTGTGTGTCATCCGCATGGGCAACTGTTGCGATGCTGATACCTAATACAGCAGTGAGGGTAACGGAATACAACTTAATATTTTTGTACATGATTTGCGCTCCTATTGGGAATTGGTTATTGAACAGTATAACACTAATTTTGTCATACAAATGCAATATTAAACAATTATTTAGAGCGAGTACTTTATTTTGAAAACGCTAGTATAACGATAACCTAATTGAATGCCGTTAAATGGAGCTGGTACTAAGCGTCCGTATGATTAAAGATTTAACTGTATTGAATTTTGATGCGCGTGGCGCAATCTTGTTGTTGTTGATCAGAGTAATGCGCATTCACATACTTCACCACTGTGGCTAGATCGACTTTGGCGAGTGGGGTCGTTGAGGTTCCGTCGTAAAAAGTCACGGTATTATGGTTTGATCCTGAAAGTTCATAATATGGCGCATCGTTTTGATTCGTATTTGGTACCAAGATACGATAAACCGTGAGTGTGTTCG
Organism: Weissella viridescens; assembly: GCF_014789145.1. GTDB lineage: Bacteria > Bacillota > Bacilli > Lactobacillales > Lactobacillaceae > Weissella > Weissella viridescens. The sequence continues at coordinate 1,464,064 of NZ_CP061835.1, read as the reverse complement.
TACGCGGCTCTTTCATTAGGGTAGTACTACTCTTAAAAGCAACAGGGACCTGTTTCCAATGAGCGTTGTCCTCAAGATGGTTAGCTCCATAAAGCCCAATTACTGTTGTGGCGAGTTCTTCATTTGTTTTAGTATCGTCAACCGTTGTTTTACCAGCTTTATGCGTACCTGGGGCGAGAGTGTTAACTTGGTTCTTGAGGTCCGGCTGAGTCGTGTAGGCAACTCCGGCACCTATCCCTGCGACGGCGACACTACCAAGCAGTATTTTTGAAATAGTCTTCATCGGACATAGCGCTCCAATCGTTTTTAGTATTATTTATCAAGTATAAAAGGTCGGAGAAAAATTGTAAAAGGAAGCCAGAAAACGCTTGCAAAAATTTTAAATATCACATACAATTAACTTGTGAAAAAGATAACAATAAAATGAATTTTGTGGAGGATTTAAGATTATGAAGGCTGCTGTTGTACGTCAAAACCCAGATGGATTCGTTGATTTAGTAGATGATTGGGAGCCACGTGAAGTTGGTTTCGGTGAAGCTTTAGTTGATGTTGAATATTGTGGACTTTGTCACACAGATTTGCACGTTGCAAATGGTGACTTTGGTAATCCTAATGAAATTAATCCACGTCCTGGCTTCCGTCGTGTTATTGGGCACGAAGGAGTTGGTATCGTTTCAAAGCTTGGTGAAGGTGCTTCAGACTATTTGAAGGTTGGAGATCGTGTTTCTATTGCATGGTTCTACGATGCTTGTGGAAACTGTGAGTACTGTAACACGGGTAACGAAACATTCTGTCGTAAGGTTCGTAACGCTGGATTCAGTGTTGACGGTGCGATGGCGCAACAAGTTGTGGTCAATGCTAAGTATGCCGTTAAGGTCCCTGCTGAACTTGATCCAATGGAAGCGTCATCAATCACTTGTGCCGGTGTAACAATGTATAAGTCATTGAAGGTTGGAGAAACCAAGCCTGGACAATGGGTTTCAGTTGTTGGAGCTGGTGGTCTTGGTAACTTGGCCATCCAATATGCGCACAATGTTTTCGGAGCCCATGTTGTTGCTGTTGATGGAAATCCTGACAAGCTACAAGCGGCCAAGGATTCAGGAGCTGAATTGTTGATTAACCGTAAGACTGAAGATGTTCCTGCCATCATTCAAGAAAAAGTTGGTGGTGTTCACAATGCGCAAGTTACTGCCGTTAACACCCAGGCTTTTGACCAATCAATTGCCTCATTGCGTCCAATGGGTAAGTTGGTTGCCGTTGCCTTGCCACAAGGTAATATGGAATTAAACGTTGTGAAGACTGTTTTGGATGGCATTGAAGTTAAGGGGTCACTTGTTGGTGGTCGTACTGATTTGGCTGAAGCCTTCCAATTCGGAGCTGAAGGTAAGGTTAAGCCTATCGTTCAACGTGCCGATGTGCGTGACTTGAATGACGTTATTGAATCAATGCACAATAACCAAATTACAGGGCGTATGGTCTTTGATTTCCGTTCACTATAACCAGTGTTTATTGATTAAAAGCTGACTTCGGTCGGCTTTTTTATTTTGCTAAGCGGCAGGAAGTTGTAAAAACGTTTTACCAATTGGTGTAATGCGCTTGCCAATCCCTAGAGATATCGTTTAAACTATTAGATATACAAAATCTGATTGTCTGCATATTTTTTGCATGCATAGAAAAATAAATTGAAGAAACTAGGGAAATGTGATGAATATTTTAGGATTGTTTTTCGTCTCACTGGCGATTATTGGCTGGAGTGCATATCCGACGTTAGTATCAAAAATTGGTGGAAATCCAATTCAAGCTATTTTTGGTGCAACTTGGGGAACATTGATTGTTGCAACTGTTGTTGTGCTTGTGGGAAATTACCCAATGCCAACAGGGGCAAACTTTTGGTTATCAGTTGTGTCAGGGGCTGCGTGGGCTTTTGGAAATGTTGTAACAATCTCAGCCTTTGGGTTGAAAGATGACCAGGGTCACATTTTGGGATCAGCTAAAGTTATGCCAATATCGACGGCGTTTCAAATTATTGCCAATGTTCTTTGGGGCGTTACTATGCTAGGTAATTGGGCTAGCTTCGAAGCTAAAATATTTGGTACGTTTGCAGTGGTTGCCATTATGGTTGGCGCCTATTTGACGACATATCAAGAAAAGAAAACGGCGGGAAATTCGAAGTTGTTGATTAAAGCCATGGTTATTTTATTGATTGCCCAAGTGGGGTATTCACTCTATGGTATTTTGCCCCAATACACACACGACATTAGTGGTATGGATATGTTCTTCCCACAAGCTTTAGGGATGGCCGCTTTTGGAACTGGTTTAGGACTATATGATTTATTGAAAAATAAACACAATATTTTCAATAAGGTGGTGACGTATCGTCAACTTATCTCAGGATTCTTTTTTGCGATGGGAGCTTTGGGATACCTTGTCTCAGCACAACCGGCTATGTTAGGGTTAGCAACGAGTTTTGTGCTATCACAAGTGTCAATTGTTGGTGCAACTGTTTCAGGAATTGTCGTGATGCATGTCCATAAAACACGTAAAGAATGGTTAGCAACGATGGTCGGATTATTGCTTATTGTACTTGCGGCGGCTGTGACGGCTTTCTTAAAATAAAATTGAAATCGTTTGTTAGTAGTAAAGACACTAATAGACGATTTTTTTGTACAAAAAAAACGCCAATTGGCGTTTTATTTTTGGACGATTTCAACGGAATCATCGTCTCCGATAATGAGATCGTCACAGACATCAAGGAACAGACCGTGTTCAACGACGCCAGCGAAATCTTCTAAATCACTACCAAATTGATGCAAATCTTTGATTTCAGAAATGTCGATATCAATAATGTAGTTAACTGAGTCAGTTTCTAATAATGTCTTGTTCACATTACGGCGGAAAACAGGATTAAGCCCGTGCGTCTTCAGATAATTAAAAATGTGAGTACTTCCAAAGGGGATGACCTCAATGGGTAGTTTTGTTTGCCCCAAGTGTTCGCGAACCTTGGTGGTATCTACTAACCAGACATTGCGCTTTGAGCTTTGTGCAACGATTTTTTCATAAAGTAAGGCGGCACCGCCACCTTTAATGCCATTAAGGTGGGCATCGACTTCATCAGCGCCATCAATTGTGACGTCGATTTGGTCAATATCGTCTAAATCAACGACGTTTAAACCAAGGCTAGTTGCCAATGCTGCGGATTTTTCAGAAGTCGCAACACACGTTAAAGTCAGTTGCGCTTGCTTTGCGTATTCGGCTAATTTTTCAATGAAAAGGCTAGCTGTGCTTCCGCTACCTAATCCAACAATCATATTGTCTTCAATGAAATCAAGTGCGGCAACTGCAGCAGTTTCTTTCTTTTTATTGACCATTATCCAAAAATTCCTCCGAGCAGTTTTGTTTGTTGCGTATTCAGCAAAAACTATTATAACTGTTTTTGCAACGAGTTAAAACAGGTAAATTCGTGAGAAATTAATGATATGGTTTGCGTCTAGTTATTGCCACTCGATTTCCCAACCAGAATTAGCATCGGTTGGTTTGATTAGGGCAAGTTCATTAATGTCTGGATTGTCAAAGACAGGTAACATTTCGGCGAAGGTATGCGGTAATTGATAAGTGCCATCGGTTAATTTTTCACGTGTTGTCCAAAAAATTTCCCCCTCACGGCTTGATGTTAAATCACCAGTATATTCGGTTGTTTTATATAAGAAAACAATATAACGTGCACCGTTGTTCAGTGGCCATTCTTTGATACCAACTAATTTTGGGTGGCTAATCGTAAGGCCGGTTTCTTCATACGCTTCACGAATAACTGAAGCAGTAATGGTTTCGTCAGTGTCGATATGACCTCCAGGGAATGTTACGCCTGGCCAGTTTTGATTGTGCCGATTCTCGACTAAAATTTGGTGAGTGTCAGGATTTTCAATCAAAATCATATTCGTGAGTTCAGTGGGGGTAGTGCGATCAGTCATAGGTGGCCTCCTTGGTTAAGGTGTAAGAAAAAAACAATCCAACGTGTTGGATTGTTTTTATTTGTTTTTAAATTATCCCTTGAAAACCCATTCGTTACCATCTTTAGCAAGTAACTCATCAGATTCCTTTGGTCCCATTGAACCAGAAACGTAGTTAGGGAAGGTTGCAGGAGTCTTGTCCCATGCATCTTGGATGGCATCGACGAACTTCCAAGCAACGGCCACACCATTCCAGTCAGCAAAGTTAGATCCGTTTCCGTCCATGCAATCGTGAATCATACGTTCGTATGGTTCTGGAGTAACAGCCTTGTCAGCTTCAGAAACTTGCCAATCCAATTCGATTGGACGTGTTTGGAATGTATCAGTGACGTTCTTAGCGTTAACTGTCAATTCAACGCGACCAACTGGGTCAATCAAAATTGAAAGAACAGGGTTAACAAGCTTTTCGCCACCTTGACCAAAGATGTTGGCTGACTTCTTGAAGACGATATCTACACGTGTTGCCTTAGCAGCTAGACGCTTTCCTGAACGGATGTAGAAAGGAACGCCTTCCCAACGTGGTGTATCAAATTGCAACTTACCAGCAACGAAAGTATTGTTTTGTGAACCTGCTGGAACATCTGGTTCATCCAAGTACTTGCGTTGTGAACCATCAGCTGATTCACCGTATTGACCACGTACAAAGTTTTCAGCAACTTCATCGTTTGAATAAATTTTCAAAGCATTGAAGGCTGTGTTCTTTGCGGCACGGACAGCCTTATCGCTAAAGTCTGTTGGCTTTTCCATGGCTAACCAACCAATGATTTGCATCGTGTGGTTTTGAATCATGTCACGCAAAGCTCCGGCAGTATCATAGTATCCGGCACGTTCTTCAACACCAAGGACTTCTGACAATGTTACTTGAACGTTTTCGATGTAGTCCTTATTCCAAGCAGCATCAATCAATGGGTTTCCAAAACGAAGTGGGGCAATGTTTTGTACCATTTCCTTACCAAGATAGTGGTCAATTCGGTAGATTTGATCATCATCAAAGGCTTCAGTCAGTTCCTTTTGAAGTTCTTCGGCAGTTTTATATGAAGAACCAAATGGCTTTTCAATCATCAAACGGTTGTATTCACCATTTTCAGTAATCAAACCTTCTGACTTCAAATATTTAGCAATTGTTCCAAAGAAACGTGGTGCCACAGACATATAGAAAATACGATTTCCCTTTAGTCCATACTTGGCATCAAGTTCGTTATCAAGGTCCAACATTTCGGCGTAACTGGCCTTATCAGTAATGTCTTGCTTGATGTAATAGAAGTGCGAGATAAATTCCTCAGCATTGGCTTGATCATCGATGAAACCATCAAGTGATGCTAAAACCATTTGACGGAATTCGTCGTTTGACATTTCTTGACGAGATGCCCCGACAATTGCGAAATGCTCTTGTAAAAATCCCTTTTTGAAAAGGTTGTAAGTAGAAGGGTAAAGCTTACGCTTAGCAAGATCACCGGTTCCACCAAAAAATGTTAACAATGTAGTAATTTCTTCTGGCACGACTATACTCCTTTTTAAATAGCTATAACTAGATTTTGTAACTAAATAAATTCTGAGTAAACAGAACTATTCGACACCTTTATTATAAACTTTTTTTCACAAATTATCTATAAATTGTGAAAAAAAGTGACAAATCAAAAGGGTTATTGTGAAAGACCCTACAAATTAATCTTCCGCGAAAATCTCAGTTGTCTTAACCGCGGCATGCCAACCATCTAAGAGGCGGGTGCGTGTCTGATCATCGATGGTTGGTTCAAAGCGCCGTCCTTGAAGGACGTGCTCTTCTAAATCAGCCAAGTTATGCCAATAACCAGTCGCAATACCAGCTAAAAAGGCTGCTCCCATGGCGGTAGTATCTTCATCCATGGCTCGTTGTACGGGCATGTTAGCGATATTCGCTTGGAATTGCATTAAGTAAGGGTTACGTGAAACTGAGCCATCTGCCTTTAGTTCAGTCGGTTTAACGACAGCGGCTTGATTCATCAGATTCATAATATCAGCAGTTTGGTATGCAATTGACTGCAACGTTGCTTTAATAAAGTCGTTTTTAGTGGTACTGCGCGTCAATCCTAGTACGGAACCGCGTGCTTGAGGGTTCCAATACGGCGCCCCCAGACCATTAAAAGCAGGGACCATATAAATTTCGTTATGATTAGTTGAAGCATCTGCGGCATGCCAACTGTCGACTTGATTTTCAATCAAATCTAGGTTGGTATGTAGCCATTGTAAAGCTGAACCAGCATTGAAGACGGCACCATCTAAGGCGTAAGTGGTTTGATCACCAACTTGATAAGCAATAGTGGTCGTCAAATTCTCCGTAGAGACAGGTTGATCTCCAGTATTGAGTAATAGGAAAGCCCCAGCCCCATACGTGGCTTTAATATCACCAGGGTGAGTACCTAATTGTCCAATTAACGCCGCGTTTTGGTCACCGATTAAACAGGCGATTGGCACGGCATTACCAAAGAAGTGCAGTGGGCTGGTTTTAGTAATGACTTCACTACTTGCATGAACTTCAGGCAACATTGAGGCTGGAATATTAAAGATATCCAAAAGTTCTGGGTCCCAGCTTTGCGTATGAATGTTGTACAGCATTGTTCGCGCAGCATTCGAGGCATCAGTAACATGTGCTTGGCCATCGGTGAGTTGCCATACTAGCCAACTATCGACGGTTCCAAAAGCTAATTTACCGGCTTCGGCTAGTTTTTGGGCGCCATCAACGTGATCTAAAATCCAACGAATTTTAGTGGCAGAAAAGTATGGGTTAATTGGTAGTCCAGTTTTTTCATGAATTGTTTTGGCATAGCCATCAGCAACTAGCTGTTCGGCGATTTCAGCCGATTGGAGGGAAGCCCAAGAAATAGCATTATAAATTGGTTGGCCAGTTTCACGGTTCCAAACAATGGTTGTCTCTCGTTGACTGGCAATGCCAATTGCTTTGATATCACTGGCATTAATCCCAGCGTTGATTAAAGCGTCACCAATCACTGACTGAACGCTTTCCCAAATGTCGGTGGGGCGTTGTTCTTGCCAACCCGGCTGGGGGATTATAGGTGTTAAAGCTGTGGCAGCGGTTAGCACGCGCCGAGTATTGTGGTTAAAGATAACCGCACGTGTTCCAGTGGTTCCTTGGTCTAATGCCAGAATATATTCCGTTTGTTTAATTGGCATATGCAGTCCTCAATTCCAGATATTCTTTCGTTATAGATAACCCCATTATAACATTTTAGTTCGGTGGTTGATTCAAAACGGGGAAAACAGGTTGGTTGAGTTGAATTTGCAAGAATATTTCGGTATTTGGACGGTAAAATTTTATTTATGTGAACTTAATATGTTACAATTGTATGAAAATCTATAAATACCGAACGTTCGAGGTTTAAATATGAAAACACGACGCAGTGACCGATTGGTCGACATGACCTATTATTTGCTAGAGCGACCACGCACTTTGGTTTCGCTAACCCATTTTTCAGATGAATATGAAAGTGCAAAGTCTTCAATTTCTGAAGATCTTAGTATTTTAAAACGTACATTTCAAGAGCGCGGAATTGGTCTATTGGAGACCATTCCAGGCGCAGCGGGTGGGGCTATCTTTACCCCATATATGTTGAAAAACGAAGCAGAAGATTTTGTTGCTTCATTAATTAATGCCATTGATGATGATACCCGAGTTCTACCAGGAGGCTATGTTTACCTATCAGATTTGCTAGGTCAACCATGGTTCTTGAAGCGCATCGGGCGTTTGATTGCGACACAATATTTGAAGGAACCGATCGATGCTGTTATGACGGCGGCTACAAAGGGTGTTCCTGTTGCCCAATCAGTGGCTGAAGAATTGAATGTCCCATTTGTGATTGTTCGAAACGATACCAAAGTTACCGAAGGACCAACGATGTCAGTGAATTATGTGACTGGACAATCGCAACGGCTTGAAAAGATGGAATTGTCACGTCGCTCATTGCCAATGGGCTCACGAGTTTTGATTGTCGATGATTTCATGAAAGCCGGTGGCACCATCCGCGGGATGGCTTCGTTGGTTAAAGAATTCGAGGGACAAGTTGTTGGTGCAGCGGTCGTTGCAGAAGGACGCGTTGAAAATCGAGTGATTGAGGACTATACATCACTGGTACACGTTGAGACAAACAATGAGAATGGTGTGATTAGTGTGACGCCAGGAAATTATCAAAAGCAGATTTTTAGTAATAAGGATGAAGCATAAGCGAAAGTGAAAACGTAGATTGAGGTGATTATAAAATGGATCGATATATTGTAATTTTAGCTGCTGGAAAAGGAACCCGCATGAAGTCTGATATGCCAAAGGTTTTACACCAAGTTGGGGGTAAGGCTATGGTTGAAATGGTGCTTGATGCATCAGAGGCTTTGAATCCGAAGAAAATCGTGACCATTGTTGGTCATGGTGGTGATCAGGTGCGCCAAACGATTGGTGATCGTAGTGCGGTTGTGGAACAAAAGGAACAACTTGGTACGGGGCATGCCATTTTAATGGCGGAGCCAGAACTGGATGATTTATCAGGAATGACTTTAATTGCCTCTGGGGATGCGCCTCTTTTTACAGTTGATACATTAAACCGTTTATTTGATTTTCATGCACAATCAGGAAATGCCGTGACTGTTTTAACAGCCCAAGCACCTGATCCAACAGGGTATGGACGCATTGTCCGTGATGAACAAGGAAACGTTGTACGGATTGTGGAACAAAAGGATGCAACTCCTGAGGAAGCGGCAATTCATGAAATCAATACCGGTGTTTACGTTTTTGATAATAAATTATTGTTTAAGAGCCTACATGAAGTAACAAACGATAACGCACAGGGTGAATATTATTTGCCTGATACACTTGAGATTTTACGTAATGAAGGATACACCGTAGGGGCCTACATTATGGATGATTTTGATGAATCAATGGGTGTTAATGATCGCGTTGCGTTAGCTAAGGCGAACAAGGTTTTGCGTGACCGTACAAATGAAGCGCATATGCGCGCTGGGGTAACGTTGATTGACCCAGCCACAACTTATATTGATGTTGATGTTAAAATTGGTCCTGATACAGTGATTGAACCTAATGTTGTTTTAAAAGGAAAAACAACGATTGGTTCACGGGTCTATTTAACTTCTGGAACACAAATTCGCGATAGTGATGTGGAAGACGATGCCCAAATTGACGCTAGTCATTTGGAAGAAGCACACGTCGGTAAGGCGGCCACAATTGGTCCGTTTGCACACTTGCGTCCTAAGGCTGACTTAGCCGAAAAGGCACATGCTGGAAACTTCGTTGAAGTTAAGAATGCGCAATTAGGCAAAGGTTCAAAGATGGGCCACCTTTCATATCTTGGTGATGCCACAGTTGGTGAAGATGTTAATATCGGCGCTGGAACAATTTTTGTGAATTACGATGGTAAACATAAGTACCATACAACGATTGGTGATCGTAGTTTTATTGGATCAAACACAAAGATTATTGCACCAGTAACGATTGGTAAAGAAGCGCTAACTGCAGCTGGTTCAACAATTACAGATGATATTCCAGACCATGCCATGGGCATTGCGCGTTCTCGTCAAACGGTTAAACCAGATTTTTGGAAGCGAACGGCTTTGTTCGAAAAGTTCGGTCAACAAGATTAGCCGATTAACGCATCGGGTTATTAAAATATTTCATTTTGATGACTCACGTATAACACCCGTTGAATTAAAGTGGTTGAGAAGGTAGAATTGAATGTAACATTGTGAGCACAAATAAATCACTTAGATATAAAATGGAGGATTCGAATGGCGACCTATGGGGATGCACATTTAAAAATTTTTTCGTTGAGTAGTAATCACCCTTTAGCAGAAAAAATTGCGGCTTCGATTGGTGTTGAATTATCAGCGATTAATCTTGCGCGCTTTAGTGATAATGAAATTCAAGTGAACATTGAAGAGTCAGTCCGTGGGGATAATGTCTACATTATTCAATCAACGTCTGCACCAGTAAATGATAACTTGATGGAACTGCTAATCACCATCGATGCGCTTCGCCGAGCTAGTGCCAAGTCAATCAACGTGGTTATGCCTTATTACGGGTATGCCCGTCAAGACCGTAAGGCCCGTTCTCGCGAACCAATTACCGCGAAATTGGTAGCTAATATGCTTGAGATGGCTGGCGCAACACGTGTTCTAGCTATGGATTTGCATGCTGCTCAAATTCAAGGATTCTTCGACATTCCTGTTGATCACCTAATGGGTGCGCCTTTGTTGGCTGACTACCTACTTACTGAAGGCATTGTGGATGACAATACTGTTGTTGTTTCACCCGATCACGGTGGTGTTACACGTGCGCGTAAGTTAGCTGAAATGCTAGGTTCTGAAGAACCAATTGCGATTATTGATAAGCGTCGTCCAAAGGCCAACGTGGCTAAGATTATGAATATCATTGGAAACGTCAAGGGTAAGCGCGCCATCATGATTGATGACATGATCGATACTGGTGGTACAATTTCACAAGGTGCGCAAAAGTTGATTGATGAAGGGGCTGAAGAAGTTTACGTTGTGGCGAGCCACGCTGTCTTCTCTGGTAATGCGCCTGAAAATCTACAAAATTCTGTCTTTAAAAAGGTCATTGTTACGGATTCAATTGCCCTTCCTGAAGAAAAGAAGTTTGATAAGTTAGTTCAAGTGACGACTGCTGATTTGATTGGTGAAGCAATTACACGAATCAATGAAAATAAGGCAGTTTCTCCGTTGTTTGATACACGGTTTCACCGCGAACAAAAATAATTAAAATGCCCGCCATGTGCGGGCTTTTTTAATGGTTTCGTAACATAAAAAAACTTGCACTATTGGTTTAGAGTGTGTAGAATTAGCTTTTGTGAGTAACGATGAATTTTCATCGAGACTCCTTGCTGGAGATACCAGCCATAGACCATAAGGAGGAAAATATAATGGCATACGAATTAACGTACATCATCCGTCCAGACATGGATGCGGATGCAAAGAAGGCATTGGTTGAACGTTTCGACAAGATCTTGTCTGACAACGGAGCAACTGTGATTGAATCAAAAGATTGGTCATCACGCCGTTTCGCATACGAAATTGAAGGTTACCGTGAAGGTACTTACCATATCGTAAACTTCACAGCTGATGATTCAGCTGCACTTAACGAATTTGATCGTTTGGCTAAGATCTCACAAGATATCTTGCGTCACATGATCGTTAAGCGCGATGACATCGCTGGTTAATTGAACATAGTTCAGTTAACAATTTCATCTAACTTAGATTAAGTTTAAATCAGGAAGGGGATTCTCCAATGATCAATCGTGTTGTTTTAGTGGGACGTCTTACGCGTGATGTTGAATTACGTTATACGACATCTGGCACAGCTGTTGGCTCATTTACTTTGGCGGTTAACCGTCAGTTTACAAATGCCAGTGGTGAACGCGAAACTGATTTTATTAATTGTGTGATTTGGCGTAAATCTGCTGAAAACTTCTCGAACTTTACTTCAAAAGGTTCATTAGTTGCAGTAGAAGGTCGTTTACAAACGCGTAATTACGAAAATCAACAAGGACAACGTGTCTATGTCACGGAAGTTGTCGTAGATAACTTCTCATTGTTGGAGAGTCGTGCTGAGAGTGAACAACGTCGTAGCGCTGCTGGCGCAACGAACAATGGTAATTTTGGTGGGCAAAATAATGCTAATCAAGGTTTCCAGGGTGGTGCACAAAATACTGCACAAACACCAAGCCCATTTGGCAACTCGTCAGATGGTCAGGTGTTTAATGCTTCGAATACTACAAATAACGCAACGACACCAAATAATAGTGATCCGTTTGCGGGTGGTCAAGAAGTCGATATCTCTGACGATGACTTACCATTCTAAGTTAGTTTAATTTGTCTTTTGACAAAGTCTATTTAGGAGGAATTTAATCATGGCACAACAACAACGTCGTGGTGGCGGACCTCGTCGCCGTCGTAAGGTTGACTTTATCGCAGCCAACCACATCGAATATGTGGATTACAAGAACACAGAATTATTGGAACGTTTCATTTCAGAACGTGGTAAGATTTTGCCTCGTCGTGTAACTGGAACTTCTGCTAAGAACCAACGCAAGGTAACTACTGCTATCAAGCGTGCACGTATCATGGGACTTTTGCCTTTCGTTGCAGAAGACTAAGATATAAAAAAGCGAGCAACTTCGGTTGCTCGCTTTTTTTGTTGCTGTTATGCAAGGATTAGAAATGAGGATACAAAAAAACCTGACTCGTAAAAGTCAGGTTCAGGAGTGGACAAGAAGGGGCTCGAACCCTTGACCCACGGATTAAGAGTCCGTTGCTCTACCAACTGAGCTACTTGTCCAAAACGTTTCGTTGTCATCGCAACAACATATATAAATATACCATCTACTCATGGATCATGCAAGCTTTTTTTGAAAAAAGTTTTTATCTTTCTTGAAAAAAGTTATAAAAAAACCTGACTCGTAAAAGTCAGGTTTAGGAGTGGACAAGAAGGGGCTCGAACCCTTGACCCACGGATTAAGAGTCCGTTGCTCTACCAACTGAGCTACTTGTCCAAAACGTTTCGTTGCTATCTCAACAACAGATAATAATATACCATCTCATAAAAATGAATGCAAGCCTTTTTTGAAATTTATTTTTGTGAATGTTTGCATTAACTAATGCAACGATGGTGTTGCGAGAGTGGCAAAATGGTGTGATATTTGTTAAACTAGTACTTAAGTGATATGTGAATTTGTGCAAGGAATAAAAGGATTCACGAACACAATGAAACCACCTTACAGGGGGGAATTAAAAATGACAAAAATTTTAGTAGTAGATGATGAAAAGCCAATCTCAGATATTATCAAGTTCAATTTGACTAAGGATGGGTACGATGTCGTAACGGCCATGGATGGCCAAGAGGCATTGGATAAGTTTGACGAGGAAGAACCAGATTTAGTTTTGCTTGACCAAATGTTGCCTGAAGTTGAAGGGACTGAAGTCCTACGTCAAATTCGGACGAAGTCACAGACGCCAGTCATCATGGTGACAGCCAAAGATTCAGAAATTGATAAGGTGCTAGGCCTTGAGATGGGTGCTGATGATTATGTCACAAAGCCTTTTTCTAATCGTGAGCTTTTGGCACGTGTTAAAGCAAATCTGCGTCGCCAAGCGCCAACTAATACGACTGTAGATGAAAGTGACAGCAGTGATATTAAAATTGGACCGCTAGTCATCCATCCGGATGCATACATGGTTTCTAAAGATGGAGAAGATATCGAATTAACACATCGTGAATTCGAACTACTTTATCATTTGGCAAAGCATATTGGGCAAGTTATGACACGTGATGATCTCTTACAGACAGTTTGGGGTTATGATTACTTTGGTGATGTACGTACAGTCGATGTAACGGTTCGACGAATTCGTGAAAAGATTGAAGAGACACCAAGTCATCCACAAATCTTGATGACGCGTCGTGGTGTTGGTTACTATTTGAAGCCAGCTGAAGAAGCCCAATCATAAAGAGTAGATAATGTGTAGCGGGTGCTTTGTGTAAAATACAGGGTACTTGCTATTTTTTTGGAATTTAGAAAAGGAAGCCAGATGTATGAGACGACAAAAAAAACATAAATTACGGAGTGCCTTTTCGTCAATTCATTTTAAAGTGGCTTTGGTTTTTACGCTGACTTTATTGGTGACGCTGGAGGTTGTTGGTGCGTTTTTCGTGAAGCAACTTGAACGTGAAAGTTTGGATTCAGTTAAGAACCAAATCACGCTTAAGCCGTACGCAACAGATACACTAACAGAGCAATTGGTTAGTTCTGATGATTACGATCATGTTAATGCCGAAATTTATAAGGTGCTCAATTCAATTAACAACCCAGCCATTAGTGAAATTTCGGTCGTTGATGCAAATGGAATTGTGCGTGGAACGAATGATGTGAGTGGTCAAGATAGTATTAACCGTAAAACGACCGATCCTAATGTTAAAGCAGCGCTTTCAGGTGCAAAGTTTAACAAAAGCCCAATTGAAGAAAGTGATGACAAGCGTTATCAAGTCGTGATTCGACCACTCGTGAACGCGCGGTCAACAGATAACCATATTGTCGGCGTCGTTGTTGTTCGGGCGAATTTAGAGCCAACATACAAAAGTTTGAATAATATTTCGTTGATTTTCTTTTCTGCGGCCTTTTTGGCGATTTTGTTAGGGGTAATCATGTCGATTATCATTTCGCAAAGTTTAGCTAAGCCGATTACGGCAATTAATGATCGAACCCTCCGGATTGCGCAAGGTGATTATACGGGTGAAATTCGAGTCCAGTCTAATGATGAAATTGGTCAATTGGCAGAAAACGTTAATATTCTAGCATTACGAATTGAAGAGACAACAAATTCGATTGATTTTGAAAAGCGACGTTTAGATTCAGTGTTGGAGTATATGACGGATGGTGTTATTGCGACAGATCGACGTGGTAACATTAATATGATTAATTCAACAGCTGTACGTGATTTGGATTTAACTGATGGGGACAGCACGATTGGTAAATCAATCTTAGATGTTTTACATATTAGTGGCCAACAGACGTTACGTGATCTATTAGAAGGATCACAAGAACTCTTTTTGGATTTCAGTACGCCTGATCACGAATTGTTTTTGCAAGCATACTTCAGTTTGATTCAACGTTCATCCGGATTCGTCTCGGGAATTGTTGTGGTGTTGCATGACGTTACAGAACAATATCGTATCGATGCAGAGCGTCGCCAGTTCGTGTCAAACGTTTCGCATGAGTTGCGAACACCATTAACCTCTGTTAAGTCATACGCTGATGCCTTACAAGATGGCGCGATTGACGAGCCAGAATTGGCACGCAATTTCCTAAATGTAATTCAGGACGAAACGTCTCGCATGATTAGTATGATTAATGACCTATTGGAATTGTCACGCATGGATTCTGGCACGATGGCGATTGAAAGTGAATATGTTAATATTGCCGAATTGTTCAATTATATTTTGGATCGTTTCGACATGATTATTGCCAATGATGATGAACCGAAAAAGCGCTATACAATCCGCCGAGAAATTCCACAGAGTCAAATTTGGGTAGAACTAGATACGTCGAAGTTTACGCAAGTCATTGATAATCTGATGAATAATGCGATTAAGTATTCACCAGATGGTGGTGTCATTACGGCGCGTCTGGATGATAAGCAAACAGAGGTGGTTTTGAGTATTTCCGATCAAGGTTTGGGAATTCCAGCCGCCGATGTAAACCACGTCTTTGATCGTTTCTTCCGTGTGGATAAGGCACGTTCAAGAGCACAAGGTGGTTCCGGTTTGGGACTTGCGATTTCTAAGGAAATTGTGGAGCGTTTTGACGGTCGCATTTGGGTTGAATCGGTAGAAGGACAAGGATCAACCTTCTTCATTGCCCTTCCATATGAACCATACGAATTAGATGATGAGGATGTGTGGGATGATTAGAAAAGAATGGTTACGTTTTAAAGTTTTCTTTCACCGCTTTGGACTTGGCATGGTTGTGACGGCACTGATTATTATTAGTATTATATTGTCACTGAGCTTATGGTATAACGTTAGTAATCCGGGCCGGGTTGATAGTCTTCAGGACAAACAAGAGAGTGCTAAAACGCTAGTTGGCAATAAGCCAATCCAAGCCTTGTATGATACTGATAAAGTTATTTTAAATACAAAAGATGATCAAAAGCTGATTGTGAATTACCGGGGTTCAACGAATGAAATTTCGGAAAAAGTCTATGCGTGGCCACTTTATGAAGCGCGACGTAAAGTTTACTCTGAAAAGGACTACCTTAAAAAACTTAAGCAACCAAATTACGTCATGTTAGCGTATCCTGATGTTGTTACTGGGGACATTGTTGATCGCGATTTTGAAAGTAAGACCGGGCTAACTTCTAAAGCGCATATTAATCGGATTCTAATTCCACTAAACGCCAAAGGTGAGATTCTTTTTGCTGATGATAAACGCCATCAAATTTATGAGTCTCAGATTGGAGCGAACGTGAAGCCGATTAAAGTTAACTGGGGCAATAACAAGATTAATGTGAACCTTTTCTGGAAAAATAAGCAAATTCAAGTGTTAGTGAATTCAGATGTAAATTTGAGGGAACGAAGCTTTTTATTGGATGAAAATAAAGTGAGTGTTATCACGAAAAAAGCATTTAGCCAAAATGGTTCTGCGCCTAAAGTGACGAAGCGTGGGTCAGAAACAGTTTATAGTGAAGGATCAGATCATCAGTTAATTTCGGATGAGAAAACCGGAGAACTCACGTTGAATGCCCTTAGTGATAAACAAAAGGTTAATACGATGAATAATCGCTTTAAAAGTGGTTATGCTTGGTTGACGACACGTACTTCTGTTCCGGAAAATCTGTATTATTTTGAACAAAGTCAAAATGCTCAAAAGATTAATTATCGCTTGTACTCAGATGGATTGCCTATTTTTAATGCCAATCGTTCAAGTAGTATCGAGGTTGATTTTAAGGGTGATGAACAAACACAAGTTAAGTTTTCAAAATATTCCATTCAAGTACCACTGCCACGGCATAATGATGTGAACGTCACGTTACCAAAGGAAACAGTGGCGCTGCAACAAGCTAAAGCAACCGGGGTGCCAACAGATGATATTGAGGAGCTCCGAGTTGGTTATGATTGGGTTGTTGATTCGAACTCTGAGTTTGTCCGACTAGTTCCAAAATGGTTTATGAAGGTTAACGGGAATTGGGAACCTATCAATAAGCAGGGAACGACGGTGGAAGCAGGTGAACCATCATGAACCTAAGAAAGCTTTTATGGGCATTTTTGTATACATTTTTGATTTTAGATGCAGTACTGTTGTTTCAATGGTTTGAGGTTAGCCAACCACTAACAAATCCTGGTTCGAATCGTAGTGTACAACAAGAAATGAAGATGGATGGCATTGAATACGGTAAATTAAATAACAGACCCGTTTCGGGCGCCTATTTATCTGGAGATGACGATAAAAATAGTGGAATTGTGCGAAAGAAATTATCTGGGCGTTATGATATTAATCAATCGGGAAATTCTTTGGTTATGACGCCTAAGACAACCATGAATTTGGGTAAGTCGCGGCAGGATGCTATTCATAATGCACAAAAGATGCTGGCGGATAGCAAGCAAGTTGTGAGTGGTCAGGATTATCTTTACGATGCCTTTTTGACGCAATATGGAACGGGTGGTCGAACAACTAGTTCTGAGAGTGAGAATAAGTCATCGAACGGTTATACAATCGTTTTTAGTCAAAAAGCGGAGTCGCTGAGTGGTACGCCTCTGTTTTCAACACAACGCGGACGTATCCAAGTGAATTTAGACCGTGATTTCAATGTTAAGAACTACACGCAAACGCATATTTCAAATGTTGAAAAATTGCGGGACATTTCAACATTGATCACGGAACAAGACGCAGTCGTGAATGCTTATCAATATAATGCAATTCCAAATAATAGCCGGATTATGGCTTGCCGATTGAGTTATCGTTTAATGACTGTAGTGCGTGGTGATACGATATTTAGTCCAGTTTGGTCGATTGTGATTAAGGATAATGCAGGCGATACAAGTATTATTTCAATTAATGCGATTAATGGAACGTTAATCCATTAAAAAATGACAGATAGAAAAGAGAGGCATTATGGCAAGTGATTTCAAAGTTTCTATGCTCGCCTCAAGTAGTTCAGGTAATACCACCTATATTGAGACGCCGGAACACAAAGTGTTAGTGGACGCCGGTTTATCAGGAAAAAAGATTGCTGATTTAATGGGACAAATTAATCGTTCGCTTGCGGATGTTGATGCCATTTTTGTGACACACGAACATTCAGATCATATTGCAGGTGTGGGTGTTTTGGCGCGTAAATACGGTATGGATGTTTACGCAAATGAGCAAACATGGACGGCCATGGCCAGTAAAATCGGTAAAGTCAAACCGGATCAAATTCATGTCTTTGAACCCAATCAAACTAAATTGATGGGAGATTTGGACGTTGAAAGTTTTGCTGTATCACATGATGCAGTGGATCCACAATTTTATGCTTTTCATCATGACAATAAAACATTTGCCATGTTAACGGATACGGGATATATGAATGACCGTAGTCGCAGCATGCTAGCAAATGCTGACACGATTTTGATGG
This sequence comes from Weissella viridescens, assembly GCF_014789145.1. Classification (GTDB taxonomy): domain Bacteria; phylum Bacillota; class Bacilli; order Lactobacillales; family Lactobacillaceae; genus Weissella; species Weissella viridescens. The sequence continues at coordinate 1,445,876 of NZ_CP061835.1, read as the reverse complement.
AAGCAAATCATGACTATGATATGTTGCGCATGGGAAGCTATGCTTGGCCATTGAAGCAGCGCATTTTAGGTGATAAAGGTCACCTATCCAATGAAGATGGCGGGTTAGCGATTGCTGATGTGATTGGTGAAAAAACCAAAAATGTCTATTTAGGTCACTTGAGTCCTGAGAATAATGAGAAAGCGTTGGCACATTTAACGGTTAGTGATGTGCTGCAAGCGCACGATTTGGGTGTGGATCATGATTTTTTCTTACATGATACTAATCCGCTAACCGCAACAAAGTTACAGAGTATTTAAATTTTATCAAAGTTAGCCTGCTATAATATGCCTATCAAGATGAGAAGGAGAAACCCATGGTTGAAAATCGACATACAACTGGAAGTAAGAAGGTTCTAATTACTGCGCTTGTAGCTGGATTAGTTGGTGGTGGGATTTCAGCTGGAACCGTTGCGTTCTTTGCGAATAATAATCAACAAGTACAGCAAACAAGTAATGTGAAAGTTGAGGATTCAAAAGTAAAAGGAGAAGCCTCAGCCACCAAAGCATTCAATAAAGTGTCTGGCGCTGTTGTTTCGGTATTGAATATTCAATCCCAAGGACGTTCAGTGAGTGATCTATTTGGGGTTGCTGATGATGATAGTGGTAAAAGTAGTGATAAGACGGCCTCTGAAGGTTCTGGGGTTATTTACAAGAAGTCAGGCAATGAAGCCTATATTGTGACAAATAACCACGTTGTTTCAGGTGCCAAAAAATTACAAATTTTGATGAGTGATGGCACAAAAGTCTCAGCAAAATTAGTTGGTACTGATGAAATGACTGATTTGGCGGTCTTGAAAATCGATGCAAGTGATGTGAAGGAAGTTGCTAGTTTCGCCGATTCAAGCCAATTGGAACCTGGTCAAACTGCTTTAGCCATCGGGTCTCCCTTGGGATCTGAATATGCTACTTCGGTGACTGAAGGAATTATTTCAGCACCTAAGCGTGAAATTTCCGCTGAAAATGAGGATGGTAAGTCACTAGGAAAAGCGACGGTTATTCAAACGGATGCTGCCATCAATCCAGGTAATTCTGGTGGGCCATTGATTAATTTAGCAGGACAGGTTGTTGGTATTAATTCGATGAAGCTGTCTGGTTCGGGCGACGGCACATCAGTTGAAGGGATGGGCTTTGCCATTCCAGCAAACACCGTGACCAAGGTCATCTCTGAGTTAGAGCAGAATGGTAAGGTAACTCGACCAAGTCTAGGGATTTCATTAGTTGATTTGGACAATGTGTCGGCGCAAGATCAAAAGGACACATTAAAATTACCTGCTGATGCAAGTGGGGTCGTGGTTATGAAGGTTTCAAATGGTTCTGCTGCCGCTGCCGCAGGATTGAAGCAATATGACGTGATTACAAAGTTGGATAAGACGAATGTCACGGATGCAAGTTCATTAAGAGATGCGTTATATCAGCATAAGGTGGGGGATAAAGTTCAAGTATCTTACTATCGTGACGGTAAGATGCAGACAACGACCGTGCATTTAACGAAGACTCAGTAAAACGTTTCAATATATTAGATAATGAAAATAAATTGGAAAAACTGGCGAAATGTAATTTTTTTGTAATGAAAAAAATCGCCTATCCATGTATACTTGATTTACCTGCTATTAAAAGCGGGTCTCATTACTCCCAAAAGTAATAAGTGAGTTTGGCACAGCCCCCATTGTGTCAAACTGATAATGATTATGTTAATAGTCATTAGGCCACTACTGTATTCCCCCCTCTTACAGTAGTGGTTTTTTTGTATCAAAAAAGTCGTTCTGTCCTATAAATAGGATGGAACGACTTTTTATTTAGGCATGGTAACGAATATCAATCTGATAATTACCTAAGCTAGTATCTTGTTCATTTAATGTATAAACGATGTGGATGGCACCACTCATTGTTTCAGCATCCTGCTCGACTTGGATTTGTTCGGTGATGACATCAAGGACAATAATACCGGCAGGTGTCCGATAATTTGTTGTCGTTGTACGATCCATATCAAAATGAAGCTGGCTGTTTAAAACGCCAGTTCGGCGCATTTTGATTGAACCATCCGACTCAAGTTTCAAGGCGACCTTAGATTCTAGTGGTAATGCAGAGTCGTTTTCATCTTCGGGTGTTACTTCAGGGGTCTCCGTATAACGGAGATACTGTGCATTTTCAGTTTGTGTAAATTCAGCCGTTTCATGAACGGTATATGATTCGATTTCTGTTTCACGTTCAATTTGACTGGTTAAGTCCAATTGAACAGGGGTGGTTTTATTTTGCATGATGCGCCTCCAACATAGGTTAATCATTCTATTATACCGTTATTACGGTAATCTAGGGTATAATAATCATAAACAATGATTTTGGGGAGCGGATTATGCGAAAAGAAAAAGTGTTGCGAGATCCTGTCTTAAATGAAATTCATGTCTACGATCAAGTGATTCTTGATTTGATTGCGACACCAGAGTTTCAACGGTTACGACGGGTAAAGCAGCTAGGCGTGACAAGTGAAGTATTCCACGGGGCTGAACACTCGCGTTTTTCGCACTCTTTAGGTGTGTATGAAATTGCGCGAAGAATTGAACGACATCTAGCACAATTTTATCCAACGCAAACGAACACTGATGGTTTGTGGAATCCTGAGGAACGATTAGTGCTGCTATGTGCGGCGCTTTTGCACGATTTGGGGCATGGCGCATATTCTCATACGTTTGAGCACATTTTCAATACAGATCACGAAGCGTACACACAAGAAATTATTTTATCGCCAACCACGCAAATTAATGCGGTGCTTAAGCAAGTAGCACCGCATTTCCCAGAGAAGGTCGCACAAGTCATCGCTAAAACATATCCTAATCCACAAGTTGTCCAGTTGATTTCAAGTCAAATTGATGCCGATCGTATGGATTATCTTTTACGAGATGCCTACTTCACTGGAGCCACGTATGGTGAATTTGATTTAGCGCGGATTATCCAAACCATTCATCCTTATGCAGGGGGGATTGCCTTTGCCGATAAGGGAATGAATGCGATTGAAGATTATGTGGTTTCGCGGTACCAAATGTATGTACAGGTGTATTTCCATCCAGTTTCACGAGCAATGGAGGTCTTGTTACAACATTTATTGGAGCGTGCAAAATCAGTGTTTGAAAATCATGCTGAGCGTGGATTGTCGAATGCCTTTATGCCCAAGGCGTTGATGCCACTCTTTGAAGGGGATATTACGCTTGATGAATACCTGATGATTGATGACTCGGTGATGTTAGCAGCAATCAGTGAATGGCGAAACAGTGATGATAGTGTTTTAGCTGATTTATCACGGCGTTTTTTGAACCGTGTGCCCCTTAAATCAATTGTGATTGACGAGCAAACGCGATCACTTTTGCCGCAATTACGGGAACTTGTTGAAACGGCTGGCTTTGATACACAGTATTATACTGCTGAGAACGACAGTTTTGATTTACCATACGATGCATATGATCCAAAGGCACGTAAGCCCCGGACGCAGATTGAACTTCGACAGCAAAATGGCGATTTAATTGAGCTATCGCAAAAAAGCGCCCTAGTTCAAGCGCTAACAGGACGTGTTTTTGGTGACGCACGTTTCTTCTTTCCGAGTGAAATGTTGCAAGAACATCCTGTAGAGGACATGATGGCCCCGGTTTACGCCGATTTTCAGCAGTATATTGAGAATGGGCAGTTGATTGAACCAAAGTAGATAATATAGAATAGAGACAGGGACACGTAATGTGTAGAGGAGGCACTATGATTAAACTAATCGCAATTGATATCGACGATACTTTAGTAAATACAAAAAAAGAAATTACGGAACATGTTAAAGAATCCGTACAAAAAGCTAGCGCAACTGGCGTTAAAATTGTTCTAACAACCGGACGCCCTATTATGGGGGTTAAATCTTATTTGAAGACACTTGGCCTAGATGATATGGATGATCAATATGTCATTTCATATAATGGAAGTGTTGTTGAAACGACATCAGGTAAGTTGATTGCCGCTCAAGAAGTTGGCTATCCCGCTTACGCTCGTATGACGGAGTTAGGAAATGAATGGGGCGTATTGGTACAAACTGAAATGCTCGAAGATATTTATACGACTGCACACGACATTAACCCAATGGCTAGTCGTGAAAGTTACTTTATGGGGATGCCAATTAAGGTCCGTGAACTAACTGAAATGCCAGCCGATGGTGAGTATGTTAAGGTAATGGTTATTGCTGAATCAGATGAAATTGATGCAGTGCAAAAGAAGTTGCCAGCTGACATTACAGATAACTATACGGTCGTTCGTTCTGATCAATACTTCTTGGAAGTCATTAATAAAGAAGCTAGCAAGGGAAATGGATTAACAACATTGGCCAAGCACCTTGGTATTAGCATGGATGAGACGATGGCTATTGGTGATCAACAAAACGATATGTCAATGGTTGAAGTCGCTGGTTTCGGTGTTTCAATGGGAAATGGTATTCCTGAATTGAAACAAATTGCCGATGCAGTCACAACCACCCAAGATGAAGATGGGGTTGGGGTTGCAATCGACAAGTATGTGTTAGATAATTAATAAGTTAGTGTTTTTGAGCAAAATGAGTTGCTCATCACCGTTAAGTATTGTAAAATTAGCAAATAAATAAGACTGTGAAAGGACGTGCGTGATTTGGCAATAACACAATTTGATGGCCAAAACCGATCAGAGCTCTCAATGATTGAGGTAGCTCGTGCGATTTTGTCTGACCGTCATGAAACCATGGCGTTTTCTGATTTATTGAATGAGGTTCAAACATTTACAGGTAAGTCGGACGAAGAAATTCGTGCGCGCTTAGCTCAGTTTTATACGGACTTAAATATTGATGGATCATTTATCTCATTGGGAGATAACATGTGGGGACTTCGTTCATGGTACCCAATTGATTCTATTGATGAAGCGGTTCACTTGGATCTTGAAGAAGAAAAGGAAAACAAGCCAAAGAAGAAGCGTAAGAAGATTAACGCCTTCTTGGCAGATGTAGATGATGACGATGATGTGATTGACTACAATGACGATGATCCTGAAGATGATGATTTTGGTGAAGCAGCAGCCGAAACGGCTGAAGATGCTGAAGATGCCGACGACGATGACGATGCTGAAGAAGAAATCGATGAAGTATCAAGTGGTATCGGTGATGAAATTGGCGGCATTAAGCCTGTCGATGATGATTACGGTTCAGGTGATGCAGAATAATTATTGACAGCTGTTCAATAATTCTGTATTATTAAGTTCCGGGCTCTTATGTTTTTTGAAACATAGGACTTATCGAACGTATATGATAGCTCCCAAGCTAAATTTAGCATTGGGAGCTTTTTATTTTTTAAATGACCTGGAGGATATTATTTATGGCAACGAAATACATTTTTGTTACTGGTGGTGTGGTTTCATCATTGGGTAAAGGAATTGTCGCAGCATCATTGGGCCGCTTATTAAAGAACCGCGGATTTAAGATTGCGGTTCAAAAGTTTGATCCGTATATCAATATTGATCCGGGGACTATGTCACCTTATCAACACGGTGAAACTTTCGTGACTGACGATGGTTTGGAAACAGACTTGGATTTGGGACACTACGAACGCTTTATTGATATTAACTTAAACAAATACTCAAATATTACTTCAGGTCGTATTTATTCAGAAGTTTTGGCTAAGGAACGTCGTGGAGACTATGACGGTGCTACTGTACAAGTTATTCCACATATCACAAACATGCTTAAAGAAAAGATGATGCGTGCTGGTGAAACAACTGATGCTGATATTGTTATCACAGAAGTTGGTGGAACCGTTGGAGATATCGAATCATTGCCATTTATTGAAGCTTTGCGCCAAATGAAGCGTGAAGTTGGTGAAGAAAATGTCTTCTATATCCACACGTCATTGATTCCATATCTACGTGCCGCAGGTGAAATGAAAACTAAGCCAACGCAACATTCTGTTTCAGAATTGCGTTCATTGGGCATTCAACCTGATATGTTGGTTGTTCGAACTGAACAACCAATTACAGATGAAATGCGTAATAAGTTGGCGCTCTTTACGGATGTAGATCCTAAGGCCGTTATCGAATCCCTTGATGTTGACGTTTTGTATGAAGTCGCTTTGAACATGCAAGCACAAGGAATGGATGATGTTGTCTTGAATAAGTTTGGTCTTGAAGCACCTGAAGCTGATATGACTGACTGGACTAACATGATTGAGCGTATTAAGCACTTGTCAAAGACCGTTAAGATTGCTTTGATTGGTAAGTATGCTGATTTGCAAGACGCATACATTTCAGTTAACGAAGCATTGCGTGCTGGTGGATATGCTGTTGATGCTGAAGTTGAAATTACACCAATTAATTCTGAACTTATCACTGAGGATAACGTTGCGGAAATGGTTGGATATGCTGATGGAATCATGGTTCCTGGTGGCTTTGGTCAACGTGGAACTGAAGGAAAGATTGCGGCTATCCAATATGCTCGTGAAAACAATGTGCCATTCTTAGGTGTATGTCTTGGAATGCAAATGGCCAGTGTTGAATTTGCTCGTCACGTTTTGGGATACGAAGATGCCAACTCAATTGAATTGGATCCTGAAACATCAGCACCAATCATTGCCTTGATGAATGATCAACAAGAAGTGACAAATATTGGTGGAACACAACGTCTTGGTTTGTATACGAATGAGTTGAAGCCAGGTAGCCAAGCGCATGAATTGTATGGTAAAGATGAGATTCAACAACGTCATCGTCACCGTTATGAATTCAATACGGATTACCGTAAGCAATTTGAAGATGCTGGAATGGTCTTCTCAGGAGTATCACCTGACAATAGCTTGATGGAAATTATTGAACTACCTGAAAATGATTTCTTCATGGCTGACCAAGCTCACCCTGAATTCCAATCACGTCCAAATCATTCAGAACCACTTTACACAGGCTTTGTAAGTGCTGCTTTAAAGCACCATGAGGCGAACAACTAAAGCGGTTGGATGACAACACATAAGTTTAAAATTTAAATAAAAGCCGACCTACAGTATGTATGGCCGACTTTTTATTATACATAGTATGATTGCGTTGATTGTTTATGAGATGTTTAAGCCTGACTAAAATGGTGTTACAATTGCAGGATATGCGTTAAACTATAAAGAGTAAAAATTCGTTTTAAGAAGCGAACGCAGGACCGCTATCATGAATTCAGATTCCTGATAGTGGGATTAGCCCGGCGATAGTCGGAGCTAAGGCGATACCAAAGTGTAATGCAAAGATATTTAACTTTGCAAACAAGGAGAAATAATATGAAGAAATTAGTCATTCATGGTGGGCGTCCACTTAGTGGTGAAGTGACAATTGGAGGCGCAAAGAATTCAACCGTTGCGTTAATTCCGGCAGCTATTCTTTCAGAAGACCCCGTTCATTTTGATGGAATGCCTGATATTTTAGACGTTTACAACTTACAATTAATTTTGGAATCAATGAACGTTAGTTCAACTTTTGAAGATGGTAAGTTGATGATTGACCCAACACAAATTGTGGAGGCTGATTTACCATCAACTGCAATTAAGAGCTTACGTGCCTCATATTACTTTATGGGTTCTTTGCTTGGCCGTTTTGGGCGTGCAACTGTAACCTTCCCAGGTGGTGATAACATTGGACCACGTCCAATTGATCAACATATTAAAGGGTTTGAAGCCTTAGGTGCGACCGTATCTGAGGAAAACGACACGATTCATATTGTTGCTGAAAATGGTTTGAAGGGTGCACATATCTTTTTGGATATGGTTTCAGTTGGAGCCACAATGAATATTATCTTAGCTGCGGTACATGCTCAAGGTGTAACAACGCTTGAAAATGCTGCCAAGGAACCAGAAATCATTGATTTGGCAACGTTCTTGAACAACATGGGTGCTAATATTCGTGGTGCAGGAACAGATACAATCCGGATTACTGGTGTTGAGCACTTGGGTTCAGAAACAACGCACACAGCTATTCCTGACCGAATCGAAGCCGGAACTTATTTGGCCCTAGCAGCTGCACAAGGTGAAGGTGTTTTGATTAAGAACGTGATTCCTGAACACTTGGAAGCGTTTATTGCCAAGATGCTTGAAATGGGTGTGGAACTGGATGTCCGAGAAGACAGTATCTATGTGCCAAAGACAGGTAAGTTGTCACCGGTCAATATTAAGACTGCGCCATATCCAAGTTTTGCGACTGATTTGCAACAACCAATCACACCTTTGTTGGGGATGATTGATGGAACAAGCATGATTTATGAAACAATCTATCCAGAACGTACACGTCACGTACCTGAGTTGAACAAACTAGGAATGAATATTGACGCTGATACGTATGGCGAAATTGCAGTTCATAAGAGTGGTGAATTGCATGGGACGACTGTTGCTGCCGAAGAAATTCGTGCAGGGGCAGCGCTTATGATTGCCGGATTAATGGCCGATGGTGTGACAGAAGTTACCAATGCCGAACACGTCCTTCGTGGTTATGATCGCTTGGTTCATAAGTTGACTATGCTAAATGCGGATATTCAAATCGAAGATGATTTCTAAATCTTAAATAAATCAGACAACGTCACAGCTTTAGTGTGACGTTGTTTTTTATTTAAAATAATGTTTCCCTTGAAAAAAAATTAAAAACAGGATAGAATAGACAAGTTACATTTAGAAAGCCAATTGCCGATTATCGGGCGCAGTACGGACACCGGATTGTGTTTAGCAGGGTAATTGATCAATTGGCTACGAGACAATTAGATGGTGATAGTTCAAAGCTATCATCCCTGGAGGATATATTTTGAAGTTTGCAGAATTAGGTCTATCTGAAGACCTGTTAACAGCCATTACAAAACAAGGCTATGAAGAAGCTACCCCAATCCAAGAAAAGACTATTCCATTAATTTTGGAAGGTAAAGATGTGATTGGTCAAGCTCAAACTGGAACTGGTAAAACCGCAGCATTTGGTTTGCCAATCCTTGAAATGCTTGATGAGAATAACTCAAAGCCTCAAGCATTGATTGTGTCACCAACTCGTGAGTTGGCGATTCAAACCCAAGATGAAATTTTCAAATTGGGACGTGACAAGCATGTTCGTGTACAAGCCGTTTTCGGTGGTGCCGACATTCGTCGTCAAATTAATGGTCTAAAGCACGGCGCTCAAGTCGTTGTTGGAACACCAGGACGTTTGCTTGATCACATTAAGCGTGGAACCGTTGACTTGTCTAACGTCAAGACACTGGTTTTGGATGAAGCTGATGAAATGTTGAACATGGGATTCTTGGAAGATATTGAATCTATCCTTAAGGCAGTGCCTGACCAACGTCAGACTTTGCTCTTCTCAGCAACAATGCCACCTGCAATCAAGCGGATTGGTGTTCAGTTCATGAAGGATCCAGTTCACGTACAAATCGAAGCGAAGGAATTGACAACTGATTTAGTTGAACAATACTACGTTAAGGTTCGCGAAAACGAAAAATTTGATACATTAACACGTATTTTGGATGTTCAAAATCCACAATTGGCGATTATGTTCGGTCGTACAAAGCGTCGTGTTGATGAATTGACACGTGGGCTTGAATTACGCGGATATAATGCTGCCGGAATTCACGGTGATCTTACACAACAAAAGCGTTCACAAGTTTTGAAGCAATTCAAGAATGGTGAAATCAGCATCCTTGTTGCAACTGATGTTGCAGCGCGTGGATTGGACGTTTCTGGTGTTGATTACGTATATAACTTTGATATTCCACAAGATTCTGAATCTTATGTTCACCGTATCGGTCGTACTGGTCGTGCCGGACATGAAGGTACTTCAGTTACATTCGTTACAAGTGCCGAAATGGATTACTTGAAGGATATTGAAAAGTTAACTAAGAAGCGTATGCAACCATTAAAGCCTGCTACAAAGGAAGAAGCCATTGCTGGTCGTCTTTCACAAGCAAGTGATAAGGTTGATAAGTTAATCAAGCAAGCTAACCCAGAATTAGCTGAAAACGAAGTGGATGCATTGGCTGAAAAGTATGATGCAAAGACTTTGGCAGCAGCTTTGCTAGGTTCAGTTGCTGATATCACTGATATGGATGCCCCATTCTCACTTTCACGTGAGCGTCCATTGCCACGTAAGCGTTATGGTAATGGTGGTGGCGGATCACGTGGTGGAAACCGTCGTAATGGTAACGGTGGCGGCGGATCACGCGGTGGATACCGTGGTGGTTCTCGTGGCGGAAGCCGTGATGGTGGAAACCGTCGTTCAGGAGACCGTGATGGTCGTCGCTCAAATGGTGGCGAACGTCGTGGTAACGGAAATGGTGGCGATCGCCGCTCAAACGGTAACGGTGGCGGACAATCACGCCGTTCACGTGATTTCGTAATTAAGAACAACGATTAATATTTAAATTGGAAGAAGTAGTATGATAGCTTTAGCTATTGTGCTACTTCTTTTTTTGTCGATAGAGGGGCTAGTTGTCAGACCCTAAAATAGCGTATAATGGTAAAAAATAAGGGGGAAGATGTATGATTGTTGGTACGGGGACAGATATTCAAACGATAAGTGCCGTTGCCAAAATGGTTGAACGCACACCACGCACCGTGAACGCTATCTTAACTGAACGTGAACGCGAAATTTATAATCAACGTCGTGGTAAACGACAGACGGCGTTTCTAGCGGGACGCTTTTCAGTTAAAGAAGCGTATAGCAAAGCCTTAGGTACAGGTATTAGCCAAGGTGTTGGCTTTCAAGATATTGAAGTTTTAGTTGGGGAGCATGGCGAACCGATCGTTACGAAAGGTCCCCAACATGATCAATTATCCGTACATATTTCAATTTCGCATACTGGTGATTTAGTACATAGTTTAGTTATATTGGAGCAAAAAATGTCAGATACACAAACAGCTTTACCGGTCGCACGTCATCGACCAGCTTGGCTTGAAATTTCAGGGGAAGCCCTAAAACATAATATTGACTATATTCGTGAATTAACAGGAACCAAACGATTTTGTGCAGTTGTAAAAGCTAATGCATATGGTCATGGTCTAGAACAGGTTGTACCAATCATGCAGGCCGCCCAAGTTGACCAGTTTGCGGTTGCGGTGATGGATGAAGGCATCTGGTTACGTCAATTTGGGGTAACTGAGCCAGTGATGGTTTTGGGATTGACGCCTGTGCAGTATGTTGCGGAAATCGTGGATAATCAGTTGACGGTACCTGTTAGTAGTGTTGCCTGGCTGAAAGAAGCCTTGCGCTTACTGCCACAAGGGGCACAATTACATGTTTCCGTACCTGTTGACACTGGTATGGGACGAATTGGTATTCGAGATCGAAAAGAATTAACTGAGGTGATTCAACTTATTAATGCGAATACTAATATTATCTTCGATTCGATTTGGACGCATTTTTCAACTGCCGATACAACAAATACGGCGTATTTTGACCAACAGTTGACGAAGTGGCATGAATTAATTGATGACCAAGCTATTCCAGAAACCACCATGCGTCATTTAGCGAACTCAGGAACTTCCTTGTGGCACGCATTACCAAGCCATGACATGATTCGAGTTGGTGCAGGGATGTACGGCTTTGATTCCTCACAAGGGACTTTGCCAAATCGCGACTTACGACCAGTGATGCAACTAAAGGCAGAATTAGTTTATGTTAAACAAGTGCCAGCGGGAAATAGTATTTCGTATGGGGCAACGTATACGACGAGCACTGATGAGTGGATTGGAACTTTGCCAATTGGTTATGCTGATGGTTATCCACGTTCGATGCAAGGGATGACAGCTTTGCTATCAGATGGACGCGAGATTGAAATTGTCGGACGAATTGCAATGGATCAGTGTATGGTACGTTTGCCAGAGGCATTGCCGGTTGGGACGGTAGTGACCTTGCTTGGTCGAGTCGGTGATTGTGAAATTACGTTAGATGACTTGGCACAACAAGCGCAAACCATTCCATATGAAATTGCGACCAGTATGGCACCACGGTTGCCACGCCAAATTGTTGATTAGGAGTAGAGATGGGAAAGCAAGTTGAGATTAAACGTGGTGATATTTTTTTTGCAGAGTTATCACCAGTAGTCGGATCTGAACAGGGGGGACAACGCCCCGTTGTGATTGTTCAAAATGATGTTGGTAACCACCATGCACCAACGGTGATTATGGTACCGATTACAGCACAAATTGATAAGCCAAAATTACCGACTCATGTTGGATTGCCATCAGAAATTTCAAATACTGGTATCAATCGAGATTCGGTCATATTAGGCGAACAAGTCCGCACGATTGATAAGCGGCGTTTGCAAGATAGAATTGGTGAAATTCCAAGCGAAGTTGTTGCGCAACTTGATCAAGCTTTGCAAATTAGTTTGGGATTAGCGTAAATAAAAAAGGCATTGGGTGAGTTATCCAATGCCTTTTCGTCTTAAAAAGTGAGGGTAAACATGGAAGAAAAAGAGTGGCAGATTGAATCAGATCGGTTAAATCGGGTTGTTGATGAAATTGAGACACAATTAGTCGGGGCACAAGCTGACTATGAACAAGCCCATGCTGAAACATTTGCAGTGGAATCAAATTATGGCGCTAACACCTCAATTAATACCATTGAAGAAGATGACACCATGGAAACCAACGCAGAAATCCAGCAACAAAGAAACATTGTGGCGCGGGTGACTGAAACAGAACAAATCATGGAAAAGATTGTGACAACCCTGCATACGTTGGAGGCGAGCCCTTATTTTGGTCGTGTTGACATTATTGAAGACGGTGATCCTGAAACGTTGTACATTGGTTTAGCTTCACTGCAGGATAGTGACAACGATTTTTTGATTAATGATTGGCGGGCGCCGATTAGCGGGGTATACTACAACGGATCACTAGGTCCAGTGACTTATCCAACGCCGATGGGTGACCAACAAGCTGAATTAACTAAAAAGCGTCAATATACCATTGAAGGTCGTGACATTATTAATATGTTTGATACCGATGTCACGATTGGGGATGAGATGTTGCAATATGCGTTAGGCCAACAAAATGACCAAACAATGCACAATATTGTGGCAACGATTCAACAAGAGCAAAACCAAATTATTCGTGACACCACTAGCGATTTGATGGTAGTTCAAGGGGTTGCTGGGTCAGGGAAAACGTCAGCAATTTTGCAACGAATTGCTTTTCTATTGTTCCACGCCCGCGAAAACTTAAATTCCGATCAAATTGTGCTGTTTTCTCCGAACCGTCTTTTCTCAAGTTATATTGCGGATGTTTTGCCTTCCTTAGGTGAGCGTAATATGCGTCAGGTGACGATGAGTGAGTTCTTGAGTGCTCGTTTGCAAGGGTTAACGGTGCAGACTCTGTTTAATCAATACGAACAAGATCAACATCAGCCTCAAGCAATTCGACAACAGTTGCAAACGGCTATGGAAAGCGCTGAACTCAAAGATGCCTTGCAGGCCTACTTGGCACAATTAGCACCTGATCAAGTGCAATTTACAGATGTTTATTTTAATGGTGAAAAATGGTTCACGCAAACTGAATTTGCGGACTATTTTGCTCAATTACCAGCTGCCTATTCAGTTATGGATCGGATGCAGCAAACCAAAAAACATTTTATGGAACTGTTGCAAAATCAAATGGTTGAACTCCGCCAAGCCGATTGGGTATTGGATGCACTGAATCAGTTAGATGACACGCAATATCACCAGTTATTGAATGAGGACGATGATGTTGAGGCTTTCAGTGAAGCAGATGTTGATTTAGATGCAACCCTAGACCAAGTTGCTGGGGCCTATCTAACACAGACGCTGCAGCCACTGGATGATGCGCTATATAATACACAGTTTATTGATGTCTATCGGCAATTCTCTGATTTCTTAGCGTATTTAGCAGAAACAGCCTTCGCCGGAATTGATGGAAAATGGTGGTTAACCAAGCAACAACGCTTTGAAAATCAAGTTGAGCAACATCAAATCGATTATGAAGATGCCGTGCCACTACTATTTTTGCGAGATTTGATGACTGGAAGTGGGACGAATCAATTCATGCAATATGTTTTCGTTGATGAAATGCAAGACTATGCGATGATTCAAATGCTCTACCTGAAACACGCCTTTCCAAATGCCAAATTCACATTACTAGGAGATGCTGAACAAGCGCTCTTTAGAGCCGTACAAACGCCTGAGGAACTTATGCAAGCCTATGCTGATGCTTTTCAAGTGAAGCAACGCCGGTTGATTAAATTAAATAAATCATATCGATCAACGCAACAAATCATGAACTTTGCTAAAGCACTCCTACCTGATGGAGATAGTATTCAAACGTTCCAACGTCTAGGTGAAAAACCAACATTAAAGCAAACGACGTCTGTTGAGGTAGCTGATGCTTTGACGCAAACTTTGGATCGGCTCCTTAATACACAGCAAACGGTCGCAATCTTGACCAAGACGCAGGAACAAGCAGAAGTTGTGAGTGCTTTCTTAGACCAAAATAATCGACCACACCAGTTATTAAATGCTGATGATCGTAATTGGACGTCAAATGTCTTAGTGTTGCCAATATACTTAGCGAAGGGGTTGGAATTTGATGCGGTGATTGGTTATGATGTGTCGCAAGAAAACTACTCTGATGAAACGTCAACCGGCCTACTCTATACATTGGCCTCACGAGCCATGCACGAATTAGCTTTAATAAGTGTGGGTCCGGTTACGCAACTGATTACAAAAGTGGCAGATACGCTAACTTTTCTTGAATAAGGTTGGACGATGGTTGTTATCCATACAAAATAATTTTACAATGGATAAGACATAACAGTTACGTATTAGAAAATAAAGCATAAGGGATGAAAACATGGCAGAAAAAAAAGTACTAATTACAGGTGATCGCCCCACTGGTAAATTACACATTGGGCACTATGTCGGTTCGTTAAAGACCCGTGTAGAAATGCAAAATTCCGGTGAGTATGATCCATACATTATGATTGCCGATAAACAAGCCTTTACTGACAATGCACGGGATCCTGAAAAGATTCAAAATTCATTGCTTGAAGTGGCGTTGGATTATTTGGCAGTTGGGCTAGATCCTAAGAAATCAACGATTTTTGTACAAACAGCCGTACCAGAATTGTCAGAATTAACAGAATATTTTATGAATTTGGTTTCAGTGGCACGTTTGCAACGTAACCCAACCGTTAAGTCTGAAATTCAACAAAAAGGATTTGGTGAAAGTATCCCAGCGGGATTCTTTAACTATCCTGTTTCTCAAGCAGCGGATATTGCGATGTTTAAGGGTCAAGTTGTTCCAGTTGGTGATGATCAAGAACCAATGTTGGAACAAACGCGTGAGATTGTCCGTTCATTTAACAATGCGTATGGTGCAGATATCTTAGTTGAACCAGAGGGGGTCTTTCCGCCTAAGGGTCAGGGACGTTTGCCAGGATTAGATGGTAATGCCAAGATGTCTAAGTCATTAGATAACTGCATCTACTTGAGTGACGATGAAGAAACATTGTGGAATCGTGTCCGTTCAATGTACACTGATCCAGAGCATATTCAAGTGGCTGATCCAGGTCACGTTGAGGGGAACATGGTCTTTACTTATCTAGACGTCTTTGATCCAGATAAAGCTCAAGTTGAAACATTAAAGGATCAATATCGCGCTGGTGGTTTGGGTGATATGAAGATTAAAAAGTATCTATTTGAAGTATTAAACGCCGAACTAGCACCAATTCGTGATCGACGTGAAATGTTTGCGCAAGATCGACCAGCCGTTTTGCAAATGCTTGCTGAAGGTTCAGAACAAGCGCGACTTAAGGCAGATCAAACCATGCATGAAGTGCGTGATGCCATGGGCATTAATTACTGGGGCTAAAAAGGGGTAAAAGATGAGTTACTTAGCGGTCATTGATTTAGGATCAAACTCAACACGATTAGTGGTTGAGGAATTGAATGAAGATGGGCAATTCACTGAAATTAAGCGACGTAAGTTAGATACGCGTTTAGCACAGGGAATGGACCAAAACGGTGGTGCCTTAACTGAAGCAGCTATGGACCGTGTCTTAGAAGCTTTGACGATTTTTAAGCAGGAGTATGAACGTTATCCTGACATTGAATTAGAAGGAATTGCCACTGCCGCTGTTCGTGAAGCAACCAATCAAGATGATTTTTTACAACGGGTGTACGATGTGACAGGAATTGATGTGCGAGTTCTATCCGGTGATCAAGAAGCCTATTATGATTATTTGGGTGCAATGTGTGCGTTAGATGTTGATAATGCTTGGCTTCTTGATACAGGTGGTGCGAGTGTTGAATTAGTTGGCATTGAAGAACGCATGGCAGCTAACTTTATTAGTTTGCCTTTTGGTGCCGTCAATTTAGCTGAAAAGTTTCATCTTAATGATCCAATGATTAGTGACCAAAATTTAGTAGCAGCCTCTGATTATGTGACTGATCAATATGAGCGGTTACCTTGGATTGCTGAAGCTGATAGTACGGACGCTTTGCCGATTATTTTATTGGGTGGTGCAAATCGTTCATTGGCACGTTTGAATCAAATGCGTAAAGGCTTTGATGTCAAAAAAGATTTCCATGGTTATCGCATGTCAACAGCGGAGGTATTGGAAACATTTACTGAACTGGTGCATGCGACGCGGTCTGAGCGAGAAGCAGCCCTAGGCGCAGAAGCGAATCGGGCGGACATTATCGTCAGTGGGTTATTGCCCTTAGTGACGTTAATTCAGGAAACTGGAGCCAAAGATGTGATTTTCTCTGCTTCTGGTGTTCGTGAAGGACTGTTACAGGAATATCGAATGTCTTTGAACTAACCAAAAGCGTGATGACTATCAGGTCATCACGCTTTTTGATTTGCAAAGGAAACTAATTTTATCGCCTTAAAATGGTATAATGAAATTATATAGAATAGAGAATTTGGAGATAACACCATGGTCAAACAAATTACTGAGGACATTTTAAATGAGGTCATTGTTAAACGGCCGGCTGATAGTTATAAGGGCGATTTTGGTCGAGTTCTTTTAATTGGTGGTGACAAACAATATGGTGGGGCGATTACCATGGCTGCTCAAGCTGCTGTATCTTCAGGCGCTGGATTGGTGACAGTAGCCTCTGATGCCGTTAATCGAACAGCATTGCATAGTCGTGTCCCTGAGGCGATGTTTGTCGACTGGACTGATTTGGACGTCTTAATGGAACAAATCGATAAAAGTGACGTTGTTTTAATGGGATCGGGCATGGGATTAACAGACTATGCGGTTTCTTTGGTTAAGCGCGTTTTAATGCAGATGAACGCCAAACAGGTATTAGTTGCTGATGGGTCAGCCTTGACGATTGTGGCGAATGAACACTTGAGCTTTCCACGGGACACATATACTGTAATTACGCCCCATCAAATGGAATGGGCGCGTCTCAGTAATATTCAATTGAACTATCAAGATGAAATTGAATTGAATGATGTCCAGCGATCGATGTTAAATGTCGATGTGCTAGTCCTTAAGCAACATCACACCATGATTTATAATAACGAGGGACAACAACAAATCATGGTTGGCGGACCATATCAGTCAATCGGCGGTATGGGTGACGTTTTGGCAGGAATTGTTGCCGCTTTTGTTGGCCAATTTAAGCTAAATCTATCACACACGGTGCAAGCCGCGGTTTATGCGCACTCAGCTTTGGCTGAACAAATGGCAGGTTACAACTATGTTGTTCGACCATCACTGTTAGCTGATGGTATGGCGAACTTCATGGGACGTTATCAAAGTAATCTTGATTAATCAGGCGCTACCCAGCGCGCAAATTAAAAAAATAGCGTATAATAGTGAGCAAGATGTGAAAAATGGAGGACTGAGAATAATGGTTAAAGCAACAGAATGGTTAGCAAAGTCATTAACATACGAAAATGACTTATTGGCTGATTTGGAAGATATGATGATGATTAAGTCTGTCCGTGACGATGCGGCAGCAACTGAAGATGCGCCTTTGGGACCTGGACCAAAAGCAGCTTTGGAAAAGTTCTTGGAAATTGCTGAACGCGACGGTTTCCGTACAGGTAACTACCACAATTTAGTTGCCTATGCTGAATTGGGACCTGAGGATGCAGAAGAATCAGTTGCCATCATTGGTCACTTGGACGTCATGCCAGCCGGTGATGGTTGGACTAAGGATCCATGGACACCCGTTATTGAAGATGGTCGTCTATATGGACGTGGTTCTTCTGATGATAAGGGACCTTCATTTGCTGGATACTATGCCCTAAAGATGCTTAAAGATATGGAAGTGCCTTTGAAGCGTAAGTTGGTCTTCATCGTTGGAATTGACGAAGAATCTGACTGGACTGGTATGGATGATTTCTTTGAAGCCTACGGTGAACCTACAATGGGATTCTCACCGGATGCAGAATTCCCAATTATTAACGGTGAAAAGGGTAACGGATCTACTGTTGTTCGTTTTGCTGGAAATAACGAAGGAGCAACACGTCTAATTTCATTCTCTGCTGGTGAACGACCAAACATGGTTCCTGGTGTTGCTAAGGCGGTTGTTGAAACTGAAGATCCTGAAGCGCTTGTTGCTCAAATGGACAAGTATCTTGCACAAGAATCACGTGTTAAGGGTGAAGCAGAAGTGAATGATAACCGTGTTGACTTTACTTTCTTCGGACACCAAGTTCACGGTGCGTCACCGGAAACTGGTGAAAACGCGGGAACTTACTTAGCTAACTTCTTGAAGGAAGCTGATTTTGGTGGCAATGCGCAAGGATTCCTAGATTTCCTTGGTGGTACATTGCATGATGATACAACTGGAACTAAGGTTGGTATTGCAACGCACGATGATTTGATGGGTGATCTATCAATGAACGTGGGTATTCAACGCTTTACCGACGGTGAAGATGGCTTTGTTGACATCAACATCCGTTACCCACAGAACATTACAGCTGATGATATTGAAGCAAAGATCAGTGCAGCTATTCCAACGAACTTTGCCGCTACTGCTGCTAATGAAGGTCACGCCATGGTACCACACTACGTACCTGGTGATGATCCACTTGTCTCAACCTTGCTTGATGTTTACCGCGATCACACTGGTTTACCTGCGGGTGAACGTGTTATCGGTGGGGGAACATTTGGTCGCTTGTTGAAGCGTGGCGTTGCCTTTGGTGCTATGTTTGAAGGTGTTCCTGATACAATGCACCAAGCTGACGAATTCTTCCCAGTCGCTGATTTGACACGTGCCATGGCTATTTTTGCCAATGCTATGTACGAATTAGCAAACAACTAAACACCTTTTAAATGAATTGGTCTGGCAGACTTTTTTGGAAATTCCGAAAAGTTTTCCAGACCAATTTTTATTTTGCGCATGAGATGGCGAGTTCGCGAGAGGGGATAATGTTATAATTTTAGTTAGGATTGTGGTTGCCGGACGCAGCTCGTCCAAATAATGCTAAAATATAAAGTATGTCAAATTGATAATCACGAATAAAAACGATTCCGAAATAAAGGAGTAACCATGAAAATAGACACAAAGTTTGCCAAATTAAGTTTGACCATGGGTGCCCTCATGCTCGGTGTTCTGATGATCGGCTCACGCACGCAGGCAGATCAAAATCAGGGCATCATCCAAGAAAAAGCTTTATCGAAACCTTATGTCGTATACGGGGCGGGAGCGGTTCAAAAAACCCAAGTAGCCCAGACTTTAGGTATTAATGACAACTATCAAAAGCTTGTCACACAAGTGAGCGATGCTAAGTATCTGGGACTAACTCAGTTGAAAAAATCCGATATGGTGGCTTCGGTATCAGTTGCCCCAGCCAAAGATAATACTGGTAACTTGGTTAATATTGAGAATTTTGAAGGTGATAAAAATATTACGCATGTCTTTGCACAAGAATACGCCATGGCAGCAACCCTAGGTGGGGCTAAGGACTTGATTATGACGTTTACTTCCGATAAGCGTGTTCTCGGTACCGATGGTTTGGTGGGTGTTTATCAGGCGTTAGCTGATGATGGCGCACCACTGGACCCAACGAATACGGCAGCAGCTAATCGGGTGATGGAGGCGACAATCAATGGGATTGCGCCGAACAATATGAATGATCGCTATATTGGTAAATTGACGTCAGCGATTACCATGACTGCGGGAGAATTGGCTAAACGCCGACAAACGGGCGATACGATTGATATTAATGTTGTCTATAACCAACTAACGGTTAATTTAGAACAACGTGATATTCGTAATGACGTTTCAGATGATCAAATGAACCAACTATCAATGGCCTTGCAACAATATAACCAGGCACCAATTTCAGGGGCAAAACCAATTGTTTCACGTACAAGTGCGCTGTCTGATAAATTAGTTAAAACAACAAATAACAAGATGGCTGGTGCGAGTGATTTTAAAAATGAAGGTGATGCGCATAATGCATCAAACTGGTTTGTTTCAAATATTTGGAATCCATTGATCCAATTTTTGCGTGGCAATTAAAGACTTCGATCAGGTATGAGGGGGAACAATTTTGAAACTAGATGTAGAAAAAATTGAAGCGGAACTACCTGACTTCAATGTCAATGTATTCGATGTTATTTCGTCAACGAATACCATTGCCAAAAAACAAATACAGCAGGCTTCAGATAAACAACAACTTGTGCCAGGTTTAGTGGTTGCAAATGAACAAACGGCAGGCTATGGACGACAAGATCGGGCTTTCTATTCTCCAGCTGATGTTGGTATCTACATGACGGTGATGACACAAGTAACGACGCAGCAGTGGCAACATCCAGAAACCTTAACCTTAAACACCGCGGTTGCAATTCAAAAAGTTATCCAGTCCGAGCTCGGGATTTCATTGGGCATTAAGTGGGTAAATGATCTTTATTTGCATGAGCGTAAGGTAGTTGGTATTTTGGTGGAAACAGTGCAACCCCCAACTAACGGACATCTAGGGTTTGTCGTGATTGGGATGGGCATCAACTTACAAGCACGTGATATTCCAGCGCAACTGCAAACAAAAATGGGTGGGTTAACAACGGACTCAGTTGATCGTGAACGCCTCATCAGCCAACTTAGTCAGGCATGTCTGGCAGTGATTCAAATGGACTTTTCGCAATTACGCCAACAGTACTTGCAAAATTGTTTCATTTTACAACAAGAAGTCACGCTTCAACATGGACATGATACGATTATAGGGAAAGTCGTGGATGTCGATGATTATGGACGAATTGTCCTAGCGACGCAGTACGATCGTCAGGCATATAGCGCAGGTGAAATCACCAAAGTCAATTTAAGCTAACGGAGAGAACAACATGAAAGTTCGAGAACTCACATTAGCGGCAATGTTTGCCGCCATTATCAGTATCATTGCCCCATTCTCAATTCCAATGGGGATGGTCCCAATTAGCATGCAAACATTAATTGTGCCACTAATTGCCAGTATTACAACGACTCGAATTGCGCTCCTTTCAGTTGGTGGGTATCTAGCGATTGGCTTAATGGGATTACCTGTTTTTGCAGGATTTCATGGTGGCTTAGCGAGTTTTGTAGCACCTACCGGTGGGTATTTGTTGGCAATGCTCGTATTTCCATTAGTGATTAGTCCGTTGATGATGCGATATCAAACGACGGCAATGTTGGTCCTTAGTAACGGGCTTGCAGCCGTGCTTCAACTGGCTTTGGGGACGATTTGGTTAGGGCTTGCGGCACATTTATCAATGTCAGTGGCTTTATCGACAGGATTTTTAGCCTTTCTTATGCCACTCGTGATTAAATTGATTTTGGTCGTTCTTTTAGCTCTAGGTGTGAAGCACTTCATGCATCTGCCAATCGGCTAATACTAGCCAGTGAGATTGAGGAGAAACTATTTTGAAACGTAAAGTCTTTGTCGTCACAGGAAATACCGGAACAGGTAAAACGTCTGTGACGAAATACTTAAATGAATTCTATGAAATGCCCAAAGTAGTGACGCATACAACGCGTCAACCACGTGCAGGTGAAATGGATCAGGTTGATTATTATTTTGAATCACATGATACTTTCGCCCAAAACCATTATCTTGAACAGGTGACCTATGACGGTAATCAATATGGGTCTTCTAGAGAGGGGCTAGAACGTGCGTTCGAGAAAAATCCATTGATTACGATTGTCTTAGACACACAAGGGGCAGCCACATATCTAGAGGAATTACCAGCCGATGAAGTCGTTGTTATTTATTTAACTGTTTCAAAAGAACATGATCTCTATCAACGTCTGGTTAAACGTGGAGATGATGTTCAAAAAATTCATGAACGTCTATCGAGTGAAGAATACGTACGAGATACACAGATTCCAGAGAATTTACAAGCACAGGCCCATGTTGTTGAAAATGATGACTGGGAAGAAACCAAAAACAAGATTGATGCCATTGTGCAAGCATCCATCCAAAATGATTAAAGATTAAGTAATTGGGGGGAGTTAACATGACTTATCGAACACCACCTTTTGTCACACCAGTGGCATTAGTGTCGATTATCCTAGCATTAAGTGCCGGAAATGCTGTTGTTAATGTGACGACGAATACACATAATGGGGGACCAACACGGGCGCAAGTCGCTTCAAGTAAAAAAGTGAGTGAGTCACGTGAAAAAGTGAGTGAGTCAAAAAAGAAAGCTAGTGAAGCATCGGCCAGTGACGATAAAGCAACGACTGAACAAGCGGGGGACACGAGTGCGACAAGTGCTGATGAGACCAAACGAGAGTCAACGTCGTCGGCATCTAGTTCCGTAACAGAAAATTCTGACTCAGCATCAGACACTTCTTCTGAAACTAGTTCATCAACCGCAGATACGTCTTCTGAGTCAACATCAAATACCACGCCATCTGAAGCCTCTGCAACATCGACTAGCAATGGACAAAGGGGGAATTAAGGATGCTATCAACTTTAGACTTAATTAATCACTACCTAGGCTATTTGAATGTGAATGCTAAATTAAAAGGTCGCATTTATACAGTTCTAGCATTTGTGGGAGATACCTATATTTTGTATCTAGCCTTTTCATACTTCAAAAATCATGCCTACTTACGAAGTGCGTTGCTTGGAGCTGCCTTTATCGGAATTTTGTATTTTGCGATTGTTAATTTTTATTACTATTTCACAAGTAAACATATGAAATTCGATGTTTCACCTTATATTGCAAAAGTGCTAGGCGAGCGTGAAGAAGCAGAAGCTGAGCAGAATATGGCTGAAGCAAATGTGCAGTTTGTCCCATCTAATGGTATCTATAACCAAAAGGATGTTTTACCTGCAACTGTTGAACTGGACAATGAAACGAAGGCAACTTTAAATGAGATGGCACAAGCATTGCAAGCTAATCAGTTAGTGCAGGCGGACTATAAAGGGTTATCCGAGGCACAGCAACAGGCTTTGCTTGAGCAAGGACAATCAAAAATCTATGCCAATGGCGATGGAATTCCATTGCCATATTATCGTCTTGAGCAGGAGCCAGATGGACTTGCCGTTTACGGTGGTTTGAATGAAATGTCGGCCAAACGTTTAGGTGTCGTGAAGGAAGTTGGTCTCCAGCCGATTGAAGCCGCTCTAGAAAAATATGATTTGTATATTGCGACGGCACTCTTGCAAGGGGGACCAGCGCATGTCAAAGGTCGTTCCGGCTTAACTGAAATTCAAGATCCTTATGATTTAAAAGTCGAGCTAGCTTATAAAAAGAAGTCGTAAATCTGAATTTAATTAAAAAGTGAATTTAAGATGAGAAAATCTGTCGTTAGACAGATTTTTTTGTTTGACAAATTGTAGTATTTGAGATTAAGATGATGATAGTACAACAATATATGCGAGTACGTTTCCCGGTATAATCTGTGTGGTTATATCGGGTTGCTTTGTAATTACTTAGCAAATTTTAAGTTAAGTAAGTTTATTTTTAGGAGGACACCCCGATGTCAATGATCGAGTTTAAGGATGTCGAAAAGTATTATGGAGATTTCCATGCTTTGCACGATATCAATTTAGAAGTTGAAGCCGGTGAAACGGTGGTTTTGCTTGGACCTTCTGGTTCAGGAAAGTCGACATTAATTCGAACTGTAAATGGTTTAGAGTCAATTGAAGGGGGACAATTAATCGTCAATAATCAGGACTTGGCTGACCCAAAGACTGATTTAAACCGTCTTCGTAAAGACGTTGGGATGGTCTTCCAACACTTTAATTTATATGAAAATAAGACAATTCTCGAAAATATTATGCTAGCACCACGTTTAGTCTTGCACCGTGATGAAGACGAAAATAAAAAAATTGCCATGGGCTTGTTGGATCGCGTGGGCCTTGCTGATCAAGCTAATAAATACCCAGCGCAATTGTCAGGTGGACAACAACAACGAATTGCGATTGCACGTTCACTTGCCATGAAGCCTAAGGCGCTTTTGTTTGATGAACCAACATCTGCACTTGACCCTGAAATGGTTAATGGTGTTTTGAAGATTATGCGTGAAATTGCGCAAGATTCATCTATGACCATGTTGGTTGTGACACACGAAATGGGATTTGCAAAGCAAGTGGCGGACCGTGTTATTTTCATGGCCGATGGAAAGATTCTTGAAGATTCACCAACTGCTGAATTCTTTGAAAATCCTAAGGAACCACGGGCTCGTCATTTCCTATCACAAATTGTGCATTAAGGAGGGGCGACCATGCAGATTAAGAAAGTAGCCGGACTTACGTTAGGTTTCTTGGCAGCTGGTCTGTTTGTGAGTGGGGTTGCAACAAGCCCTGTACAAGCTGAGACGACGGCAAAGAACCAAACGTATGACCGAATTAAAAAAACACATACCATGAATTGGGGTGTTAAGGGTGATACTAAGTTAATGGGATTGACTAATATCCGAACTGGAAAATTAGAAGGTTTCGATATTGATATGGCAAAAGCGATTACGAAGCGCATTGATCCGAAAGCTAAACCTGAATTAACGCAAATCACTTCTGGAACACGTGTCCCAATGCTTTTGAATGGTAACATTGACGCGATTATTGCGACAATGACGATTACACCTGAACGTAAAAAGGTTGTTGATTTTTCTGAACCATACTTCAATGCGGGTCAGGCTTTGATGGTGATGAAGAAGAGTGATGTGAAATCAATCAAAGATTTGAATCATAAGGGCGCCCGCATCTTGGGTGTCCAAGGTTCTAATTCAATTGAAAATGTGAAAAAATTCGCCCCTAAGGCCAAGGTTGTGGCATTGCCCGATTACGCAACAGCATTAACTGCGCTTGAATCAGGTCAAGGGGACGCCCTAACAACAGATAACAGTATTCTCTATGGAATGGCTGTTGATAACCATAATGTCAAAGTTGTTGGTGGTAACTTTACGACTGAACCTTATGGTGTTGCTGTAGACAAGGCTGATCCAAAATTGACCAAAGCAATTAATAAGGCGATTGACGAGATGAAGGCGGATGGTTCATATGATAAGTTGGCCAAGAAATGGTTTAACGATGTTCCAGGTATGAACTGGAAGGAGGTCACTGAGTAATGTGGACACTATTTACAAGTCACGCCAGTGAGTTCTTTACTGGTTTTGGTTGGACGATTTTATCAAGTGTCATTGCTTTAATCGGATCAACTATTTTAGGTTTAGGGTTTGCCCTTTTGCAAATTGTACCGAACCGCTTTGCTAATATTGTAGGTAAAATTTATATTGAAGTCGTCCGTAATATTCCACTGTTGGTTATCACAATGTTCTTTTACGTTGTTGTGGCGAAAGTGTTGAACTTAAACGGCTTTGTTTCTGGAACGATTGGATTGACTTTGTATACGTCAGCCTTTATTGCCGAAACGATCCGTGCTGGAATTAACTCAGTTGATTCTGGGCAATATGAAGGCGCACGTTCGAATGGATTAAGTTGGTGGCAAGCAATGCGTTATGTGGTGCTGCCACAAGCAATTCGTTTGGTGATTCCACCGTTGGGAAACCAGTTTGTGAATTTGATTAAGAATTCATCAGTATTGGCTTTCGTAGCTGGGTTGGATTTGATGTATCAAGCCAATATGATTTCGCAACTAACGTTTGATACATTTGGACCATATATTATCGTTGCTATTTTCTATCTCATTCTAACGTTGCCTTTGAGCTATTACATGCGTTATCTTGAGAATAAAACAGACCGTTAGGAGGAGAAGATAAATGCAAGAATTTTTACAAGCATACTCATGGATTAATATGCGTTTCCTTCTAACTGGATTGTGGGTAACGATTGAAGTTTCAGTAATCTCAATTATTTTTAGTTTTATTATTGGATCAATTCTGGGCGTGATTCGCTATATGAAGGTGAAATATCTTTCAGCAATCGTGGGATTTATCATTGATATGATCCGTAATTTGCCGCTCTTGTTGATTATTTTCTTCACGTACTTTGCGTTACCACGAATTGGTGTTCACTTTAATGTGACGGTTTCGACAATTGTTGCGATGACGATTTTCGAATCGGCAATGTTGGCTGAAATTGTGCGTTCTGGTATCAAGGCTGTTCCAAAGGGTCAACTTGAAGGAGCGCTCTCAAACGGGTTGAGTTTTTACCAGGCTCTGTGGCATATTCTCTTACCACAAGCGTATAAGAAAATGATTCCACCAATCGTGTCACAATTTGTTTCGTTGATTAAAGATACGTCATTGGCAACAATTATTATGTTGCCAGAAGTGACTTTCCGAGCACAAACAATCTATGCCCAAAAGCCAATGGAAATTATTCCGATGTTCTTGATGTTGGCAATTCTGTACTTTATCTTGAACTTTACGATTTCCCAAATTGGTAGTTATATCGATCGTCGAATGGTTTCATAATATAAAGACACAAAAAAAGCTGATCTGTTTATTAACAGATCAGCTTTTTTGCGTACTTTATTCGAAATAAACACAGACCGTTTCAGGACCGTAGAATGTATCGTCCAAAAGTGTCAGCGTACCATCGTCTTCATTAATTTCAAACAATGAGAGGTTGTCTGAGAATTGGTGTCCAACGACAAGGAATTGACCAGAAGGATCAATATTGAAGTCACGTGGGAAATGCCCTTCTGTGTGAATACGTTGAATTAATTCAAGCTTACGACCATCTTCAGTCACCTTGAAGACTGCGATTGAATCGTGTCCACGATTTGAAACATAAAGTGTGTTGGTTTTTTCATTGAAACGAATAGCGGCAGCACTATTGAATTCATGCCAATCATCTGGCTTAGTGTAATACTTATCGACGAAGACCAAATCACCAGTGTCCTTATATTCAAGGACTGAAACACTACAGTCAAGTTCTCCGACTAGGTAAACATATTTACCATTTGGATTGAAGACAACGTGACGAGGACCTGTCCCAGGTTGTGCTTTATAAATTGAACGAGTTGAGAGTAAACCATTTGGTTCAACATCATAAATATAGACTTGGTCAGTTCCTAAATCACAAACGATTAACCGACCATCTGGTGTCAGGTTCGTATAGTGGATATGTGGTGCGTCTTGGTTAGGATGTGGCCCAGTCTTGTCATGGTGATAGAATGACGTTGCGGGTCCGACCCCTTTATCCTCGAGTACAGTATAGGTATTTAACTCACCCTTATGGTAGTTAGCGCCGTAAATGAGTTGGCGATCTTCATCGAACCCAACATAACAAACAGGTGCGCCTGTCTCAAGGACCTTGTTGATAAGCTTGTACTTACCATCACCATCGGGACGGTAGGCAGCAATACCACCCATGCGTTCTTGATCATAAACGGCATAAATAATACCATCTTTTGATTCAGCCACATAAGTTGGATTGCTTTCTTTAGCGAGAAGTGTGAGGTTTTGCAGTTTTTTTGCTTCAGTATCAAGCTCAACGCGGTAGATACCTTCGCTATCTTTCTTTGTATAAGTTCCAAGTAGGAATGGTTCAATCATGATTTTCACCTCCGTGTAAAATAAAAGAGCAAAGCCAAAACCATTTAATAATGGCAGGGCTTTGCTCACGTCATACCAATATTAAATTTAATATTAATATTGAAAATGTCCTATATCAAATTACTTGTTCTTGAAGAAGCTTTGTGCGGGGAACTTTGGTAGCAATTTTGTCCAAACAGCAATCAAAGAACCTGAACCAAAGGCAGCCACAATCGTACCTAAACCAACGTGGTGCATACCAGCAAGTACAAAGGCTAGCACAACGAAAGTAATATCTTGCCAACTACGGATGATGTTGTATTCACCGTGTAGTTGCTTCGTTAAGATTGGGGCGATTGAGTCGTATGGGGCAGCTCCCATGTCTCCTGACATGTAGATAGCAGCTCCAAGCGTAAAGAATACGATTCCGATAAGTAGAATCAATAACTTTCCCCAAAAGCCAACTGAACCAAGGTTGTATTGTTGCAAAAAGTCTGAGATATATTGAATGAACACACCAACAAGGGTCATGTTCATAATTGTTCCCCAACCAATGCTTGTTTTGTCATTAAGGAAGACATAAACAAAAAGTACCAAGTTCATGCACAACTGCGTTACACCAAGTGTAAGGTGTAAGCGATCAGCCAAACTCATGTTGAAGGCAGTAAATGGGTCAACCCCAAGACCACCAACACTAAGTAGTGACGCACCAACTCCGATAATTAAGAGTCCCATTAAAATATAACCAAACTGAAAAACCTTTTTCATAAATACCTCCTCCATATTAGTAATCATTATAAAACAAAGCTGGGGGACGCGCAATGAATCAAATTCAAATACCTGGCTAAAGTATGTAGGGGACATACAATAGTAGATAAATTCATCTTTTATTAACAAGTGACACAGAAAGCATTAAGTGAGCATGTTTTGAAATTAGAATGAGAGATTCTAAAAATCAAAACGTGATTGTAAAGCGACTAAAATAAAGTTAAATGAGATTTTTTTCATTGACAACCCCGAATGTTAACGGTATATTTGACGAATAGCGAAAAGTACTCTCATAAAGATATGGTTGGGGGAAGGATTATGAAAAAAGGTATTAAAAAGCCGCTAGTCGTTGCGGCTGGTTTTGTCTTAGCAGGAACGGTGCTGTCACAAACGACAGCAAGTGCTGATAAGTACAAAACAATTAATTGGACGGAGACGGCACCATTAAGTACGATGGACCCCTCAAAAGTAACAGCAGCAATTGACTTTGATGGATTGACTGCAACAAATGATGGTCTCTTTCGAGCAGATAAAAATGATGATCCACAGCCAGCTTTGGCGGAATCATACACAAAGAGCGCGGATGGCCTACATTATACATTCAAGCTTCGCCACAATCTAAAGTGGTCGAACGGTGACCCGTTGACTGCTAAGGATTTTGTTTATGGTTGGCAACGTACCAATGATCCAAAGACAGGATCACAGTACGCCTACTTGTACTCAGGAATCAAGAATGCTGATGCCATTCAAGCAGGTAAAGAAAAGGATCTTTCTAAACTAGGGGTTAAGGCTGTTGACGACAACACCTTGCAGGTTGATTTGGAACGTCCTTTGCCACAATTGGTAGCCATGTTACCAATGGCACCTTTCTTCCCACAGAATGAAGCCTTTGTTAAGAAGACTGGTAATAATTATGGGACGCAATCAAAGTACTTACTTTCATCTGGACCATATGTTCAAAAGGATTGGAACGGCTCTAACGATGTCGTAACTTATGAAAAAAATCCTAAGTATTATGACAAAGATGCTGTGAAAACAAAGAAATTAGTGATTAAGACGATTGCTGATCAAAATACTGGATATAATTTATATAAGTCTAATACCATTGATTTCACCACCTTGTCACCACAACAAGTCACAGCCTCTCGACACAATAAGGCATATACAACAATTCCTTCAGCAACAACTGCCTACTTGCAGTTAAATGAAAAGACTGTTCCTGAATTTAAGAATACAAATATTCGTCGAGCAATTTCTTACGGAATTGACCGTGATGTCCTAACGGATAAGGTCCTAACGGGTAGTGCGACACCAGCCACAACTTTTTCTGCAACAAAGTTGGTTAAAGATCCAAATAACGGCGAAGACTTCTCGAAGTCAGTTACGCTTAAGGATGCTGTAAGCTATGACCTACCTAAGGCACAAAAGTTGTTCGATGAAGGTTTGAAAGAGACTGGCAAGAAATCTTTGACGGTTCAGTTGTTGGTAGACGATAGTGATGCTGCAAAGCGGACGTCACAATACTTGCAAGATCAATTGCAACATATTAAAGGACTGAAAGTGACGATTAAAACGGTGCCTTATAAGCAACGTATTCAACTTTCTGGTGAAAAGCAATTCCAAGCAGTTATTTCACTTTGGGGTGCTGATTACCCTGATCCTTCAACCTTCTCAGATTTGTATAAAGCAGGAGCCTCATTTAATGAAGGTTCATGGAACAACAAGGAATATACAGATTTGATTGATAAGGCGAATGGACCTGATGTGAATAACCCTAAGGCACGTTTTAATGATTATAAGCAAGCCGAACATATTATGAGTAAGGAAATGGGAGTTGTCCCACTTTACTATCGTTCACAGGCTGCGTTTGTTCGTCCAAGTGTAAAGGGGATGGTAACACATCCATCTGGAGCACCATATGATTTCAAGTGGGCTTATAAGGAATAGTATATTGTTTCATCAATCAAGTACTTTGGTTGCTGATTAATTAGGATAGAAAGGTTTGTCAGATATGTCGGGAATGGTTAAATATGTTTTAAAGCGACTAGGCATTATCTTGTTAACGTTGATCATTATTATTTCAATAACGTTCTTCTTAATGAAATTAATGCCTGGGTCACCATTGGCAAACGCTGAGCGTTTGTCAGATACGCAACGTCAGGTAATTGAAGCGCAATATGGACTGGATAAGCCTTTAATTGTGCAATACTGGAATTACTTAGTGAATGCGCTCCAATTTAACTTTGGAAATTCATTCCAATTCCAAAATCAACCAGTATCAACGCTAATTGCCCAACGTATCGGGCCTTCAGCACAATTGGGGATTCAAGCCCTAGTGTTTGGAATTGTAGCCGGAATTGGACTTGGAGCAGCTGCAGCTGTGCATCGTAATACTAAGACAGATACATTTTTATCAATTTTAGCTGTGTTAGGTGTTTCAATTCCATCATTCGTCTTCGCCGCTCTTTTGCAATACTACGTCGGTTTGAAGTTAAACTGGTTGCCAATTGCGGGCTGGGAAGGGTTTAAATTTACAATCCTACCAACGATTGCCTTAGGAATGCAGCCAATGGCCACAGCCGCCCGCTTCATTCGAACTGAAATGGTTGATGTTATGGGATCGGATTATATTGAATTAGCCCGTGCCAAGGGACTTTCAAGTAATGACATTGTGTGGCGTCACACGTTGCGTAACTCATTGATTCCTTTGGTTACATTGATTGGGCCAATGGCCGTCAACTTGATGACTGGATCAGTTGTTATTGAAAAGATTTTCGCCATTCCTGGAATTGGGGGACAATTCGTCTCATCAATTTTGACGAATGACTACCCATTAATTATGGGAACTACCATTGTTTACTCAATGATGTTGATGGTAGTGTTATTGATTACTGATATTTTGTATGGATTGATTGATCCACGAATTCGTTTAGCAAATTAGGGAGGAACGAAAAATGGCTGAATTAAATCAAGTGTCAGCAGCTGATTTCGAGTTGCTGCCTAATGACCGTAAACGTAATGATGAAACAATTGAAAAGCCATCATTGAGCTTTGCCCAGGATGCATGGCGTCGGTTGAAAAAGAATAAGGGAGCATTTGTGTCATTATGGATTATCATTGCGATTTTCCTAGGAGCTTTCCTTTCTGTACCATATGCCAATACAACGACCACATCTAAGCAAAATGTGATGCAACAAAATTTGCCACCACGTATTCCAGGTAATATTCCCGGTTTCCGTGGAGAACAAAAAATTGATGGTGAAAAGTTTAATGCGTACGAACGCGCCAATGTGAAGAAGGGTGAAACCCATATCTTTGGAACGGATCAATTCGGACGTGATATTTTCAAGCGAGTCCTTTATGGAACACGTATCTCACTAGAAGTTGCCTTGATTGCGGCACTAATTGACTTAGTCTTTGGTGTTTCATATGGTTTGATTTCTGGTTGGAAGGGTGGCCGCGTCGACATGGTGATGCAACGAATTGTTGAAATCGTGTCATCAGTGCCAAATTTGGTTGTCTTTGTTTTGTTGATTTTGATTATGAAGCCGGGGCTATTCTCAATTGCCTTGGGTATTTCATTAACATCATGGACGTCGATGGCCCGACTTGTGCGAGCGGATGTCTTGTCTTTGAAAGAACAAGACTTTATTTCCGCTGCCCGCACATTGGGAACCTCTCCAATTAAAACTGGGCTCCGCCACTTAGTACCTAACGTTTCATCAACCATTATTGTGCAGTTGATGTTCACAATTCCATCGGCAATCTTCTTTGAAGCCTTGCTTTCATTTATTGGAATCGGAATCCCAGTGCCAATGGCGTCACTTGGAACGTTACTGAATGATGGACAAACGGCCTTCCAATTCTATCCATATCAACTAGTATTCCCAGCAATCGTGATGTCAGTTTTGATGATTGCCTTTAACTTGTTGGCGGATGGATTGCGTGATGCCTTTGATCCACGAACACGTGATTAAGGAGTAGAGGGGAAATGACAGAAAACATCCTTGAAGTAAATGATTTAAAAATCAATTTCCACACTGACAACGGAGCCGTGCAAGCGATTCGTGATATCTACTTTAATCTAGAAAAAGGCGAAACATTAGCCTTAGTTGGTGAATCTGGATCCGGAAAGTCAGTGACAACGCGTACCATTATGGGCTTGTTGGCTAAAAATGCGGAAATTGAACGAGGCTCAATTCAATTTAAGGGTAAGGAACTCATTGACTTACCTGAAAATGAATTCCGCTCAATTCGTGGTTCTGAAATTGCGATGATTTTCCAAGATCCAATGACTTCATTAGATCCAACGATGAAAATTGGACAACAAATTGCAGAACCACTGATTAAGCACCAAGGTATGGGTAAAAAAGAAGCTTGGGATAAAGCGCTAGACATGATGAATCTAGTTGGTATTCCAAATGCAAAAGCTCATATTAATGATTACCCACACCAATTTTCAGGTGGAATGCGTCAACGTATCGTCATTGCGATTGCGTTGATTGATAACCCTGAGGTTTTGATTGCTGATGAACCAACCACCGCTTTGGATGTGACGATTCAAGCCCAAATTTTGGACTTGATGAAAAAAATCCAACGTGAGTTAGGGACTTCAATTATCTTTATTACCCATGATTTAGGTGTGGTGGCTGGAATGGCAGACCGTGTGGCAGTTATGTATGCTGGACAAATAGTCGAAGTCGGAACAATTGATGAAATTTATGGTTTCCCACAACATCCATATACATGGGGGTTGTTGAACTCAATGCCAACAACACAAACCAACAAGGGAAGCTTGGAAGCTATTCCAGGAACACCGCCTGATTTGTTGAACCCACCAGTTGGGGATGCTTTTGCACCACGTAATAAGTATGCCTTGGCAATTGATGAAAAAAAGCAACCACCTTATTTCCAATTGTCACCAACCCATTTTGCAGCGACATGGTTATTGGATGAACATGCACCTGAAGTTGTACCACCTTTGACAGTGCAACAACGTTGGGCCAAGTACAAGCAAGCTCATCCTGAAGCGGATAAAAAGCAGGCTAAGCCAGTAGATGCATCCGCAATTTTGTCTAGATAGGAGTTTGATGATGGTAGAAGATCGTAAGAAACTGGTTGAAATTAAGAACCTAGACATTACCTTTAACAAGGGACGTAAAAACCAAACTTTAGCGGTTCAAAATGCCTCATTTGACATTTATGAAGGTGAAACTTTTGGTTTAGTTGGTGAGTCTGGTTCTGGAAAAACCACCATTGGACGTACAATCATGAAGTTGAATGCGCCAACGGCTGGTGAGGTTCGCTATGATGGCACCGATGTGACCAAGATTAAAAAGAAGGCTGATTTAAAACAGTTCCACCAAGAAGTTCAAATGATTTTCCAAGACCCACAAGCATCATTAGATATGCGAATGAAGGTCAAGGATATTATTGCTGAAGGACTTGATGCGAATGGTCTCGTTAGCAGCGCTGATGAACGAACAAAAGTTGTTGATGACATGCTAGAAACGGTTGGGCTTAAGAAAGAACATGCTAATCGTTATCCCCATGAATTCTCGGGTGGACAACGTCAGCGTATCGGAATTGCCCGTGCTTTGGCGATGTCACCACGTTTCATTGTTGCTGATGAACCAATTTCAGCGCTGGACGTTTCAATTCAAGCGCAAGTCGTTAACCTATTGCAAAAATTGCAAAAGGAACGCAATTTGACGTATCTTTTCATTGCACACGACCTTTCAATGGTTAAGTATATTTCTGACCGTATTGGTGTGTTGCACTGGGGTAAGATGGTTGAAATTGGACCAGCTGATGAAGTGTATGATCATCCTTTGCACGATTACACGCGTTCATTGTTGAGTTCAATTCCTGAGCCTGATCCAGAGGTAGAGCTTAATCGTAAACCAATTGTTTATGACCCAACTCGTGAAATGGACGGACAAGATCGAACAATGATTGAAATCGCCCCAGAACATTATGTTTGGGCAACACAAGATGAGATTCCAATGTATCAAGAGCGTGCTCGTGAGTTTGGACTCATTTAAAACCTTAAAAAAGACAGAAATTTATTTCTGTCTTTTTTATATGGCGACGTTGGTGGAATGTGATGTTTTAAAGTAATTCATGGTATAATGGAAGACAATACAAAAAGAGTAGGAGAATTATTTCGTGAAACAATGGCAAAACAAAATTAAAATTCCACGGTTATTTCAGAATCGTTCGATTGGTTGGATTGTCATTCTTGTCTCGCTGATTGCGCTCTTGGGTCTAATTTTAGCTTTCAATGTCAATTGGTTGATTGGTGTTGTTTGGTTAATCTTGGTCTTAATTGCTTTAACGATTATTTTCCGAACATTGCGTGACATCAGTGATGATACCGCACAATATTTGACAAATTTGTCATACCGCATTAAGCGTAGTGGTGAAGAATCAGCTCTCCAGATGCCGGTTGGGTTGCTCCTTTACAATGAGATGCATACCGTAAATTGGGTTAACCCTTATTTGCAAGATTTATTGGGTTCAGAGATTATTATCGGAAGCCAACTATCAGATCTTTCTGAAGCGCTTGAAAATATTGTTGAACAAGCAACTCAAGCGGATTCCGAAAATCATACTGATGAAGATGACCAAGCTGATAGTCCAAAACGGACGCGGTTAGAATGGTTGGGTCGGATATTTGAAGTTTCGGTGCAAACTGACATTCAAGTCATCTATTTTTATGATGTCACTGAGAATGCGACTATCAAGCAAACCTATGAAGACCATCGGTTATTTATTGGGTTAGTATCAGTGGATAACTATGATGAAATTACTGAAAGTATGAGTGATGCGAATGCCTCAGCTTTACGTACCTTCTTAACGCGTTCATTAACGAATTGGATGGATGCGCATGAAGTTTATACGCGCCGCATTGCTGTGGACCGATTTATGTTAATTGGTTACGATGCTGGCTTAGAGCAGGCTGAGGCTGATCGCTTTAGTATTTTAGATGATGTCCGCGAGGCAACGTCAGCACAAAATATGCCGTTGACGTTAAGTATTGGAATTGCGTACCATGAGGCTTCGATTAATCGTTTGGCTGAAAATGCACAATCTAACCTTGATTTAGCGTTAGGGCGAGGTGGTGATCAAGTTGTGGTTCGTGCCGAAGATGGCGAAGCACGCTTCTATGGCGGAAATACAAATCCAATGGTGAAGCGAACACGAGTCCGAGCACGTGTTATTTCACAAGCTCTAAGTGATTTGATTATGCAAGCGGATCAAGTCTTTATCATGGGACATGCTAATCCAGACATGGATTCATTTGGGGCAGCTTTAGGGGTGCGTCGAATTGCACAAATGCATGACAAACCATCTTGGGTCGTCTATGATCGTAGTCAAACGGCGCATTCAGATATCGAACGCTTGTTGGCTGATTTAGCTGAAGAGCCACGTAACGAAAATGCGTTGATTGAACCAAGCGATGTCTTGAATCAGGCGACTGAACATAGCTTGTTAATTATGGTGGACCACTCAAAGCCATCTATCACGGAATCGCGTGATGTCTATGACCGTTTGAGTGATCATGTTGTTATTATTGACCATCATCGTCGTGGTGAGGAGTTCCCAGCAGAACCACAATTGGTTTATGTCGAGTCTTACGCCTCATCAAGTTCTGAACTGGTTTCAGAACTCTTTGAATACCAGCCAAACAAACAAGGCCGAGGGTTAACCCGTGTGGAAGCCTCAGCCATGTTGGCAGGAATTCAAATTGATACTAAGTCATTTACCTTACGTACAGGGACACGTACATTTGATGCCGCGAGCTATTTGCGCTCAGTTGGTGCCGATGGGACCTTGATTCAAGACTTTATGAAAGAATCAGTTGATTCATATCGTGATCGTTCACGTTTGATTGAACAAGTCCAAGTGTATGATGATGTCGCGGTCGTCGTGGCAGATGACAATATTCAATACGATTCTGTCGTTGCTGCGCAAGCAGCGGATAGTTTGTTACAATTAATTGGCGTTAAACGTTCCTTTGTCATTACCCGACGTGATGATGAAACAATTGCTATTTCAGCCCGTTCCGATGGAACGGAAAATGTTCAGATTGTGATGGAACAATTAGGTGGTGGTGGCCATCTAAGTAATGCGGCAACGCAGTTACATGATACAACCACCCAAGACGCTGCGGAAATGCTCAAACAGACGTTGACCGAATTAGCTGAAAGTGAAGAATAAAAAGGAGATAAACTCATGAAAGTAATCTTTTTAGAAGACGTTAAAGGTCGTGGTAAGAAGGGTGACATTAAAGATGTCCCTGATGGATACGCTAATAACTTCTTAATCAAGAATAAGAAAGCTGAACCAGCAACTAAGAAGAATGTGTCAGTTAACAATGCCAAGAAGAAGGCTGAAGAACGTGATGCTGCTGAAGAAAAAGCAGCTGCAGAAGCGTTGAAGGCAAAGCTTGAAGCTGATGATTCTGTCGTCGAAGTGAAAGCTAAGGCGGGAAGCGACGGACGTTTGTTCGGCGCAGTTTCATCTAAGCAAGTTGTTGAAGCAGCAGACAAGCAACTGGGGATTAAACTTGATAAGCACAAGATGGATATGAAAGAACCAATCCATGCACTTGGCTTTTCAAATATCAAAATCAAATTACACAAGCAAGTTGAAGCAACTGTGCGTGTACACGTGGTTGAACAATAAAGTGTTTTTATAAAAGCAACGTTAGTGATAACGTTGCTTTTTATTTTGTATGAATCTGTTAAAATAATGAAGACAGAACAAATTATAGATGAGGTGGGCACATGCCAGAAAATAATCAAAATGTTGCTTTAAGTGCACCACAAGATATTAAAGCGGAACAAGCGGTATTGGGGTCAATTTTACTTTCAACCGATCCGACTGACTTGTTAGCGCAAGTCTCTTCAATTTTAACGCCAGGTGATTTCTTTAGAACCGCACATCAGTTGATTTTCCAAGCGATGTTAAGCTTGGATAATGAACAACGCGCGATTGATGTATTGACGATTACGGACGAACTTGAGAAAGAAAATCAAGTTGAAAACGTCGGAGGCATGGCGTATCTAACTGAATTAGCGGCTAGTGTCCCAGTGGCGGGAAATGCGATGTACTACGCACGCATTGTTAAAGATAAGTCATTACGTCGTGAATTGATTGATACGCTGCAAGAGGGAACGCAAGGGTCATATACCGGTGCTGAAAATGTTGAAGAATTGGTTGCTGATGTTAGCGCCAAGTTGGATACGATTAATGCCGGTGAAAAAACGACCGACTTTAAAGATATCGCTGAGGTGGTTAATCGTTCATTCGAACAAATTGAGGCCAATTCAGGCACTGATGATCAAGTGACCGGTTTAGCTACGGGATATCCAGCGCTTGATAATTTAACGACCGGCTTTCATGGCGGTGAAATGATTATCGTGGCAGCGCGGCCGGCCGTTGGTAAAACTGCTTTTGTTTTGAACATTGCACAACGCGTGGCTGTGGCTGACCCTAGTTTGCCAGTTGTTATTTTTTCTTTGGAAATGCCGGACACGGCTCTGGTTAATCGAATGTTAGCTGCTGAAGGAAACATTAATTCACAACACATGCGGACCGGAACATTGGATCCAGAGGAATGGAATAGTTTAGCCGTAGCAATGGGATCATTATCAAAGACGAAAATCTTTATTGATGATACGCCAGGGATTAAGGTAAATGAAATTCGGTCAAAGCTCCGTCGTTTGCAAAAGAAGGAAGGGCAAATTGGCCTTGTGATTATCGATTACCTACAACTAATTGAAGGCAGTGGTTCGGAAGGTCGTCAGCAAGAAGTGTCAGCTATTTCGCGTTCGATTAAGAAAATGGCGATGGAGTTAGATACGCCAGTTATTGCGCTGTCGCAGTTGTCACGTAGTGTAGAACAGCGTCAAGATAAGCGGCCAATGCTATCGGATATTCGTGAATCTGGATCAATCGAGCAGGACGCGGACATCGTTGCCTTTTTGTATCGTGATGATTATTATCGCGACAATGAAGATGACGATAGTCCACAAGATCCACGTGAAGAAGAGGAACAAGACGTGGGTGAAATTGAAGTCATTATTGAAAAGAACCGTTCTGGAGCTCGAGGAACGGCGCATCTATTATTTGTGAAATCTTATAATAAGTTCTCAAATATTGAGTATCGTGATGATGGAAATGGCTTTGGATAAATAGATGAATCAGTCAATCATCCGGTTGGCTGATTCTTTCGTTGTAAGGGGGAAAGATATGCAACAAAAAACGGGGATGACGCTCAAGTGGTTACTGCTTGCGTCATTAATTAATAATTTCGCATTTGGGTTTATTTGGCCAGTCACCACAGTGTATTTAAATGGGCCATTGCACCAGTCCTTAGTGGTGGTTGGTTGGGTGATGCTGCTGGTCGCGTCTGGTCAAGCGTTTGGCTCAATTATCAGTGGACGTCTATTTGATCGTTTTGCACCATATAAGCTGATTCTAATAGGCACTTTAGGGATGATATGTATTCAATTTCTACTGATTTTCTTCCATGGTTGGCCATTTTATGCGGTGAATTTAATTGTTGCAGCGTTACTAAATGGGTGGATAATGGCCGTTATCAACGCTTACGGCACGTTGGTTAAAAATCACGACGGTCGGTTCGTTTTTAATATGTTGTACTTTACGAATAATTTTGGTATGGTTTTTGCAACAGCCTTATTGGGTCTTATTTATCCTTTCGGCATCGTCTGGCTCTTTATTCTATCGTTAGGTTTGTATTTTGTCCTATTAGGAATTGTCCGGCATGCCTTTAAAATTGACATTACGGTGGATGATGCACATCAGCAAAGCGCTATGCCAAAGTTACCACGCTGGAATTTAAAATTGGTCTATGGCGTCATTATTGGCTTGATTGTACTTTGGATTGCGTATGCGCAATGGCAAGGGAATCTCTCCGTATACATGACAACTGATTTGCATTTACCACTTTGGCAGTATTCATTGCTGTGGACGATTAATGGACTTTTGATTGCGATTATTCAGGTTGGATTAAATGCTTTCCATTTGGTAACAAGCCCTAAAGCGATGTGGATTCAAATTTTCGGGGGCATTTTCATGTTCGGCTTAGCCTTTTTGATTTTGCCGTTTGCCCATGACTTTACTGGATTTGCGATTGCGATGGTGATTACAACTTTTGGTGAGGTAACGGCCTTCCCAATGATCCCGGCATTAGTAAACGAGCTGACGCCAGCAGCATTAAAGGGACGCTATCAAGGTCTAGTGGCTGCGGCACCATCGGTAGGCCGTGCAATTGGACCGTTAGTCGGGGGATTGGTCATTGAGCGTGATGGCTATTCGGCCTTGTTTAATGGTGGTGCCTTATTAGTCTTTATCACTTTTGCGGTATTAGCGCTTTTGATGTTGAAAGGCTATCGACATACACAACAATTTACTGAAGGAGATTAGCAGTGATGCAGATGCACCATTTAAAATTTAGAGTTGGCTTAAGAACCGTTAAAACCGGTATTTCAGTAATGGTCTTAGTTATTATTTTTTTGGTGTTACACCGTGGTAACCCGATGATTGCATGTTTATCGGCGGTTTTTTCACTCCGGAATGACTTTGAGACGACGATTCAATTTGGTGAGTCGCGAGTATTGGCGAATGCCATTGGTGGAACGTTTGCCATGATTTACTCATTAGCGTTAATGCAATTTCACCATGCCGATTGGGTACAAGTGATTATTTTGCCACTCTTACTGATGATGGTCATCGTGGTGAATGATGGTATTAATAATAATCGCGGTATCATTGGCGCCTCAGCTGCCTTTTTGATGATTAGTTTTACAATTCCGAGTGATGGAGATTACTGGTACGCCATTGCCCGTGTCATCGATACGTTTATTGGAACAGCGGTTGCTATTATTATGAATATTGGCGTGCATCCAATCAAATTTGATGAACCACTAAAAAAAGATGTCCAACAACTTCATGAACATATCATTGAAGAAGTTGAACACAAATCACACCATTAATATGACGCAATCCTTTCGTTGAAGGATTGCGTTTTTAGTTTGATTCTAAAAAGGCTGTCACGAAGATAGAAATATGTTAGATTAGGGGCATTAAGAGAATTAAACAATGAAAGCAGGTACATGAATATGCGAGCGATTCAAATTCAAGCTGCTGGTGCAAAACCAACGGTGACAGAAATACCAGCACCAACTGAAGTTGCTGCTGATCAAGTACGGGTACATGTAGCAGCTTCTGCTTTGTCTAATTTAGCAAAGCGCGTTGCAACGGGTGCCCATTATTCAGCTGATGATGTTTATCCTAAAACCGTCGGTCTCGATGGCGTGGGAACCTTGGATGATGGGACATATGTCTATTTTGACCATCCATTAGGTGGTGCCTTAGCCGAAGAAGTGATTGTGCCCATTGCGCATGTGATGGAAATTCCGGCTAGCTTAGATCCGGTTAATGCTGCTGCGTTACCCAACCCAGGGATGAGTTCATACGCCGCGCTAACGTACCGGGCACAACTACAAGCGGGCGAAACGGTGTTAATTAATGGTGCAACCGGTGTGGCTGGTCAATTAGCGGTTAAGATGGCTTATGCACTTGGCGCCAAGAAAGTCATAGCAACGGGGCGTCGTGCTGAGGCATTAAATGCATCTGGTGCAGATATGACAATTGCGTCGAATCAATTAGATTTAACAGATGCAGATAGTCGGACAGCCTACGGCGCTAGTTTGGCTACGGTTGCTGGTGAAGTTGATGTCGTCTTAGACTATCTCTATGGGCCAAGTGCCGAGGTACTACTCACAGCATTGGCGCAAACAACCGCAGGAAGTCATCCGGTACGGTATGTTGAAGTGGGGGCTATGGCCGGGGCAACGCTGAATTTACCAGCAAGCTTATTACGATCTTCAAAGTTGAGTATCATGGGTTCAGGTTTGCAAGCAGTTGATACGGTTGATTTGCAGACAGCCGTGGAGCAAACCTATCAGTTAGCGGGTCGGTATGGTTGGCAGGTGCCAACACAAGCTTTTGAACTTAGTGACATTGCAACGGCGTGGACGGCTCCGAATAATCCACGTGCGGTGATTACTTTTTAATTAAAAAAACGTCATCCAGCGGTTGCTGTGATGACGTTTTGTTTATTCAGAATCAACCGATTCTTCTAGTTGTGAAGTTGCTTGGTGGCCCTTAAACCATGATTTGAACCAGTAGCCACGATAAAAGGCTTCCATGGAAATGATTTGTGCGGCAGAACAACCAATCAAAGTCAATTGTAACCATAATTTGCCAACGGTAAAGAATGGGATTGCCATAAAACCAGCTGACATGGCGTAAATGGCGATACGTTGCTTTTGGCTGAGTTTACGTTGGTAGACGCCTTCTTCAACATAACGTTGGTAGTATTTATTGCGAATCAACCAAGCGTGTAAACGCGGAGATGAACGTGCCCAACAAAACGCAGCGAAGAAGTAGAAACCGGTAGTGGGTAATCCGGGAATCCAGATAGCAACCGTTCCGATTGAAAATAGGATTAGCCCGAGCAGAATGTATAAATAGCGCATGTGAAAGTGTCCTTTGTGAAATTTACTCTGTTATAATTGCTGGCATCATTATAACAAGAATTTACGGTAACGCCTATGGAATCCCCTATTTTGTTTTAGATTTGTTATAATGTTCATAATAGAAAAACAGAGAGGGGGGCAACGGTGATGGAAATTTTGGAACGTGCATACGCCAAACTCAATCTCAGCTTGGATACCCCTTATCTTCACCAAGATGGGCAACAAGAATGGGATATGTTTATGGTCCCAATTGATTTGGCAGACTCGGTAACTATTCGGACCACTGATGAGCATCAGTCAATTCATGTCGATTCAACAAGTGGTGTTTTACCCTTGAATGAGAAAAATTTAGCCTATCAAGCAGCCAACCTCATGCGGCAGCGAGCTAATCGCCAAGATGGGGTGGATATTTATATCGATAAAAAGATTCCTGTAGCGGCTGGTTTAGGGGGAGGTTCTGCTGATGCAGCAGCAGTGATTCGTGGTTTAAATCGGATATGGCATTTAGAACTTTCTGAAACCGAATTAGCCCGAATTGGGTTACAAATTGATGCGGATGTGCCGTTTTGTGTGTATAGTCGTCCAGCCCGAGTGACGGGGCGAGGTGAAATCGTCACGCCCATCCAAACTAAGTTGCCACCATTGTGGCTGGTGGTTTCCAAACCGGCCATCAGTGTCTCCACACCCAAAATCTTAAGGCAAATTGACTATGGTAAACTAGAACATGGAGATATGCCTGCGCTGATGGATGCCCTCGAACAGGGTGACTTGGCTGAAGTTTGTATCCAGATGTTTAATGTTTTAGAACCGGTCACGGCTGGTCGGTATCCTGAAATCATTAAATTACGGGAAAAAATGCAAAAATTCGGGGCTGATGCCGTTCAAATGTCTGGATCTGGACCAACCGTTTTTGCTCTATCTAATAAGGAATCGCGAGCAAAACGCATTTATAATGCCGTGCGTGGGTTTGTACAAGAAACATATATTGTTCATATTATTCAGTAGAAAAAAGGAGATTTATGATGATTAAAACAGGAATTAAGAATGACGCGCTAATGGATGCTTTGCATGCCATGCGTGACGACCAAAACGAAACAACGGAAAATAATTATACGCAAGCACTTTTGCAAGCGCAGCTATTGGCACCAGTTAGCTTTACGCAAGCACCAGTTGAACAAGCAGATGGTTCAGTTGTTTTGCCAGAAGGTTCAGAAGTCCGTTTTGTTACATTTGCGGATGAAAATGAGAATATGATTTTCCCAGTATTTTCAGATGATGCACAAGCTGATATGGGTGATTGGGATGTTGAAGATACCGTATACCCATACCCAATGACCATCGAACAATACTTGCCAATGGTCTTTGACGAAGAAGTGCCAAACATGGGCGGATTGGTTTTGAACCCATTTTCAGAAGATGGTATGCCAATTACAATGGATAATTTGGCTTTCTTAGCAAGCGTTTTAGAAGCCGTGCACGGTGATGGTGAAGTTCAAGTCAGTGCGGCCGATGATATTGTGCCCGGTCCGCTAAAGTATGACTTGGTGGCATTAGCTGATGACCATAGTGATCTCATTAAGCACCTATACTTGCTACGTTTGACGCAAGGTGAAGCCGGTAGCTACTTGGTTGTTATTGATGGTCCAGATCGTGAAGCAGCCTTGGCATTGGGTTCAGATTTTGAAAAAGTCTTCAATGATAATGCTGGGGATGAAGGTTCAGAATTTAACTTAATTATGAGTGATGATTTTGGCGCAGATCTTTCAGAATTCACACCAATTTACGATAGCGAAATTTAAAGCTAAGCCACTCTAGTGATAGAGTGGTTTTTTAATAAGGGGGGAGCATGAAACATACGCAAGTTGCCATTATTGGAGCAGGGCCCGTTGGGCTCTTTACGGCTTTTTATGCACGTCTACGAGGCCTAGATGTTACATTAATTGATAGTTTGGAAAATGTCGGGGGGCAAGTGAATCATTTATATCCCCAAAAGGATATTTTAGATGTACCGGGCTATGTCAAAATTGAAGGTGAAGCTTTGATTCGCCAACTCGCTGAACAGACTCAACAATTAAATCCTAATTATATGTTAGAAACCACAGTAACCGATGTGGCTTATGATGTTGTTGCTCAGACATTTATGCTTCAAACAAACCACGAAGCATTACAAGCTGACCGGGTCATCTTGGCGATTGGTCATGGTGCGTTTGAACCAAAACGTCTGCCTGATGGGATTGGCGCTGATTTGGAAGGTGAAGGCGTTTACTATGTGGTGGATGATTTGAATAAATTTAAGGATCAAATTGTTTTAGTTGCTGGAGGT
The DNA here is from genome assembly GCF_014789145.1 of Weissella viridescens. GTDB lineage: Bacteria > Bacillota > Bacilli > Lactobacillales > Lactobacillaceae > Weissella > Weissella viridescens. The sequence goes on along the minus strand of NZ_CP061835.1, from coordinate 1,401,284 downwards.
GGTGATACTGCGGTTGATCAGGCACTAGCGATAGCTAAAGTTGCCCAAAAGGTTTATCTAACGCACCGACGCGATCGTTTTCGCGCTATGGCCTATACCTTAGATCAATTAGCGGTATCATCGATTGAACGGGTGACACCCTACAATATTACGGCAATATCAAAAACAGCAGACGGTGAGCTTGAGGTGACTTTGAACACGTCAAACACGGAAGTCGCGCAACAACTGATGGTTGATTCAGTCGTCGTGAATTATGGTTTTAAGTCAGACAGTCAACTGTTTGAACAGTGGCGTTGCCAACCGACCGTGGCACGCCAACGCTGTGTTGTTCAACAAAATATGCAATCATCAGTGCCTGGCTTGTATGCCGTGGGGGATATTGCGGGGTATGCGAATAAAACTGATTTGATTGCCACTGGTTTTGGTGAAGGAACAATCGCCGTTAATGGCATCCTACAAGATTTGGAACCAGCTTTAGCGGGGCCGCTACATTCGTCAGGCTATATTATTCAAGATGGTCAAGTAGATCCCTTGCAATAAAAAAGGAAAATTCTGAGACAAGAATGCGCAATTGTGAAATATTTGGTATACTAAAAAGGTAGAAAAAATTATAAAAGAGGTATCGTAATGTCAAAATTAGTTATGGTTCGTCACGGACAAAGTGAATGGAACGCAAAGAACTTGTTTAATGGTTGGATTGATACAAAGTTGAGCCCAGTTGGTATTCAACAAGCGCGTGATGCGGGAAACTTGTTGGCTGAAACAGGGATTGAATTTGATCAAGCCTACACGTCAGTTTTGACTCGTGCCATCCAAACTTTGCACTTGGTTTTGGAAGAAGATGGACAACTTTGGATTCCTGAAGAAAAGTCATGGCGCTTGAACGAGCGTAACTATGGTGCTTTGCAAGGTTTGAACAAGGCCGACGCCGCTGAAAAGTGGGGTGACGATCAAGTTCACCAATGGCGTCGTTCATATGACGTTTTGCCACCAATGTTGGATGACTACGAAGAAACAGTTACAGTTGATGGTGAAACATATGCTTCATTTGACCGTCGTTACGCTGATGTACCAAAGGATGAATTGCCACTAGGTGAAAACCTAAAGGTTACTTTGGAACGTGTTATGCCTTACTGGGATGAAAAGATTTCAAAGGACTTGAAGGCTGGTAAGAATGTTATTATCGCCGCTCACGGTAACTCATTGCGTGCCTTAGCTAAGCATATTGAAAAGATTTCTGATGATGATATTACAGGTCTTGAAATTGCCAACGGACAACCTATCATTTATGATTTGGATGATAACTTGGATGTTGTTTCAAAGACAGTTTTGTCAGGTGAATAAGCACATATGCATCTACAGTGGTTTAGTTTAGTGACTAGCCACGCAAATAGTCGGGGAGATTTCGAGATGTTCGAAACCTTTCGGACTATTTTTTGATTATGATTAAAGCTGTTATAAGTATGGCTGATATTTTAAGGTTTAATTCGCTAAAAGATATAAATAGTGTATAATGACAAAAGAGAATATTGTGCGCTTTATAATTGATATATCTGCGTTTTTTATTTTAAATCACATTTAGGGAGTAAAAGGATTTCTATGGATAATGTAATTGATTTAAGTCATCTTTGGCAGGTAATTCGCCGAAATTTGAGCTTGATTTTTGCGATGGGAGTTATCTTTGCGGCGATTGGATTCACCGTCTCAAAGTTTGTCGTTCATCCCAAGTATAGTTCTTCAACAGCGGTGTTAGTTAACCGTAAACAAAATGATAATGCTGCGGGGGTTCAATTCCAAGATCAGCAAGCCGACGTGCAATTAATTAGTACTTATAAGGATATTATTACGCGACCTGTTATTTTGAATCAGGTAGCGAATGATTTGACGAAAAAGCACACCGAAAAGCAAGCTGATGGGACAGAAAAAGAAGTACCAGCTAAGTACACAAAGTCTGAAGTGAATTCAGATAACTTGGCCGGTATGATTTCGATTTCTAACCAACAAAATTCACAGGTGTTCTCAGTCAATGTTAAAACTGGCGATGCTGATCTTTCTAGAGACGTGGCCAATGAAGTTGCCAAGGTTTTCCAAAAGAAGGTTGGTAATATCATGAGCAGTGCTTCAGATGTGTCAATTGTGTCAAAGGCAATTGCAAATCCAAAGCCTGTTTCACCGAATGTGCCATTGATTACATTGGTTAGTTTTGTGTTCGGGCTAATGGTCGGATTTGCTTGGGCATGGATTCGTGACCTAACGGATCGTACGGTTAAGAGCATTGGTTTCTTGACAGACGACCTTGGATTAACAAATCTAGGTATGGTCGGTTATATTGGAAAAATGCGTTCAATTGATGAAGCCATTAGTCGTCAAAATAATGGCAATACATCAGAGCAACGCTCTGAACGTAATCGTCGAATTTAAGGGAGTATACGCATGTCATTATTTAAAAGACACTATAAAGAAGATGTTGAAACGCAGACAAATGGCGCTCGGTTAATTACATTTACTGAGCCAAAAAATGTGATTTCAGAACAATTACGTACGGTACGTACAAACATTGAATATGCCGGAGCTGCATTAGATAAGCTTCAAGTTGTGATGTTTACGTCACCACAAATGTCAGACGGTAAGTCAACGGTTTCTTCAAACGTGGCCGTGACATGGGCGCAAGCCGGTAAAAAGGTATTGATTGTCGATGCAGATTTACGTCGTCCGACTGTTCATACCACTTTCCGATTGGACAACCATCAAGGATTAACAACCATTTTGGCAAGCGATTTACAGCCAAAAGATTTGGTTCATGAAACAATGGTACCGGGGCTATCTGCCTTAACTTCAGGGCCAGTGCCACCAAATCCAGCTGAATTGCTAGGATCACCACGTATGACGGCATTGGTCGACTGGATGCGTAATAATTACGACATCGTGGTTTTGGATGTTCCACCATTGAATTCCGTGACTGATGCGCAAGTTATGTTGCCATTAGTCGATGGCGTTGTTCTTGTAATTACGCTAAACCAGACGCAAAAGGTTACACTAGAACGTGCCGTTGAGCTCCTAAACTTGACGTCTACAAAGGTGCTCGGTGTGGTTTCACGTGCAAAACGTAATGACGGTGAATCTGGTTATGGCTATGGTTATGGCTATGGCTATGGTTATGGTTATGGTTCAACCAAAGATTAAATAGTTAATAAATGAGAGGTAGTAGACAAACATGTTTACTACCTCTTTTATGAAAGTAATGATGAGGAATTTAAAATGATTGATATACATTGTCACCTTCTACCAGGTTTGGATGATGGATCTGACACACTAGAACATTCATTGGATTTAGCCCGAGCAGCAGTTTCGGATGGAATCACGCATGCTTTAATGACGCCACATCACATGAATGGCCGGTACGTTAATCATGCTACAGACGTTAAATTAGCTACCGACCAATTTCAAATGGCTTTAGATGATGCGCAAATCCCTCTAGTGGTTTTTGCTAGTCAAGAGGTCCGCATCAATGGAGACTTATTAACAGCCTTGGATGCGGGGGATATTTTAACGACTGACCCAGATGGGAAATATATGTTGTTAGAGTTTCCATCCGAAGAAGTCCCAGCATATAGTGAAAAAATGATTTTTGACATTCAACAACGTGGGATTACCCCCATTATTGTGCATCCAGAACGAAATCAAGGCTTCATGGATAAGCCGGAATTATTGTATGAGTTTGTGAAGCGCGGTGCATTGGTGCAGGTTACAGCTAGCTCATATGTGGGTGTTTTTGGTAAAAAAGTACAAGCCTTTGCGCAAGATATCATTGCTAGTGGATTGGCACAATTTTTGGCTTCCGATGCTCACTACATGGAAAATCGTGATTATGTGATGGGACAAGCGTTCACGCAATTGGCACGTGAGCAAGGTCAAAAAGTGGCAGATCTTTTTGATGAAAATGCTAAAGCAGCTATTAATGGTGATTACATTCAACGTTTAGCAATGCAACCAATTAAGAAGAAGCGTTTTTTTGCTAAGTACTAAACTTAAAAGATTATGAAAATATCAAGTTTTTCGAAGTTTAGTGAGAAATTTGATAAAATGGAATATATGTAAAAATAAATCCAAAAATCGAGTGAGCTTAAAACATGAACGAGAACAACATGGATAAAGAAATTAAAGTACAGGGTAAGTATTTAACGAAACGTTATGAAATGGCCCCTAATCGTTCAGATAAAGTGAAATCATTATTCGTGAACCAACATTTTGCAAACTTTTGGGCCCTGCGTGGCATTGATTTTGCAGCCTATGAAGGCGAAAGTGTTGCGATTATCGGCACAAATGGTTCGGGTAAATCAACCTTAATGAACATCATTTCAAATATTATTCCTGCCACCACAGGTGATTTTTCAGTCAATGGCGTGGTTTCTTTAATTGCGGTTCAAACTGGATTACGTGGTGGCCTGTCAGGTCGTGAAAACATTCGGCTTAAGGGCTTGATGATGGGCATGTCTGAAAAACAAATTGAAGCGAATATGCAAGATATTATTGATTTTTCTGAATTGGGGGCGTTTATTGACCAACCGGTTAAGAACTATTCAAGTGGGATGCGTTCGAAACTTGGTTTTTCCATCTCAGTGCACTCTGATCCTGATATTTTGATTGTCGATGAGGCACTTTCTGTTGGAGATGCAACCTTTACGCGTAAGTCTCTTGATAAAATCAAAGAATTCCAAAAACTTGGAAAGACGATCTTTTTCGTGAGTCATTCATTAGTCCAAGTTCGTGAAATGGCTGATCGCGTGTTGTGGATTGAACGTGGTGAAATTAAGATGTATGGCGAGACTGAGCCAGTTTTGGCGGCTTATGATGCCTTTGTAAAAAAGGCAAAAGAAGCGACGTTAGTTGAGCGGCGTGATCAACAAATCACGGCACGTGTTGAACAAGAAAATTTTAATTTAAATGAACTTTACGCGAATGAAGCCATGGCTGCAGGTAACGTTAGTGATGATGCGTACGCAGACATTTATGAAGAGACACACCATCTAAATGGCCCTAAAAAAATGTCGATTTGGGAAAAGTTGTTTTTGGCTGTGCTTATTCTGATCTTATTTGTTGTCGGTGATGCAGCCATTCTAGATATGAGCGCAAAGCAAGTTATGCAAAATCCTGCGGCATTGGTAACATCTTGGTCGGTTTCGGGCATAAAAGAATTGAATGAAACACATCAAAACTACACCACGACCGGAGTTGAAGTGGTGAAGTACACTGTTAAGCCAGGCGACACACTTGATGCGGTAGCAAAAAAATATCACGTTAAACCAGAGACAATTATGCGTGAATCTGATTTGAAAAATAAAACGATACATCCAAAACAAGTCTTAAAAATTCCGAAAGGTGAAGGGAAGTAATTATGCGTGATTTAATTCAATTTTTCCGTGAAATCATGGCGAATTTACCTGTTATCCGACGGATTGCTCATTTTAATGTGCGTACAAAATGGGTTGATAATTACCTAGGCTCAAGCTGGGACTATATTGAGCCACTCCTTTATATTGGTACCTATTATCTTGTTTTCGGAATGGGGTTTTATAACGGCACGGTAGCTGGGCAACCTTATTTACTTTGGATGCTAGCCGCCATTGTGCCTTGGTACTATATCCAGGGTGTGTTTAATCGTGGATTAACGACGGTTAAATCACAATTACCACAATTGTCTAAAACCAGATTCCCGCTCAGTATTGCGGTAGTTATGCCCTTACAAGAGGAAATGCGCCGATTTTTGGTAATGACAGGTATGTTTATTCTAGTGATGTTCTGCTATGGACGTACCCCGACCATCTATTGGTTCCAATGGTTTTATGCAGTATTTGCTATGGTGATGATGTTGGTTGCATTTAATTTGATTAATTCTACCTTGACGATTCTAATTCCCGACTTTAAACCGTCAATGTCTGCTATTTTCCGACTCCTGTTTTATTCATCAGGAGTTATTGTAAACTTTGATTCAAAGTCAATGCCTTATTTGATTAAGGCCATTTTGGAACTTTCACCTTTTAATTATGTGCTAACGATGTTTAGAAATAGTTTTTTGTATGATCGCTGGTTTTTTGAAAATGCAAATACAACGATTTTCTTTTGGGTATTGATCTTTGTTCTCCTAGTTGTGGGAGCATATATGCACATTCATTTCAGAGATGAATTTACTGATTTAACTTAAGTTGGAGATAAGCTTATGACACAAGCACGCGTAACTGTTGAAACCCATGATGAAGGATTTACGCTTAAAACAAATGTACAATTACCACAATTGCATTGTTTAATTGATGGTGAAACCTTTATGTGGGTAGAAACAAAAGAAGAAGATCAATATGCCTATCACTTAGCGATGGACACCTTGACGTATATGATGACCAAAATGCCGAAAGCCCGAACATTTGTGCTATTTTATGGTCTTGATAAACGCACGTTGAGTTTCAATTATTTTGAAGTAACGTTTGCTGGAAAGTCGACACTTGAGGTTGATCAGCAGGCGGTGAGTTTATACCCAAGTATGGATGATAACTTACGTCTGGGCTTTAAGTGGTTAGGAAACGGGAAAATCTTAATTGAAGACATGTTCGTGAAAGAACTAACAGTTAGTCAGGGACAAGTTTTGATTACAGGTGATTTAATCTCTAATTTCATTCCTGTTCAGCGTCTGGATGTGATCGGTCATTTTACTGGCAGCGATACAAAAGTTGCGGTAATGACAGAAATCACCGACCAAAAACGGCTAGACCATAATCAATATCAGCAAACGATTAAAATGGGGATTCTACTTGAAGACTATGTGACATTTTTTGAACAGGTGTGGCAGAATCCGTTCGAAAATTGGAACTTTAATTTGACCTATCAGTTGGTTAATGATTGGTTTGCAAGTAGTGTTGTGAATTTTAATGTTAAGGTAACTCCTGATCAGTTAGAAGCGTTGAATGTGGTAACGGTTAACCACTCCCTTGATTGGCATGTTTTAGTACCGACTCGCTTAAATAATGCTAATTTTATTTTGCGAGGGTTGGTTGTTGATCAACAAGGGTTGACGCTTTTAAAGACACCGCAACCAACAACAGCAACTGATGTTATTTTTGTAGACGCAAAACAACAAGGGCCTGCTGAGCTGATGTATGCCTTTGCTAGTTTGCGAGCGCAACAACATCAGGATGTGTACTATGTGTCGATGACGGATGATATAGAAGATGACCATGTCTTGCGCTACGGAAGTGGTGCGCACCTCGCTCACTTGTTATCAGCGAAGACAATTGTCTATGCTGACCAGCTTGAAACCGTAGATGCCTTTAGAATTGAGTTGACGCAGCAAAAATTAAACAAAGTGCAAAAATTTTTTGTGCCATTTGATTTACAGCAAAAAATGCGTGAAACTGAGTTTAAGGCCATTCCCGCCAAAGATGTCACTGTCGTTACGGGTAACCCGCTCGAAACCAAGTATGCGAAAAATGTGGTGGGCTTAAAGTCGGATAAAATCATTGAAGTTGGTAAACCAATATTTGATCAGTGGTATGACCGCAATCAACAGCAGGTAACCGATACGGAAAAAGCCCAACAGGTCCTTTGGTCGATGACTCCGGAGTTAATGAGTCAAGTTGCCCAACATACCGAAATGATAACGGCAATGCAAGATAGTGGTAAGACGCATTATTGGGATAATCCAGCGCAAACAGCAGTGGCTAGTCAACCATTTGAAACGCTGGATGCGCAACTACCGGTGATATTAAATGATTATGCGTTGGTCATTACCGACGATGAGCAAATCGCTTTGCAAGCGAGTGCTTTACATATACCAATGGTGTTGATTGATGAAAATATTCAAAAACATGATGCCTATTATTGGTTGAGTGGACCAGCTTTTAAGACTTTGGCAATTGCTAAGATTGATTTATTAAAAATCTTAAAGGATCAATTCGAATTTGAACCCTATCTGGCCCAGAGCTACAACAACTTAAATAACTTTGATGATAGTAAAAGTGTAGAACGACTACTTGATTCAATTTAAAAAGAATGTCCATTGGACATTCTTTTTTAGTTTGTTTAAGGTTTAATATGGTTTAATTCTTTTTTAGAAATGAATCAAAGAATTGTGATGTGCTCGTAAATCGTGGCAGGTCACACGGAAACGAGGACCTGATGGAACAATTTATCGAATCGACGATTAATCAGTTTGGTTATCTGGCCATTACACTCTTAATCGCAATTGAAAATATCTTTCCACCGATACCGTCGGAATTAATTTTAACGTTCGCTGGCTTCTTAACAACTAATTCTAAACTAACCATTCTAGGTGCAATTTTAGCAGCAACACTGGGTGCTGGTCTTGGAGCGGCAGTCTTATATTGGATTGGAACGTTCTTGGACATGCCGACATTGGCGAAATTGGTTGATAGTCGTCTTGGACGTATTTTACATTTACGATTGAAAGACTTTGAACGGGCGGAGTATCATTTTAAAAAACACGGTCGTTTAGCAGTGTTTTTAGGCCGGTTTGTGCCTGTCGTACGGAGTCTAATTTCTGTTCCGGCTGGTATGACCAAAATGCCATTTGGGACCTTTATGCTGTATAGCTTAGCAGGTGCTGGAATTTGGAATACTGTCCTGATTGGCTTTGGACATTATGCAGGTAAAGCTTGGAAACAAGTCATGGTTGTCGCTGATGACTTTAAAATTATCATTTTAGTGGTATTGGCATTAGCTGTCTTAGTTGGGCTAGGTGTCCATTACCTAAAAAAGAATAAAAGAAAACAGGCTAAATCAACGGAGATTTAACCTGTATCTAAGCAAGGACCTTTGATAGGTGCTTGCTTTTTATTTATTTACGTTCACTTTATAAGGATTATGCTGGTCACAACAAACTAATCCACTAGGTCTGTGACAATGGTTTCAAGATGAATGCCGTGTGATCCTTTCAATAATAAGATATCAGTCGGCGTTAGGGTTGCTTTCAAATCAGCGAGTAATGCGGGTTTCTCGTCAACCGCATAATGGTGAACAGCACCAGCGGGATACTTGTCTTGCAAGGCCTCAACCAAGTTTTGCATTAAGTCGCCCACCAGATATACTTCCTGAATGGTTGCTGGGTCGAGCGCATCAGCTAAACTGGCATGTAATTCAGGACCCGCTTCACCTAATTCGAGCATATCACCAAGAACAGCCATGCGACGGCCATCTGTTGGAACTTCACTAAAGGCATGTAAGACTTCCTTTGCCGCAGTGGGGTTTGAATTGTAGACATCTGACAAAATCTTGCCACCAAAGTTACCTTCAAGCCATTGCGTCCGGTTAGCGGTAATTGGTGCTGTCGCTAAGGCTTGTGCCATCGTCGTATCGTCAACACCGAGTAAGTGGCCGACGCTAATGGCGGCAAGCGCATTAGCAACGTTGTAGCGTCCTGTGAGCGGAATTGTGAAAGTTTGGGCAGAAGCATTTGTGGTAAAACTTGCTTGCGTTGAAGTCATTGAAATGTTTGAAGCAAAGAGATCGTTATGGGCAGTAAGACCAAAACGAGTACTCTTTAAGCCGTCATTGGCACCAACACGTTCGACTAAGAGTGGTTCATCACCGTTGTAAACGAGTTCGCTGTCAGACTTGAATCCATCAATGATTTGCATTTTACCATCAGCGATATTGGCGCGAGTCTTGAAGAATTCAATATGTGCTTCGCCAATCATTGTCAAAACGGCAATGTCGGGGTGAACAAGTTTAGATAATTTGTCTAAATCACCAGGGTGATCCATTCCCATTTCCAAAACCAGTAATTCAGTTTGTTCGTCCATGGCAAGAATGGTTGTTGGCACCCCAATTTCATTATTAAAGTTTGCGGGTGTCTTAACTGTGTTGTACTTGGTTGCCCCGATGGCCGCAATCAAATCCTTAGTGGTTGTTTTACCATTTGATCCAGAAATGGCAACAATTTTTGGTTGTACGACAGTTAGGTAGTACTGTGCCAGATTTTGGAAAGCTTCAAGTGTATCTGGAACCAAAATTAAGGGGATTTCAGTCGGATAGGGGGTGTGGTCAATTTGCCAAAGACTGGCAGTAGCGCCATTTTCAACGGCACTAGCTAAATAATTATGACCATCGTTTTCTGCGACGAGCGGGATGAAAAGACTATCTGGTTTAGCAGCACGTGAATCAAAAGTGGTACTTGTTACTGTAACGGGTTGTTCATTTTTAATTTCTGCTGAGAGCGCTTGGGCAATCGTTTGAATTGTGAGTTTCATGTTAATCTTCCTTTGTTATTTGTCAGTTCTGTCTTTTAATTTTACACTGGAATAGAAACAACAAGCAAATTAAATCGAAATTGTTGTATACTGTAATGATAGAACTTTAAAAATTAAAACAGGTGGTCTGTTTAAAAGAGGTGGTAACATGGCTAAAACAATTGGTATTGATTTAGGTACAGCAAATGTCCTCATTTATGTAGAGGGCGAGGGCATTGTCCTAAATGAACCCTCAGTCGTTGCGATTGATACAAAAAAAGATAAGGTCTTAGCAGTCGGAACGGATGCATACAAGATGGTTGGACGTACCCCTGGAAATATCCGGGCAGTACGTCCCCTTAAAGATGGTGTGATTTCTGACTTTGATATGACTGAGGCAATGTTGTCTTATTTCATGTCAAAGCTAAAGGCTAAGGGTGTTATGAGTCGTCCTAGCATCATGGTCTGTGCACCAACAAATATTACTGAAATCGAACGTAAAGCAATTATTGAGGCCGCAGAAAAGTCTGGTGGCGGAAAAGTTTATCTAGAGTACGAACCAAAGGTTGCAGCAGTCGGGGCAGGATTAAACATTTTCTCACCAATTGCTTCAATGGTTATCGACATGGGTGGTGGAACTTCTGATATCGCTGTACTCTCATTGGGTGATATTGTACAAAGTGAATCAATTCGCGTCGCTGGTGATCGCTTGAACGCTGATATTGCAAATTACATTAAGCATGAATTTGGCTTGCAAATTGGTGAACGTACAGCTGAACAAGTTAAAATTGAACTTGGAACGGCTTTGCCAGTTGAAAACCCAGCTGAAATGGAAGTTCGTGGACGTGATACATTCACGGGGATGCCACGCACGATTACATTGGATGAAAACATGGTTGAAGCTGCAATGCACGATTCAATTAATCAAGTGGTTAAAGCAGCCCATCATGTCTTAGCTGAAATTCAACCAGAATTATCAGCAGACGTGATTGATCGTGGTATTGTGTTGACCGGTGGAGGAGCCTTGCTCCGTGGCATTGATCAATATCTTTCTGATGAACTTGGTGTTCCAGTCATGGTATCAGATAGCCCATTGGACAATGTTGCCAAGGGTGCTGGTGAACTACTTGAACACATTACAAAAACTGACACAAAGAGGGGATAATATGCCACGTAAAAATAAGCCAGTTGCCGTTGAAATTAGCGATGCAATTGATGGACAGTCAGAAGTAAAAATTAATAAGGTCGTTTTAGGTCAAATTAAAGAGAGTGACGATACAATTACAGTGATCTATCCAGATAATCACACTGTTAAAGCACCAGACTTTGATGCTGGGGTATCTATGTTGATTGCTGAATACAATCTACATCATTAGAGGTATTTAGATGTTTAAACGATTTTTTAACGCAAAAGGTGAGATTGATTGGTCAATCGTGTTTGTTGTTTTGATGTTAGCAATTATTGGATTGGCCTCAATCTATGTTGCAGCAACACACGATGCGACTGGAATTAATGTTAAGCGCATGGTCGCCATGCAATTCATCTATTATGTTCTAGGTGTCGTTGTGGTCATCTTCATTATGCAGTTTGACTCAGAGCAATTATGGCGTCTGGCCCCCTATATCTTTGGTATTGGGGTCTTCTTGATGGTCACTGTGCTGATATTCTATAGTCGCGCGTATGCTGCGCAAACGGGTGGAAAGTCATGGTTTGCATTAGGACCGCTGACGTTCCAGCCCTCGGAAGTGATGAAACCAGCATTTATTGTGATGCTGGCTCGGGTAATTGCGAAACATAATTATGATTATCCTGAGCATACAATTAAGTCGGACGAACGTTTGCTGTTGAAGATTATTGCCTGGACTATTCCGATTGTCATTTTAGTTTTGGCGCAACATGACTTTGGAACAATGTTAGTGTTCTTGGCAATCGTGTTTGGTATGACCATTGTTTCAGGAATTTCATGGAAAATATTGGGGCCAACCTTTATGGTTGCCGCAACCATAGGAACGGTAACGTTGTTATTGGTGACCCAGACTTGGGGACGGCACATTTTGGAGCAATTTGGTTTCCAAGCGTACCAGTTCTCGCGTGTCGACTCATGGCTTGATCCACAAGGGGATACCTCGAATGCAGGATATCAGCTGTGGCAGTCAATTAAAGCGATTGGATCCGGTGGTTTAACTGGAACTGGCTTTGATGTGTCACACGTGAATGTCCCTGTGCGTGAATCGGATATGATTTTTTCAGTAATCGGCGAAAACTTTGGTTTCATCGGAAGTGTGTTGGTCTTAGCGCTATACTTCCTCTTGATTTATCAAATTTTCCAAGTTGTTTATGATACGTCAAATCAGTTCTATGCGTACATTGCTGCAGGTGTTGTGATGATGCTACTCTTCCACATTTTTGAAAATATTGGCATGAACATTGGTTTGGTACCATTGACTGGGATTCCGTTACCGTTTATCTCGCAAGGTGGTTCGGCTATCATTGGAAATATGATTGGTATTGGACTGATTATGTCAATGCGTTATCATAATCAATCATTTACATTGTCAAACCGTCAAGGATTTGCATAAAATTTACTGAAGAGCAGTTTGGCCGAGAAGCTAGGCTGTTCTTTTTATGATAAAGGAGAAATCATGTTATCAATTGGATTTATTGGATCAGGAAACATTGCCCAAGCCATTATTAAAGGGTGGCGCGGTAATGATGAGATTAACCAACTTGTGTACTCAAAAAATAATGGTGCTAAAGTTGCTGAAGAATTGGGGATTGCGTCACGAATTTCAATTCTTGAGCTATGGCAGGATTCAGATATTGTCTTATTAGCTGTCCCAAAAAGTGCTTTATCAGAGATTCAAGCACAACTGAACATGGCCGCTATGGTCAAGCCAAGTGTCATCGTCACGTCCCTTATTGATGGTGTGAGTTTAGCAGAACTACAAGATATTTTTGGCGATCAAACAATCATTAGTCGGGCTGTTCCAAACATCAATGTTAGTACCCGTTCTGGATACACTGGTTTGAGTTTTCCAGAAGGTATTGATGAAGAAATTCGGGGTGCGATTGCGATGCTATTCTTGGAGCTCGGTCGTGTCGATGAATTTACTGAAGAACAATTGCCAGCAGTTAGTGCCATTGCTAGTGCCGGTCCAGCCTATGTCGCGGCTTTGGCAGACATTTTAGCTAATACTGCGCTAGAAAATGGAATTGATGTGCAACGGGCAGTTAGTATGGCAGAGCAAACGTTGTACGGTACAGCAACAACGATGCGTCAACTCCAACAAAGTCCTAATAGCATTGAAGTTGCGGCCAGTCCTGCTGACGGTGGAACAGAAGCAGCATTAGAGCATTTGGCTGAAGGTGGATTTGTTGAACTTTTGAAAGATGCTATCGCTGTTGCGCAAGATAAAAGCACACCAGAAAAATAAAATTTAAAAAAGTAGTTGTCAAAGCATTCAATATCTGATATTATAGATTTTGTTGTTAAAGCAACTACATTTTATGGCTCATTGGTCAAGCGGTTAAGACTCCGGTTTTTCACACCGGCATCCAGGGTTCAACTCCCTGATGAGCTATCATGAAAAATCCCACCCTTTCAAAGGTTGGGATTTTTTTGTATCATGAACAGTAACTCACTGAAACATCAATATGGGGGCTTATATGAAATTGATTATTACAGATTTAGATGGAACGCTATTGCATGATGATAAGCAGTTTAATGGCGCGTTATTGGACCAGGTGTTGCAACAACTAGACCAAGCAGGGGATCATTTTGTTATCGCGACAGGTCGTGAACTAAAATGGGTGCAAAAGGTTTTTAAAGGCTTTACAGACCGCATTGATATTGTTGCAAGTAATGGGGCTGTGGTGAAACCAGTTGGCCAACCTGCCGTGAAGACGATGATTAGCCAAGATACGTTAAGTGATTTACAGCATTTCTTAACGGAATCAGGACCGTTGCCTACTGGCGGATTACGGACGTATACTGATAGCGAAATGTATTTGGTTGATGGGATGGGGCAAATTGAGGATACAACGTATACCTTTATGCAGGATCTCTATGGTCAAATCCATCAAATTAACAGCTTAACAGAGGTTCCGGGTCCTGTAACAACGGTGACTGGTCGATGGGATGTAAAGCCCGAAGACGGTACGGATATGATGACGCGTTTAAATGACTCCGAGCTGCCGGTTTTTGCGACAACGTCTGGTTATGGAACTGTCGATATTTTACCGGAAGGTGTGAATAAGGCTGTCGCTTTAGCGCGGCTCATGCACCGAATTAATCCAGGTGAAGCGGGACAAATGGTAGCCTTTGGGGATGGCATGAATGATTATGAGATGTTGCAAGCAGCCAATCAAGGTTATGTTATGCCAAATGGCACGACCTTCCTATTAGAACAACCAGAATTTAAGCATGTGACTGAAGATAATAACCATGATGGTGTGCTTAAAACAATTCTAAGTTGGGCTTAGTCGCATGAAATTAAACATTGGACTGGTATAATTGGACTAGACCATCTATAATAGAAGTGAACATGTTACCTAGCTAATTTCATAGGGGGAAATGATGAGTAAAGTAATCGTACACGCTACTATTTATACTGGTAATGCAGATAGGCCTGTTATTGAAGATGGATTTATTCGTTTCAATAAGACCATACAAGATTTAGGTTCAATGGCAGATTTCACACCTAAAGAGGGCGATGAAACGATGCATATGGAACAAAAAATTATTGTTCCTGGCTTTATCGATGTGCATACGCATGGTGCCTACGGCTTCGATACAATGGATGGTAATGTCGAAGACATCTTGCAAATGGTTCAAGGGCAATTGAGTGAAGGAATCACAACTGTTTTTCCAACAACAATGACCCAATCGGTCGAAAATATTGATCAAGCGATGATTGCGATTAATGAAGCAGCACAGCAAGAACCCGCGATTAAAGGGGTCCATCTTGAAGGTCCATTTGTGAACCCACATTATAAGGGTGCACAACCTGAGCAATATATGATTGCACCATCAGTTGAACTCGTTAAAAAATGGAATGAATTGTCAGGTAATCGGGTCCGTTTGATTACGTATGCACCAGAACGTGCCGAAAATCTAGCTGAATTTGAAGATTATCTGTTGCAAGCGCACATTGTCGGATCAATTGGGCATTCAGATGCAACACGTGAGTTTTTGAAAGATCATGTAAAGGCTAATCGCGTGACCCACTTGTACAACGCGCAACGGCCCATGCACCATCGTGAAGCGGGTGTTACTGGGCATGCTATGCTTGAACCTAGCCTTAATGGTGAGTTGATTGTGGATGGATTCCACGTGGTCCCAGATATGGTTAAATTAGCTTATCAACTTAAGACCGCTGAACACATTGATTTAGTCACTGATTCGATGCGTGCCAAAGGTTTGGGGGATGGTGAATCAGAATTGGGTGGCCAAAAAGTATGGGTGAAGGATAAGCAAGCCCGTCTTGAAAATGGCGCTCTTGCTGGTTCAGTGCTAGAATTTGATGATGCATTCCGTAATATGATGACCTTTACGGGTGCAAGCATTGAGCAAGCAGTGCAAATGGCTTCGGTAAATCAAGCCAAAGAATTTAATTTAACACAAAAAGGAAGCTTGGAAGTGGGCAAAGACGCTGATTTGAACGTATTCACACACGATTTAAGTCAATTGACAGACACTTATAGTGTTGGACGTCATTTTACAAAGGCGGATGCTCCCAAGTAGGAGAGAAGAAAATGAAGGCACCGGTTTATATTAAAATTCATGATGAGATTCGCGAGGCGATTGATGCAGGTCGCTGGCGTCCCGGTGAAAAAATCCCCGCCGAGCGGGAACTTGCTGAACAATTTGATGTATCACGTATGACACTGCGCCAAGCAATTATGCTGTTGGTAGATGAAGGTGTGCTAGATCGACGTGTTGGGTCTGGAACCTTTGTGGCTGAACCAAAAGTACAAGAACAATTGAATGGCGTCCGTTCGTTTACCGATATGATGGCAGCAGCTGGTAAGGTGGCAACTTCAAAAACGATGAGCTATCATTTGATCTCTGCATCGACTTCTGAACAGAAGCGCTTGAATTTACCCGATAATGCTAAAGTGTTACGCATGGAGCGTGTACGTTATGGCGATGGAGAACCAATCGCCTTTGAGGTGGCTTCAATTCCCGCCGAATTGATTAAAGATTTGGATCGCGAAGCGTTGACTGGATCATTGTATAAAACGCTATATGACAAACAGGGCATTCGGGTAACCCGAGCTCAGCAGACGGTGACGGCAGCAGCTGTAACTGAACGTGTTGCTGAATTGTTAGATATGCGACGAGGAGATCCAATTTTAGTGTTACGGCAAATTACGTTTGATCAAAATGATCAACCATTTGAATACGTTCGTACGCAGTACGTTGGATCACGCTTCGAGTTTTTCTTGGATCGGTAATGACGACACATGCTGACTGAAAAAAGTACTTGCCGGTTAACGTTATTTCTGTTAATATTAAAACACTGTTGAAAACTGCAGCGGATTGTCCGCAGCTCGTCACCAATTGACCGACCTACCTCTTGGTAGAGAACATTACTAGTAGCCGCGCTGCAGTGGTGAAGGTGTGGGTCAATTGCACGAATGTGAGGCAATTCTCTAGAATTCAACAAAAATAAAAATTCTGGAGGACATTTAATATGTCACGTTATACTGGTCCTAAGTACCGTTTGTCACGTCGTCTAGGCGTTTCATTGTCAGGTAGTGGTAAAGAACTTGCACGTCGTGCGTATGCGCCTGGTGATCACGGTCAAGGCCGTCGTTCAAAGCCATCTGATTATGGTCTACAATTAGCTGAAAAGCAAAAGGTTCGTTTCACTTACGGATTGACTGAAAAGCAATTCCACAACTTGTTCAACAAGGCCGGTCGTGTCCGCAAGGGTACTCACGGTGATAACTTCATGATCTTGTTGGAACGTCGTTTGGACAACATTGTTTACCGTTTGGGCTTGGCCTCAACGCGTCAACAAGCACGTCAACTTGTAAACCACGGCCACATTTTGGTTGATGGTAAGCGTGTTGATATTCCTTCATACGAAGTTGCTGTTGGTCAAGAGATCACTGTTCGTGAGAAGTCACAAAACAACGTTTACATCCAAGCTTCATTGGATGCACAAGCTGGTACTTTGCCATTCGTTGAATTCAATCGCGATGAAATGAAGGGTTCACTTGTTCGTAACCCAGAACGTTCAGAATTGGATCACGAATACAACGAATCACTTATCGTTGAATACTACAACCGTTTGGGATAATTTAAACGTTATACCGAATTTGGTTCAAAAAAGCATGACAGTAATGTCGTGCTTTTTTTGTGCCTAAAAATAATCAAAATAGCCTGAAACACCTGTCACACGGTTGCAATCAATTAAAAAAAAGTAAAGAACCCCAAGTTAAGCTAAAAGCGACGTTAAATTCCCCCATTTGTGGCGTTAGCATGATAGGCTAGAAACAATTAAATCTGGGATAAAAGGAGTTTGGTAATTGGAAGCAATTACCAGTAAATGAGTGATGACAGAAATTGGCCATATTGTAATCGGTCTAATTGTGGTTTCTGCCGCAATCTACCTCATTGTGTTCATTTCTCAACGATTGACGGCCCATAAGGTGACCAAACTTAAGCAAGAAAAAGATGAATTGATGCAAATTCCAATGCGTGATCGCATTGTCGAAGGACGCCAACTCAGCTTGACGGGACAATCGTTACAGCAATTTGAAATACTAGAGCGTAAATATGAACAACTTGAAAAGCATGGGTTTGCTGACATTGATAGTCAGGCCGAACAGGTATTGTTTGACTCACAAGGTGCCAATTTTGTGAAGGCAACGCAATCATTGCACCAATTGCAACAGCAGGTGCGCGATGCTAAAACAACGGTTGATATCGTTAACCAAGGTTTGAGCGATTTAAAGCAACTTGATGCGGCACATAAACAAGCTGTGCAGGACTTGGAATCTGAATACCAAGAGTTACGTAAATTGCTTTTGTCTGAGAGTTTTCAATTCGGACCAGCGATTGATAAGCTTGAAGATGTCTTGAGTAATTTAGAAGATGAGTTTGCTGAATTTTCACGATTAACCGAGCGTGGTGATCATGCTGCTGCAGCGGACATTTATGAATCATTGGGGATGGAGACGACTCAGTTAGAACAACGTATTGATCAGATTCCAGCTTTGTATACAACCCTTGATACAACAATTAAGGATCAATTAGTTGAATTGAATGCCACGTATAATCGACTACATGATGAAGGCTTCTTATTTGACACGGATATTGCACAAACTTTGGATCAATTGGAAACAGAACGTCAATCCGCATTAGATGCGCTGGCCGATTTACTTTTGAAAAAGGTATCAGAACAAATTGACGTGTTACAAACGCAAATTGATACGCTATATGAGACATTTGAACAAGAAATGCAAGCGCAAAAGGCAGTCGTCCAACATAATACTGAGTTGGGTGAAGGCTTACGTCAAAATAAGTTGTTGAATCATGATCTCAACATTGAATTGGATCGTTTATCGCAAGACTTTATTTTTACAAAGGACGAAGATGGTATGGTTCGTAGTTGGCATCTGCAACTATCTAACTTAGATCGTCAAATTTCAGATATGAAGATTGCGGTGAATGCGCATGAAGTAGTCTACTCACAAGTCTTGGAACCTCAAGCAAATATTCGAGCCGAACTGATTCGGATTGAAAAAGAACAGCGTGAGTTATGGCAAGAATTTGCTGAACTACCTGGTCGTCTTAATCAACAAAGAAGTCGCTTGGTCGTCTTAAAGAATAAGATGCGTCAGATTCAAGGTCGGGTTGAGCGCCAAGGTTTGCAAGGTATCTCAAATCAATATAAATCTGATTTTTATATTGTTTCAGACGAACTCGAACGCTCAGAGAAGCAAATGAATGCAGCGCGCATTAATATTGACGATGTCGCGCGACAATTAGCAATTGTAAGCACAGATTTGGATAGTTTGGATGAAGCGACAGAAAAGATGCTTGAAGCGGCCGCGGTCACTGAGCGCTTAGTACGTAAAGCACAAAATTATCCTGATAATCCAGAAATCGTGGAAGCAACTAAACAAGCACGTTACTACTACGAACGGGAATTCGATTATACGCAAGCTGCTGACATTTTAGGAGCAGCTTTGGAGCAAGTTGACCCAGGTATTTTAGAACGGACGGTTACGCTTTATCGACAAGAACAAGCAGCGTTACAAGCAGAGTTTGCTGAAAAAGAAACCCAAACAGAACGATAACGTATAAAAAGACTTTCGATATGATCGAGGGTCTTTTTTTGTGGCTAATGTGGCGGATGGAAGCTTATTTTTTGTGCTGCATACAAAAAAACGCCCCACGTGATTGTGGGAACGTTTACTGAAAGACTTGCTTAGAAGCTTATTTAATTGTGACGTACAAGAAAACAAGGAAGACTAAGGCCAAGACATACATTAATGGGTGGACTTGCTTACCACGCTTAGTTGCAAGCATCATGATAGGGTACAAGATGAAACCAAGGGCAATACCATCAGAAATGGAATAAGTCAAAGGCATACCAATGATAATCATAAAGGCGGGAGCAGCAACGGCAAAATCATCCCAATTAATATCACGTAGGTTTGAAGCCATGAGCACCCCAACCACAATAAGTGCGGGTGCAGTGACTTGAGGTGTGATAATTGCTAACAAAGGTGAGAAGAGCAAGGCGAAGAGGAATAGGACACCAGTCGTAATTGCTGAAACACCACTGCGACCACCGACTGCCATTCCTGAAGAAGATTCGACGTAAGCAGAAGTTGGGGATGTTCCTAAGACGGCACCCGCGGTCATACCGACGGCATCAGCCATCAAGGCGCTACCAACACGAGGCATCTTGTTATCTTTCATAAATCCAGCTTGGGTTGCCAAACCAATCATAGTTCCTGCTGTGTCGAAGAATGTAACAATTAAGAAAGTTAATACCACAATCCAAAGTTGCAATGAATTGATATCCCCTAAGTGGCTGATTGCAACACCGAATGTGGGCTTAAGAGATGGGGCAGTTGAGATAAGGTGATGTGGAAAATCAATTAAACCAGTCAACATACCAGCAATTGTTGTAATGATCATACCAACGAAGATTGCGGCAGGAACCTTTCGGGCCATTAGGATAAAAGTAACCAAAACACCAAAGACCGCTAAGAGTGTTGCTGGCTGGCTGAGATGTCCCAATCCAACCAGAGTTGCATCGTTTTTAATGATCACGCCAGCATTTACCAGTCCGAGAAAGGCGATGAATAAGCCAATTCCGGCGGCAATGGCAATTTTTAGGTCCTGCGGAATGATATCAATAATCAATTCACGAACTTTGAATAAAGTCATGATTAAGAAAATAATAGCAGCAACTAAAACGCCAGCAATGGCGGTTTGCCAAGGGATGCCCATCCCAACGACAACCGAATAAGCGAAGAACGCATTCACACCTAGACCTGGTGCAATTCCGATTGGGTAACGGGCAACCACACCCATAAAGATGGTGGCGATGGCACTAGCCAAGGCTGTGGCTGTGAAGACAGCCCCTTTATCCATCCCCGCTGCACCTAAGACAGTTGGGTTGACGAATAGAATGTAGGCCATTGAAACGAAAGTTGTTAATCCAGCAATGATTTCAGTTCGAAAGTTCGTATTTAACGTATCAAACTGAAAGTATTTGCGAATAGTATCCATTGGATCCTCCTAAAATGTGGGGTTATAAGTCGTGACAATTTCATATTTTAAGGCTATTTTAGGAGTAAGTCAATGTAAACACGAACTTTAGTTTTTTAAAACGATTAAATAGCTGAATAAAGCGAACAATTGTTTTTTGAAAAACTTGTCAAGCGCATCGTTTGTTGTTAAAATAGATCTGCACTGTGATTGAGACGTAATGTTCGCATTTTGCGAACTTTGTCAAGACAAGCGGTGCATACTGAAACAGTTAAAAACGTTATTTCAAATGATAGAAATGAGGAATCCTTACACATGGCAGGAATCGTAGTAGTTGGTAGTCAATGGGGTGATGAAGGTAAAGGAAAGATTACAAACTTCATTGCACAAGATGCTGATATGGTTGTACGTTACCAAGGTGGTAACAATGCTGGGCACACTATTTATGTTAATGGTGAGAAATTTGAATTGTCATCAATTCCATCAGGAATTTTTGATCCCGAACGCTTGGCTGTAATTGGAAATGGTTCTGTGGTGAACCCTAAGGCCTTGCTTGAAGAATTACATTCTATTCAAGTTAAAAATGTGACCACTGATAATTTACGAATTTCAGACCGTGCTCACGTGATTTTCCCTTATCATATGTTGATTGACCAATTATCTGACGCTAAGAAGGGTGACGGTAAGATTGGTACGACTGGTCGCGGTATTGGACCGGCCTATATGGATAAGGCTGCTCGTGTAGGTATTCGAATGACTGATTTGTTAGATGAAGATATTCTACGTGAACGTCTGACACCAGTTTTGGCAGACAAAAACGAATTACTAGAAAAAATTTATGATCATGCACCACTTGATTTAGATGAGCTAGTCACAGAATTTGCCGGTTATGGAGATGCTTTGCGTCCATATATTACAGATACAGCTGTACTAGTTAATGATTACTTGGATTCTGACAAGCAGGTATTGCTTGAAGGCGCCCAAGGTGCCATGTTGGATATTGACCATGGTACATATCCATATGTAACGTCTTCATCTCCTGTTGGTGGAGGAGCTACTATTGGTGCTGGAATTGGTCCAACTAAGATTGATTGTGTTGTTGGGGTTGCTAAGGCCTATACGTCACGTGTTGGAGATGGACCTTTCCCAACTGAATTGTTTGACGAAGTTGGTGAGACGATTCGTCGTGTCGGGCATGAATATGGTGTCGTGACAAAGCGTCCACGCCGAATTGGTTGGCTTGATACTGTTGTGTTACGTCATGCAGCTCGTATTGGTGGGTTCACTCACCTATCACTAAACTCATTGGATGTGCTTTCTGGATTGCCAACATTGAAGATTGCAGTTGCCTATAAGCTTGACGGCGAAACAATCGAACACTACCCAGCTAGCTTAGCTGAAGTGCGTCGTGCAGAACCGGTGTATGAAGAATTACCTGGTTGGGATGAAGATATTACCGGTGTACGTCGTCGCGAAGACTTACCTGAAAATGCACAACGTTACTTGAAGCGTGTCGAAGAGTTGATTGGTGTGCCACTATATACTTTCGCAGTCGGACCTTCAAACGAACAAACCAATGTCTTATTTAATATTTGGAACGAAGAGGCTTAATTAATGGAATACAAGTTGCAACAAACGGTCCTAACACCTGAAGATATTCAAGCAATGGTGCAACGGGTGGCCAGTGAAATTAATGCCGCAACGGCTGATGAAGAATTAGTCGTGGTTGGTGTAATGAAGGGGGCCTATATTTGGATGGCTGACCTTTTGCGGGCGATGGACCGTCACGATGTAATTATGGATTATATTGATGTTTCCAGTTATGTTGGGGATCATTCGACTGGACACATTACGATTCAACGTGACCTAAAAACCGATTTAGCTGGTAAAACGGTGTTAATCATGGATGAAGTGGTTGATTCTGGACTAACTTTACGTTACTTAAAGGCTGACTTTGAGCAACGCGGTGCTAAACGTGTTTATATTGCAGTGGCCACAGATAAGCGTCCGGATGGTTTCAATGGGGATGTTGATGTTGACTTTGTCGGAGCTAAAGTGCCGAATGAATTTTTAGTTGGTTACGGTATGGATTATAATGAAAACTTCCGTAATATGGATTCAGTTAAAATTTTAGAATTATTAGACGACTAAATAAAAAAGGTATTCTCATTTGAGAATACCTTTTTTAGCGTTGTTGTAGAAAAATGATTAAAACCGTTATCATTTCAAAGAATGATAAAAACCCCATACGATATTTGAACTTAAGATCGAAGTTAATGAAAACCATCCAGGTAATCACAATGACAACAATCGCCAAGAAGGTCCAAAAGTTCCAAGGTAACGTTAAAACGTTAATTAATAGAATGATGCCAAATATAAGGCTAGTAATACGCTTGTTTTGTCCATCTGGAATGAAAATACTACTCATATAATAGAGGTAGCAAAGAAATAACGGCAGTAGACTTAACAGAAAAGGGGTCGTTAAAAATGTGTTTTGTTGATAAAAAATAACGACCGGTAATGAGAGTGTGGCAATCCCAGAGTAAAGTATTAATCCCAGAATATTCTGTAAATTTAACCAACTAATGTTAATCAGAAACAGACTTAGTGGTAATAAAATCAATAGAATGATTTGCTGGACCGTCATTTGTTGGTACAAAAAATAAATGAATGCGAGTGGGACTAAAATGAATAAATAATTGATACGGGATGTTAATCCGTATGAAAAAGTTAGGTAAGTCGCCAGGGCCAGTAAGATACTATAAAAAACTAAGAGTGGATTTTCCTGCCAAGGACCACCAACAAGATGTTTTGAATAGATGAGTGGATAAATCCACCAGATGGCTAGCTGTGATAAAACTGAAACGACCATCAAAACCCAGAACATCTTATCAGTGTAAATAGGTTGCGGGCGACGATGTGGACGCTTAGGGGTATGTCCGACGGTCTCTTCAACGGTGTTGAGCTGATCGAGGCGATTGAGCCGGTTGGTATAATCTTGATCCATAGGGCTGCCTTTCATGAATTTGTATGTATTTAAGTAAAATGTCTTCATTAATTCTAACATAAACTTGGGAAATGGCTGAAAATAAGTGATGGTAGTGATGGGATATCAAGTAAAAAGGTAGCATTCTACAAGTCAGACGTTTAAAATAGAAAAGGTTTAGAACGTTTTTTTAATATTGAAGATAAGAATAAAAAAGGCAGGTATAGCATATGGCCATTAGATTAATTGCCACGGATATGGATGGCACCTTATTGAATGACGACAAAAAATTCAATACGGAACGGATGCAACAATTGTTGAAGCAAATGCAAGCACAAGACATTCGCTTCGTTGCCGCTAGTGGCAACCAAAGGGCAAAATTGGAATCTTATTTTGAGCCAGTTGGTGCAGACCAGGTGACCTATATTTCTGACAATGGGGCTGTTGTGACAAGTCAAGATACGATTATTGCAGAGCAAGCACTGAGTCGTGAACAAGTACAGGCTGTTTTGGAATGGAATGCAAAGCATTTTTCCGTTCAAGATAATCTTATTTTGATTTCTGGAGTGAATGGTGCATATGTTTCAAACCATGCGACGCCAGAACTAATGAAAATGCTCCATTTCTTCTTTCATAATCTATACCAAGTTGAAAAATTTAGTGACATTGAAGATGATATCCTGCGCGTTTCATTAATTTGGGAGCAAGATGCAGATGTAAACCCACACATTGAGTCGCTCAAGACTGAATTTGAGGGTGAGATGCACGTTACAGGATCAGGCTTTGGGATGGTCGATATCTTAGCGCCAAACGTGAACAAGCGGACAGCCCTTGAAGCTTTGGCGAAAAAATGGCATTTGACGCCAGCAGAAATGGTGGCAATTGGTGATAACGCCAATGATTTAGAGATGCTTAACTATGTTGGACATCCCTTTGTGATGCCAAACGCAGAACCATTTATGCATGAAGCAATTTCAGAAACAGCATTAGCTGATAACAATCATGATGGTGTTCTAGATACGATTGAAGCCATTCTGAAGGGTGACCTGGCTTAATTTTAAGGAATTATTTATAAAATTTAGACGCAATACCTGATAAGATTGTTGTTAGTGCGAATTATGCATAAAAACAAATAACACTACATTTGATGGCGGAGGAATTGCCATGATTTTTAATCGTTCAAAATCGATGCCAGATGACGTCCCCGCGACTTTAGATCTGGATCGAATTCCCAAGCATGTTGCGATGATTATGGATGGGAATGGTCGTTGGGCCAAAAAAAGAGGGATGCCAAGAATTGCTGGGCATCAACGTGGCATGGAAGTTGTTAAGACGGTTGCTAAAGCTGCCGCTGAGGTAGGTGTTGAAGTCTTAACGTTATATGCCTTTTCAACTGAGAATTGGAAACGCCCTGAAGATGAAGTTGGTTTCTTGATGAAACTACCAGGTCGGTTCTTTGATACGTTTATTCCAGAGCTAAAAGCTAATAATATCCGCGTAGAAATCATTGGAGATATCACTGGAGTACCAACTGATACGCAACGCGTTGTTTTAGATGCCGTGGCACAAACAGCAGATAATACCGGTATGGTTTTGAACTTTGCCTTGAACTACGGGTCGCGGGCTGAGATTGTTACCGGTGTTCAAGAAATTGCGACGGCAGTCGCACAAGGTGAACTTGCTGTTGATGACATCACGGAAAATACGGTGAGTCAGCATCTCATGACACGTCAACTTGGCGCTTTAGCTGATCCAGATTTGTTAATTCGGACTGGTGGGGAAGAACGATTGTCGAATTTCTTACTTTGGCAATCGGCCTATGCCGAATTTGTCTTTACAGATGTGTTGTGGCCAGATTTGACGGCAGACATTTTCTTTGACAATCTGATCACCTACCAAAATCGCGACCGCCGTTTCGGTGGACTCGTTGAAAACAAGAGTAACCAAAAGTAAAAAGATAAGGAATTTAATATTATGCGAACGAGAGTTATTACCGCAGTAGTTGCATTGGCGATCTTCTTGCCAATTGTTTTTGCTGGTGGCATTTGGATTCAAATTTTGGCAGCCGCTTTGGCTGTGATTGCAACGAGCGAAATTGTACTAATGCGACGCACATTGCTCATTGATTTTGGAGCAATTCTAGCAATGGTTGGGGCAGCCGTGATGACGTTGCCACCCGAATTCATGTCAGCAATTGATGCACCTGTAATTATGCACCGATCAACGATGCTTTACATTTTCGTATTGTTGATGCTAGTTCATACGGTGTTGACTAAGAATAAGTTCACGTTTGAAGATGCTGGCGTCTTCACACTTGCGATGATGTATATTGGGCTTGGTTTCAACATGTTTGTGCAAGCACGATTTGCCGGACTTGGCTCACTCTTCTTTGTGTTATTGATTGTTTGGACAACTGACTCAGGGGCTTACATGATTGGTCGTAAAATTGGTAAGCACAAGCTTGCTCCAGCAATTAGTCCGAACAAGACTTGGGAAGGTTCAATTGGTGGAACTGTAAGTGCTGTTTTAGTTGCAGCCGTGTATGCTTACTTTGTACCGCTACATTACGGTTGGGCATTGATGGTATTGATTGCCGTCGTGATTTCAATTGCCGGACAATTTGGTGATTTGATTGAATCCGCTTTGAAGCGTTTCTACAAGGTCAAAGATTCAGGAACAATCCTTCCTGGTCATGGTGGTATTTTGGATCGCTTTGATTCAATGTTAATTGCATTCCCAGTCTTCTACTTGTTGGGTTGCATGTAATTTAAAATGAAAAAAGACATGGTGCATGGGCACCATGTCTTTTTATTTTGAAAGCATAATTTTTTATAAAGAACGCCATGTTCTGGGCGATAATATATTAAACTTGTCAGTAACAGTAATCTTTAGAGAAAATGGAGAGTATAATGCAGACATTAATAACGTTTATCCTTGTATTTGGTGTTATTGTCATGGTGCATGAATTTGGTCACTTCTTTTTTGCTAAAAAGGCAGGGGTTCGTGTGCGCGAATTTGCCATTGGCATGGGACCAAAATTATTCCAAAAACAATATAATGGTACGACTTATACCTTACGTATTCTGCCGGTTGGTGGGTATGTCCGAATGGCCAGTCGCGCTGAAGCTGAAGAAAATCCGCTCCAAGCCGGTATGACAGTGACGGTTGGTTTGACTGATCAAGTTGTCGATCAAATTAATTTATCGGATCAAGTTGAAATTATTGGTGGACGTCCATTTGTTGTGAATGATTTTGATTTAGTTGATGATTTGTATTTAGAAGGCTACTTTGAAGGCGATGCAACCATGACGCGTTTAGCGGTTGATCGTGACGCGACGATGATTGAACCGGATGGAACCGCGGTCTTAATTGCACCACGTGATACACAATTTGAATCGGCTAAACTTTGGCAACGTGCTTTAATTAACTTTGCCGGGCCAATGAATAACTTTTTGTTAACGATTATTTTATTCGTGGGGGTGGCCTTTGCGTTGCCAGGCGTGACCACTACGAACCTTGATCATGTGCAAAACCATTCAGCAGCGATGCAAGCTGGTTTGAAGTCAGGTGATCACATTGAAAAAATTGATGGCAAGCCAGTTAAATCATGGCAAGCCATGCAGACACAGGTCCAGATGTCGACATCTAAGAACTTAATGGTTACTTATCAGCGCGCTGGAAAAAGTCATGAAACAACTGTTACACCGCAGACT
This sequence comes from Weissella viridescens, assembly GCF_014789145.1. Classification (GTDB taxonomy): domain Bacteria; phylum Bacillota; class Bacilli; order Lactobacillales; family Lactobacillaceae; genus Weissella; species Weissella viridescens. Next base: position 1,373,611 of record NZ_CP061835.1, on the reverse strand, counting down.
AAGACCGTTCAAGGTCAAAAAGTCCGACAAATCGGGGTGACACCAGCCATGACTAAAGCGCCAGGGGCGCGTTTAAATTATGCTTGGCAAGTGACTGTTCAATCGGTGACACAAATTTGGCACGCTATTATCGGGCTTTTCCAGAATTTCTCATTGAATAAGCTGGGTGGACCAGTTGCGATTTATAAGAATACGCAAACGGCTAGCGCCTTCGGGATTATCAGCGTGATTAGTTTTACAGCAATGCTGTCGATTAATTTGGGGATGATGAACTTGTTGCCTATTCCAGCCTTAGACGGAGGAAAACTCTTTTTAAACTTGTTGGAGGCGATTTTTAGGCGCCCAATTTCTGAAAAGTTTGAGCTTGGTTTGACTATGGCCGGAGCTGCATTGCTAGTGGTTTTGATGATTGCAGTAACCGGTAATGATCTCATGCGTTATTTTATTAAATAAATTGATATAAAAAAGTGATGTTCTCATAAGGACATCACTTTTTTAAGTAATTGGCGCAATTTTTAAGTTATATGGTAAGATATCTAAAAGAGTCGTTACAAGTTATTGCGAAAAAATAAGGGTTGGGGAAAATATGAAACAATCAAAAGTCTTTATTCCAACATTGCGTGAAGTTCCTGCTGATGCAGAAGTGATTTCACATCAAATGATGTTACGTGCCGGATATATTCGTCCGGTTTCAGCAGGTGTTTATGCTTACTTGCCACTTGCACAACGTGTGTTAAACAAAATTGAAGCGATTATCCGTGAAGAAATGGATCCAGCAGATGCTTCAGAAATGTTGAATCCAGTCTTGTTGCCAGCTGAATTATGGCAAGAATCAGGCCGATACGATACGTATGGACCAAACTTGTTCAAGTTGAAGAACCGTCACAATCGGGATATGATTCTTGGCCCAACACACGAAGAAACAATGACGCAATTGATTCGGGATGACATTAAGTCATATAAGCGTTTGCCATTATCTTTGTATCAAATCCAAACCAAGTTCCGTGATGAAAATCGACCTCGTTTTGGGTTGTTGCGTGGACGTGAATTTATGATGATGGATGCTTACTCATTTGCCGTTGATGAAGCGGGACTTGATGAGGCATACGATCAGATGGAAGCTGCCTTTGTCCGCATCCTAGATCGTGTTGGTCTTGATTATCGTGTGATTGTTGGGGATGCTGGAGCCATGGGTGGTTCAGATTCAAAGGAATTCTCAGCGCCTGCAGCAGCTGGTGAAGATGTCATTGCATACTCAGATGCTTCTGACTATGCGGCTAATTTAGAAATGGCTAAAGATTTATATGTACCAAACAAGTCACATGCTGCCCTGCTTGATTGCGAAAAAATTGCGACTCCCGAAGTCGAAACAATTGGTGAGTTAGCTGAATACTTGCAAACAACTCCAGACCAATTGGTTAAGAGTATTTTGATGTTTGCAGATGAACAACCAGTGTTGGCGCTAGTTCGTGGAGACTTTGAAGTAAACCCAGTCAAGATTCAACATGCTACTGGTGCTGAAGAAGTCCGTTTGGCAACGGAAGATGAAGCTGTAACCTTGCTTGGTGCTGGATTTGGTTCGTTGGGACCAGTCGGTGTCGGTGAAGACGTCAAGATTATTGCTGATGAATGGGTAACTGACATGGTTAACCTAACAGTTGGTGCCAATGAAGCTGGCTTCCATTTCTTGAATGCAAATATTGACCGCGACTTCCGCATTGATGAAGTTGCTGATATTCGTGTGGCACGTGAAGGCGACCCAGCCATTGATGGTAAGGGTAAGCTCCAGTTCACCTCTGGAATTGAAGTTGGACATATCTTTAAACTTGGTACACGTTACTCAAAGGCTTTGGGAGCACAAGTGCTTGACGCCAATGGACGTCAAACTGACGTCATCATGGGTAGCTATGGGATTGGTGTGTCACGTTTGCTATCTGCAATTGCTGAACAAAATGCCGATGAAAATGGACTTGCTTGGCCAAGCGAAGTTGCCCCATGGGATATTCACTTAGTGCCAATTAAATATAAGACAGAAGAACAACGTCAATTAACGGATACAATTAATCAAGATCTTGAAGCTGCAGGTTACTCAGTGCTTTTGGATGATCGTAACGAACGTCCAGGTGTTAAGTTTGCGGATTCTGATTTAATTGGTTTGCCAGTCCGAGTGACTGTCGGTAAAAAAGCTGATGAAGGCATCGTAGAAGTTAAGCTACGTAAGGCTGAAGAAAGCATTGAAGTCCGTGTTGAAGAATTAGCTAATACATTGGGGATTTTACTCGGTGGGGAAGCTGAACATACGAACTAACAATAAAATAAGAAAACCTAAGGAATCCCTTGGGTTTTTTTATTTTTCGATTACCTTGTTATAATAGAGTGAAATGAAAAGAGAATGGAGGCAACGGATGGCTTTATCAGCACAGGAACAATTTCAAACTTTACTCAAGCAGCTTGATTTTGAAACAATTCCAGAAAGCTTTAACGGCGCAGCCTTAGAAAAACTGGTTGTCCACAAAAAGTCACGTGTGTGGCAATTTAACTTTGCTTTTACGGCTTTACCACCAGTAGCCGATTTCGCTAATTTAGTGAACCGCATGCAGAGTACTTTTGCGTCGATTGCGCAGTGTAGTTATCAAATCACTTTGCAAACACAACCGGACTTAAATGAATTAGCTAGTTATTGGTCATGGGTTTTGCAGCAAACGACACAACGCTCGGGGGCTTTTCAAGGTGCCTTCTCACAAGTGATGCCACACGTCCAAGGTGACCATTTAGTATTGGTCTTTGCCAACCAAGCTTGGGCAAAGTATGCACAACAAACGGGAATGGCGATTATTAACGAACAATATCGTAAATTAGGGGTAAAGCATGATTTACCCGTTGATATTCAAGTTGATGAACAAAAAGCGGCCGAATCCGCAGCACAAATGGCAATGCAACGGGCACAACAAGAGCAAACCCTTGCGGAACAAGCCAAGGTCCAAATCGAACAAGCACAACAACAGCGCAAACAGTCAGCAAGTAGCAAGCCAGCCAAAGCAAATTCAGATCGTGCCATTGGTCGTAAAATGGCGAGTGATTTAGCAGCAACTCCGATGATTGAGATCGAAGAAGAAGAGCGTTCGGCAGTCATTGAAGGTTATATATTTGCATCTGAAGCACGAGAGTTAAAGTCTGGACGTCAATTAATTCAATTAAAGGTCACAGACTACACCAGTTCATTTATTGTGAAGAAATTTTCACGTGATGAGGATGAAGATGCCTTTTTTGAGAAGCTTAAGGTTGGTACGTGGCTTAAAGCCCGGGGGCCAATTCAACAAGATGACTACGCACGTGATTTGACGATGACGGCGTACGACATTGAAATTATTAATCATCCAAGTCGCAAAGACCCTTACGAAGGTGAAAAAAAGCGGGTTGAATTACATACACATTCTTTGATGTCGACGATGGATGCGACAAATAGTATTGGTGAGTATGTGAAGCAAGCGGCTGACTGGGGAATGGATGCAATTGCCATTACCGACACAGCGGGAGCGCAAGGTTTCCCAGAAGCGGCGACTTCGGCTGCTAAAAATGGCATTAAAATGCTGTATGGGGTTGAAGTGAATTTGGTGGAAGATGGTGAACCAATTGTTCTGAACCCACAGCATAAGGTGTTGGATGGTGCTGAATACGTGGTATTCGATATTGAAACAACGGGATTATCAGCTGCCTACGATCGCATTATTGAATTATCTGCAGTTAAGATGCAAAAAGGGAATGTTATTGCAGAATTCTCTGAGTTTATTGATCCTGGCTTTTCACTTAGCGAAACGACCGTGAATTTAACGTCCATTACTGATGCGGATGTCCAAGGTTCAAAGTCGGAAAAGCAAGTCTTGGAAGAGTTCCGAGAATTTTACGGGGATGATATTTTAGTTGGGCATAATGTAACTTTCGACGTTGGGTTTGTGAACGAGGCATTTGTTCGGTATGGTATGCCAACGATTACAAATTCAGTTATTGATACACTAACGTTTGCTCGTTTTCTATATCCAAACATGCGTTCATACCGTTTGAATACGTTAGCAAAACATTTCAATGTTAATTTGGAACACCATCATCGTGCCATTTATGATGCGGAAACGACTGGTCATTTGAATCAAATTTTCTTAGCGCAAGCAAAGAAAGACTATGATATTGAATATGCCGATCAACTCAATGATCACATGACTGAACATGATGCTTGGCGTCATGGACGGCCGAATAAAGCAGTCTTATTAGTGCAGCATCAACAAGGTGTTAAGAACCTCTATAAGCTGATTTCTGAAGCAAATACCAATTACTTTTATCGTGTTCCACGGGTACCACGTTCTTTGTTGAATAAATATCGGGATGGTTTGCTAGTTGGAACAGGGGATACGTCTGGCGAGTTCTGGGAAGCTTTGATGCAAAAAGGAATCGCTGAAGCAACTGAAAAAGCAAAGTACTACGATTATATTGAAATACATCCTTCGGCTAATTACGTACCAGCAATTGAAGCTGAGTTGATTCAAGATGAGGCACGTTTACGTGAGCTTATGCAACAAGCGGTAGCTATTGGTGAACAACTTGATAAACCTGTGGTTGTAACAGGGGATGTGCATTATTTGAACCCGGAAGACGGCATCTACCGAAAGGTCTTAATTAGCTCGCAAGGTGGAGCTAACCCACTTAATCGTTATAGTTTGCCGGATTTGCATTTCAGAACAACGCAAGAAGTTATGGATGATTTTGCCTGGATGGGACAGGAACAGGCTGAAAAGCTAGTCATTGATAATCCACACAAGATTGTTGATATGGTGGATGATGTTGAAGCAATTAAGTCGGGGAATTATCCGCCTAACATGCCGACAGCAGAAGAAGAAATTAAGCAACGAACATATGATACAGCACATGAAATGTATGGAAATCCATTGCCGTTAGTGATTGAAGCGCGTATTGAGCAGGAATTAAAATCGATTATCTCCAACGGGTTCTCGGTTATTTATTTGGTTGCGCAGCGGTTAGTGGCCAAATCAAACAAGGACGGTTACTTAGTTGGTTCACGTGGATCAGTTGGTTCGTCACTAGTCGCGCTTTTGATTGGTGTGACCGAAGTGAACGCTTTGCCACCACATTATCGTAGCGCCTCTGGTGATTATGTTGAATTTGCTGATCCGCGAAAATATGAATCAGGGTATGACTTGCCTGAAAAGTTTAGTCCTATTGATGGAACCCGTTTAATTGGGGATGGACACAATATCCCGTTCGCGACTTTCCTTGGGTTTAAGGGAAACAAGGTTCCGGATATTGATTTGAATTTCTCTGGTGACTACCAACCTTATGCTCACAATTATATGAAATCGTTATTTGGTGAGAATAATGTATTCCGTGCGGGAACTATCGCGACTGTGGCGGATAAGACTGCGTATGGTTATGCCAAGGCCTACGAACGCGAGAATGAACTTCACTTGCGCGGTGCAGAGATTGATCGATTGGCAACTGGTGCAACTGGTGTTAAACGAACAACTGGACAACACCCAGCGGGAATTCTAATTGTTCCTGATGATATGGAAATCTATGACTTCACACCAATTCAATTTCCGGCGGATGACCTCTCGGCGACATGGAAAACGACTCACTTTGATTTCCATTCAATTCACGATAATATTTTGAAGATGGATATTTTGGGACATGATGATCCAACGATGATTCGTGCCCTACAAGATATGTCAGGAATTGATCCCCACACGATTCCAATGGATGACCCGGGTGTCATGAGTCTTTTCTCATCACCTGAAGTTTTGGGTGTGACCGAAGAGCAAATCATGTCTAAAACTGGGACTTTAGGTGTGCCAGAATTTGGAACGGCATTCGTTCGAGGCATGTTGGAAGAGACGCATCCAAAGAATTATTCTGAGTTGTTGCAGATTTCAGGGCTTTCACACGGAACTGATGTGTGGCGTGGAAATGCGGATGAATTGATTAAGGATGGCGTTGCCAATATTGGAACGGTTATTGGAACGCGTGACAAGATTATGACCGACTTAATTAATTATGGTGTACAACCTGAATCGGCCTTTCAGATTATGGAAAAGGTACGTAAAGGAAAAGGTGTGTCTGAAGAGTACCAGGCTGAAATGCGGGAAGCGGGTGTTCCAGAATGGTATATTGAGTCTTGTTTCAAGATTAGGTACATGTTCCCCCGTGCGCACGCGGCGGCATATGTCTTAATGGCGTTACGTATCGCATACTACAAGGTTTATTTCCCAATGTTGTATTACGCAGCTTATTTCTCAGTGCGGGCAACTAACTTTGATATTGTTGCGATGTCACGTGGATTGAATTCAACGAAATCTAAGATTCAAGAAATTAAGCAACAAGGAAATGATGCTTCTGCTAAAGATAAAGATTTGCTAACCGTATTGGAAATTGCCAATGAAGCTTTAGAGCGGGGTTACGATTTTAGTATGGTTGATTTGTATAAATCAGATTCAGAACAATGGATTATTGAAGGGAATACCTTAATTGCGCCATTTAATTCAGTACCTGGCTTAGGTGATAACGTTGCGAAGCGTATTGTTGCAGCACGTGCTGAAGGTGAATTCTTATCCAAGGAAGATCTTGCACAACGTGGTGGCGTGTCCAAGACGCTCATGGATTTCTTTAATGAGAACGGCGTACTAACAGGTATGCCAGACGAAAATCAACTTGCATTGTTTTAAAAAAGTCGGCCTTGGCCGGCTTTTTTATTGTTCAGGAAAATCATTTAAAAATAAGTAGTTGACGAACATTCGGTTTAGGCTTATAGTAATAAATGTTGTTAAAGCAATTCGAAATGTTCAAAAAACAGCGAAAAAAAGTTGTTGACATTCTGCTTAGCAATCTGTATTATTAATCAAGTTGAGTCGTTGGTAAAACAACTTCTTGGTAAATACAAGTAGATCATTGAAAACTGAATATCGTTTCGATATAAACAAATGTGTAGGGTCACCAAATTTATTTGGTGCAAACATTTGCGAAGTCAATTCGCTAGTAAATTCGTTTAACAATCTGTTAAACAACAAAAAGAAAAATTGAGTAATATCAAGCTTTTGAAATCTTTCTTCATTTATGAAGTAAGTACAAAATGAGAGTTTGATCCTGGCTCAGGATGAACGCTGGCGGCGTGCCTAATACATGCAAGTCGAACGCTTTGTGGTCCAACTGATTTGAAGAGCTTGCTCAGATATGACGATGGACATTGCAAAGAGTGGCGAACGGGTGAGTAACACGTGGGAAACCTACCTCTTAGCAGGGGATAACACTTGGAAACAAGTGCTAATACCGTATAACACTAATAACCGCATGGTTATTAGTTAAAAGATGGTCTTGCTATCACTAAGAGATGGTCCCGCGGTGTATTAGCTAGTTGGTAAGGTAATGGCTTACCAAGGCAATGATACATAGCCGAGTTGAGAGACTGATCGGCCACAATGGGACTGAGACACGGCCCATACTCCTACGGGAGGCAGCAGTAGGGAATCTTCCACAATGGACGAAAGTCTGATGGAGCAACGCCGCGTGTGTGATGAAGGGTTTCGGCTCGTAAAACACTGTTGTAAGAGAAGAATAACATTGAGAGTAACTGTTCAGTGTGTGACGGTATCTTACCAGAAAGGAACGGCTAAATACGTGCCAGCAGCCGCGGTAATACGTATGTTCCAAGCGTTATCCGGATTTATTGGGCGTAAAGCGAGCGCAGACGGTTATTTAAGTCCGAAGTGAAAGCCCACAGCTTAACTGTGGAAGTGCTTTGGAAACTGGATAACTTGAGTGCAGTAGAGGAGAGTGGAACTCCATGTGTAGCGGTGAAATGCGTAGATATATGGAAGAACACCAGTGGCGAAGGCGGCTCTCTGGACTGTAACTGACGTTGAGGCTCGAAAGTGTGGGTAGCAAACAGGATTAGATACCCTGGTAGTCCACACCGTAAACGATGAGTGCTAGATGTTTGAGGGTTTCCGCCCTTAAGTGTCGCAGCTAACGCATTAAGCACTCCGCCTGGGGAGTACGACCGCAAGGTTGAAACTCAAAGGAATTGACGGGGACCCGCACAAGCGGTGGAGCATGTGGTTTAATTCGAAGCAACGCGAAGAACCTTACCAGGTCTTGACATCCTTTGACCACTTCAGAGATGAAGCTTTCCCTTCGGGGACAAAGTGACAGGTGGTGCATGGTTGTCGTCAGCTCGTGTCGTGAGATGTTGGGTTAAGTCCCGCAACGAGCGCAACCCTTATTACTAGTTGCCAGCATTTAGTTGGGCACTCTAGTGAGACTGCCGGTGACAAACCGGAGGAAGGTGGGGATGACGTCAAATCATCATGCCCCTTATGACCTGGGCTACACACGTGCTACAATGGCAAGTACAACGAGCAGCTAACCCGCGAGGGTACGCGAATCTCTTAAAACTTGTCTCAGTTCGGATTGTAGGCTGCAACTCGCCTACATGAAGTCGGAATCGCTAGTAATCGCGGATCAGCACGCCGCGGTGAATACGTTCCCGGGTCTTGTACACACCGCCCGTCACACCATGAGAGTTTGTAACACCCAAAGCCGGTGAGGTAACCTTTTAGGAGCCAACCGTCTAAGGTGGGACAGATGATTAGGGTGAAGTCGTAACAAGGTAGCCGTAGGAGAACCTGCGGCTGGATCACCTCCTTTCTAAGGAAAATCGGAAGCCTACATATTTGCGTTGAAACGATATTCAGTTTTGAGTGGTTTACACTCATATTAATATCCCATGGGGAATTAGCTCAGCTGGGAGAGCACCTGCTTTGCAAGCAGGGGGTCAGCGGTTCGATCCCGCTATTCTCCATTGTAACCTTCGGGTTACAGAGACTTAGTTCTTTGAAAACTGAATCATATTTAAATTTTAAATTCATTTCAATTAATTATTATAATTAAATTGAGCCGAAAAAATACACCGCGTAATTTTTTGAGTTTTTTAAATTAGTTTAAATCGCTTGTGGCCTTTGAGCCACAATACTCAAACTTGAATCATCAACGCAAGTTGATAGGTTAAGTTATTAAGGGCGCATGGTGAATGCCTTGGCACTAGGAGCCGATGAAGGACGGGACTAACACCGATATGCTTCGGGGAGCTGTAAGTAAGCTTTGATCCGGAGATTTCCGAATGGGGAAACCCAACTTGTTTATACAAGTTATCATTTAGTGAATACATAGCTAAATTGAAGGTAGACGTTGTGAACTGAAACATCTCATTAGCAACAGGAATAGAAAGAAAAATCGATTCCGACAGTAGCGGCGAGCGAAATCGGAAGAGCCCAAACCAACGTGCTTGCATGTTGGGGTTGTAGGACTACCATTGTGGAGTTACAAAATTGTTTATTAGCAGAATCAGCTGGGAAGCTGAGCGAGACAGGGTGATAGCCCCGTATGCGAAAGTAAGCAATCTCCCGTGTAGGATCCTGAGTACGGCCGGACACGTGAAATCCGGTCGGAATCCGCGAGGACCATCTCGCAAGGCTAAATACTCCCTAGTGACCGATAGTGAACCAGTACCGTGAGGGAAAGGTGAAAAGCACCCCGGAAGGGGAGTGAAAAAGTTCCTGAAACCATGTGCCTACAAGAAGTTAGAGCCCGTTAATGGGTGATAGCGTGCCTTTTGTAGAATGAACCGGCGAGTTACGATAACATGCAAGGTTAAGGTGGAAAGACCGGAGCCGTAGCGAAAGCGAGTCTGAAATGGGCGCTTAAGTATGTTGTTGTAGACCCGAAACCAGGTGACCTACCCATGTCCAGGGTGAAGATGCGGTAAAGCGCATTGGAGGCCCGAACCCGTACATGTTGAAAAATGTTGGGATGAGGTGTGGGTAGCGGTGAAATTCCAATCGAACTTGGAGATAGCTGGTTCTCTCCGAAATAGCTTTAGGGCTAGCCTCGGAATGAAGCGTGTTGGAGGTAGAGCACTGTTTTGGTGCGGGGCCCATCTAGGGTTACCAAATTAAGATAAACTCCGAATGCCAATCACGTATGTCCGGGAGTCAGACAGTGAGTGATAAGATCCATTGTCGAAAGGGGAACAGCCCAGATCGTCAGTTAAGGTCCCTAAGTGTGTGTTAAGTGGAAAAGGAAGTGGAGTTGCATAGACAACTAGGATGTTGGCTCAGAAGCAGCCACCATTTAAAGAGTGCGTAATAGCTCACTAGTCGAGTGATTCTGCACCGAAAATGTACCGGGGCTAAACACACCACCGAAACTACGGGTGCCACGTAAGTGGCGCGATAGGAGAGCGTTCTATGGGCGATGAAGTCAGACCGTGAGGACTGGTGGAGCGCATAGAAGTGAGAATGCCGGTATGAGTAGCGAAAGACAGGTGAGAATCCTGTCCACCGTATGACTAAGGTTTCCTGGGGAAGGCTCGTCCTCCCAGGGTTAGTCGGGACCTAAGGCGAGGCTGAGAAGCGTAGTCGATGGATAACAGGTTGAGATTCCTGTACCAGGTGAACATGTTTGAACGATGGAGGGACGCAGAAGGCTAACGGATCCCAGCTGATGGATATGCTGGGTTAAATAACAAGTCTTGAGTTGAGTTAAATGCTTGACTCTTTAAGGACAAGTTATGATGAGGACCGAAATAAAGTAGGGAAGTCCGCCATGTCACGCTGCCAAGAAAAGCTTCTAGTTAGTGTTTACCTGCCCGTACCGCAAACCAACACAGGTAGTCGAGGAGAGCATCCTAAGGTGAGCGAGTGAACTCTCGTTAAGGAACTCGGCAAAATGACCCCGTAACTTCGGGAGAAGGGGTGCTCAGCGAAAGCTGAGCCGCAGTGAATAGGCCCAGGCGACTGTTTATCAAAAACACAGGTTTCTGCAAAATCGTAAGATGACGTATAGGGGCTGACGCCTGCCCGGTGCTGGAAGGTTAAAAGGAGTGCTTAGCGCAAGCGAAGGTATGAATTGAAGCCCCAGTAAACGGCGGCCGTAACTATAACGGTCCTAAGGTAGCGAAATTCCTTGTCGGGTAAGTTCCGACCCGCACGAAAGGCGTAACGATCTGGGCACTGTCTCAACGAGAGACTCGGTGAAATTTAAAGACCCGTGAAGATGCGGGTTACCCGCGACAGGACGGAAAGACCCCATGGAGCTTTACTGTAGCTTGATATTGAGTGTTTGTGCAGCTTGTACAGCATAGGTAGGAGCCGTTGAAGTCGGAACGCTAGTTTCGATGGAGGCACAGGTGGGATACTACCCTCGTTGTATGACCACTCTAACTCACACCACTAAGCGTGGTGGAAGACAGTGTCTGGCAGGCAGTTTGACTGGGGCGGTCGCCTCCTAAAAGGTAACGGAGGCGCCCAAAGGTTCTCTCAGAATGGTTGGAAATCATTCGCAGAGTGTAAAGGCACAAGAGAGCTTGACTGTGAGACTGACTAGTCGAGCAGGTACGAAAGTAGGGCTTAGTGATCCGGTGGTTCCGCATGGAAGGGCCATCGCTCAACGGATAAAAGCTACCCTGGGGATAACAGGCTTATCTCCCCCAAGAGTCCACATCGACGGGGAGGTTTGGCACCTCGATGTCGGCTCATCGCATCCTGGGGCTGTAGTCGGTCCCAAGGGTTGGGCTGTTCGCCCATTAAAGCGGTACGCGAGCTGGGTTCAGAACGTCGTGAGACAGTTCGGTCCCTATCCGTCGCGGGCGTAGGAAATTTGAGAGGAGTTGCCCTTAGTACGAGAGGACCGGGGTGAACGTACCTCTGGTGTATCAGTTGTTCCGCCAGGAGCATCGCTGAGTAGCTATGTACGGATGAGATAAACGCTGAAAGCATCTAAGTGTGAAACTCGCCTCGAGATGAGATTTCCCATTCTTTATGAAGTAAGACCCCTTGTAGATGACAAGGTAGATAGGCTAGAAGTGGAAGTGCGGCGACGCATGGAGCGGACTAGTACTAATGGTTCGAGGACTTAACCAAGTTGAACAAAACGTTGGTGTACGGTTCAATTAATGAAATGAAAATAAGATACAAAATATGATTCAGTTTTGAGAGACGTAAGTCTCATCAACACCGTGTTGTGATGATGGCATTGAGGTCACACCTGTTCCCATACCGAACACAGAAGTTAAGCTCAATAGCGCCGAAAGTAGTTGGAGGATCTCTTCCTGCGAGGATAGGACGTCGCAATGCAAACGAAAGTCGCCAGAAATGGTGGCTTTTTTTGTGTATAAATTTAAATTAACCCAGAAAAAAACCTATACATTACTGTATAGGTTGGACAAAACTAGAGTAAGATTTCAAATTCTAAGTTATTATATTGATCACGTTCACGAATTTGTCGGTAACCGAAGGTCTGTTCATGTCGAGCTAATAAATCAGTGGACCAAGTTATCTGTTTTTCAGAGTTTGCAAACATGTTTTCTTTTAGGCGATTAACCAATGCTAGAAATTTAGTGGCATTGTCAGACGGAATTGACATGTATAAACGTTCATCGTTTCCATATTTTTTTGAGATACGCTTAAGTGTGACGTTCATTACTTGTCGCGTATAAGCTGGATTACGGTTTAAACGCACGCTTACATTGATATGATTATAGTGATTATTACGACTATACTGTAAAACGTTTGCTAAAAATGTTTCTCCATTAATTTGTTCTGCTTTTTGAGTCATTGAACTGTCCTTTTTATCTTTTAAGATTATATTAGATAAGTATAGCACGGAAAATTAATTTACGATATTACTAAAAAAAGCTTGCTTTTTAATCTTGCTAAGGGTAATATAAATAAGTCGTCAAGTGGTCGAGTTACTTCTGTTTGACGGTAAAAACATTTATTAAAAAGTTGTTGACAATTCAAATTGAAGTGTGTATTATTAATTAAGTTGAGTCGTTGGTAAAATAACTTCTTGGTAAATACAAGTAGATCATTGAAAACTGAATATCGTTTCGATATAAACAAATGTGTAGGGTCACCAAATTTATTTGGTGCAAACATTTGCGAAGTCAATTCGCTAGTAAATTCGTTTAACAATCTGTTAAACAACAAAAAGAAAAATTGAGTAATATCAAGCTTTTGAAATCTTTCTTCATTTATGAAGTAAGTACAAAATGAGAGTTTGATCCTGGCTCAGGATGAACGCTGGCGGCGTGCCTAATACATGCAAGTCGAACGCTTTGTGGTCCAACTGATTTGAAGAGCTTGCTCAGATATGACGATGGACATTGCAAAGAGTGGCGAACGGGTGAGTAACACGTGGGAAACCTACCTCTTAGCAGGGGATAACACTTGGAAACAAGTGCTAATACCGTATAACACTAATAACCGCATGGTTATTAGTTAAAAGATGGTCTTGCTATCACTAAGAGATGGTCCCGCGGTGTATTAGCTAGTTGGTAAGGTAATGGCTTACCAAGGCAATGATACATAGCCGAGTTGAGAGACTGATCGGCCACAATGGGACTGAGACACGGCCCATACTCCTACGGGAGGCAGCAGTAGGGAATCTTCCACAATGGACGAAAGTCTGATGGAGCAACGCCGCGTGTGTGATGAAGGGTTTCGGCTCGTAAAACACTGTTGTAAGAGAAGAATGACATTGAGAGTAACTGTTCAGTGTGTGACGGTATCTTACCAGAAAGGAACGGCTAAATACGTGCCAGCAGCCGCGGTAATACGTATGTTCCAAGCGTTATCCGGATTTATTGGGCGTAAAGCGAGCGCAGACGGTTATTTAAGTCCGAAGTGAAAGCCCACAGCTTAACTGTGGAAGTGCTTTGGAAACTGGATAACTTGAGTGCAGTAGAGGAGAGTGGAACTCCATGTGTAGCGGTGAAATGCGTAGATATATGGAAGAACACCAGTGGCGAAGGCGGCTCTCTGGACTGTAACTGACGTTGAGGCTCGAAAGTGTGGGTAGCAAACAGGATTAGATACCCTGGTAGTCCACACCGTAAACGATGAGTGCTAGATGTTTGAGGGTTTCCGCCCTTAAGTGTCGCAGCTAACGCATTAAGCACTCCGCCTGGGGAGTACGACCGCAAGGTTGAAACTCAAAGGAATTGACGGGGACCCGCACAAGCGGTGGAGCATGTGGTTTAATTCGAAGCAACGCGAAGAACCTTACCAGGTCTTGACATCCTTTGACCACTTCAGAGATGAAGCTTTCCCTTCGGGGACAAAGTGACAGGTGGTGCATGGTTGTCGTCAGCTCGTGTCGTGAGATGTTGGGTTAAGTCCCGCAACGAGCGCAACCCTTATTACTAGTTGCCAGCATTTAGTTGGGCACTCTAGTGAGACTGCCGGTGACAAACCGGAGGAAGGTGGGGATGACGTCAAATCATCATGCCCCTTATGACCTGGGCTACACACGTGCTACAATGGCAAGTACAACGAGCAGCTAACCCGCGAGGGTACGCGAATCTCTTAAAACTTGTCTCAGTTCGGATTGTAGGCTGCAACTCGCCTACATGAAGTCGGAATCGCTAGTAATCGCGGATCAGCACGCCGCGGTGAATACGTTCCCGGGTCTTGTACACACCGCCCGTCACACCATGAGAGTTTGTAACACCCAAAGCCGGTGAGGTAACCTTTTAGGAGCCAACCGTCTAAGGTGGGACAGATGATTAGGGTGAAGTCGTAACAAGGTAGCCGTAGGAGAACCTGCGGCTGGATCACCTCCTTTCTAAGGAAAATCGGAAGCCTACATATTTGCGTTGAAACGATATTCAGTTTTGAGTGGTTTACACTCATATTAATATCCCATGGGGAATTAGCTCAGCTGGGAGAGCACCTGCTTTGCAAGCAGGGGGTCAGCGGTTCGATCCCGCTATTCTCCATTGTAACCTTCGGGTTACAGAGACTTAGTTCTTTGAAAACTGAATCATATTTAAATTTTAAATTCATTTCAATTAATTATTATAATTAAATTGAGCCGAAAAAATACACCGCGTAATTTTTTGAGTTTTTTAAATTAGTTTAAATCGCTTGTGGCCTTTGAGCCACAATACTCAAACTTGAATCATCAACGCAAGTTGATAGGTTAAGTTATTAAGGGCGCATGGTGAATGCCTTGGCACTAGGAGCCGATGAAGGACGGGACTAACACCGATATGCTTCGGGGAGCTGTAAGTAAGCTTTGATCCGGAGATTTCCGAATGGGGAAACCCAACTTGTTTATACAAGTTATCATTTAGTGAATACATAGCTAAATTGAAGGTAGACGTTGTGAACTGAAACATCTCATTAGCAACAGGAATAGAAAGAAAAATCGATTCCGACAGTAGCGGCGAGCGAAATCGGAAGAGCCCAAACCAACGTGCTTGCATGTTGGGGTTGTAGGACTACCATTGTGGAGTTACAAAATTGTTTATTAGCAGAATCAGCTGGGAAGCTGAGCGAGACAGGGTGATAGCCCCGTATGCGAAAGTAAGCAATCTCCCGTGTAGGATCCTGAGTACGGCCGGACACGTGAAATCCGGTCGGAATCCGCGAGGACCATCTCGCAAGGCTAAATACTCCCTAGTGACCGATAGTAAACCAGTACCGTGAGGGAAAGGTGAAAAGCACCCCGGAAGGGGAGTGAAAAAGTTCCTGAAACCATGTGCCTACAAGAAGTTAGAGCCCGTTAATGGGTGATAGCGTGCCTTTTGTAGAATGAACCGGCGAGTTACGATAACATGCAAGGTTAAGGTGGAAAGACCGGAGCCGTAGCGAAAGCGAGTCTGAAATGGGCGCTTAAGTATGTTGTTGTAGACCCGAAACCAGGTGACCTACCCATGTCCAGGGTGAAGATGCGGTAAAGCGCATTGGAGGCCCGAACCCGTACATGTTGAAAAATGTTGGGATGAGGTGTGGGTAGCGGTGAAATTCCAATCGAACTTGGAGATAGCTGGTTCTCTCCGAAATAGCTTTAGGGCTAGCCTCGGAATGAAGCGTGTTGGAGGTAGAGCACTGTTTTGGTGCGGGGCCCATCTAGGGTTACCAAATTAAGATAAACTCCGAATGCCAATCACGTATGTCCGGGAGTCAGACAGTGAGTGATAAGATCCATTGTCGAAAGGGGAACAGCCCAGATCGTCAGTTAAGGTCCCTAAGTGTGTGTTAAGTGGAAAAGGAAGTGGAGTTGCATAGACAACTAGGATGTTGGCTCAGAAGCAGCCACCATTTAAAGAGTGCGTAATAGCTCACTAGTCGAGTGATTCTGCACCGAAAATGTACCGGGGCTAAACACACCACCGAAACTACGGGTGCCACGTAAGTGGCGCGATAGGAGAGCGTTCTATGGGCGATGAAGTCAGACCGTGAGGACTGGTGGAGCGCATAGAAGTGAGAATGCCGGTATGAGTAGCGAAAGACAGGTGAGAATCCTGTCCACCGTATGACTAAGGTTTCCTGGGGAAGGCTCGTCCTCCCAGGGTTAGTCGGGACCTAAGGCGAGGCTGAAAAGCGTAGTCGATGGATAACAGGTTGAGATTCCTGTACCAGGTGAACATGTTTGAACGATGGAGGGACGCAGAAGGCTAACGGATCCCAGCTGATGGATATGCTGGGTTAAATAACAAGTCTTGAGTTGAGTTAAATGCTTGACTCTTTAAGGACAAGTTATGATGAGGACCGAAATAAAGTAGGGAAGTCCGCCATGTCACGCTGCCAAGAAAAGCTTCTAGTTAGTGTTTACCTGCCCGTACCGCAAACCAACACAGGTAGTCGAGGAGAGCATCCTAAGGTGAGCGAGTGAACTCTCGTTAAGGAACTCGGCAAAATGACCCCGTAACTTCGGGAGAAGGGGTGCTCAGCGAAAGCTGAGCCGCAGTGAATAGGCCCAGGCGACTGTTTATCAAAAACACAGGTTTCTGCAAAATCGTAAGATGACGTATAGGGGCTGACGCCTGCCCGGTGCTGGAAGGTTAAAAGGAGTGCTTAGCGCAAGCGAAGGTATGAATTGAAGCCCCAGTAAACGGCGGCCGTAACTATAACGGTCCTAAGGTAGCGAAATTCCTTGTCGGGTAAGTTCCGACCCGCACGAAAGGCGTAACGATCTGGGCACTGTCTCAACGAGAGACTCGGTGAAATTTAAAGACCCGTGAAGATGCGGGTTACCCGCGACAGGACGGAAAGACCCCATGGAGCTTTACTGTAGCTTGATATTGAGTGTTTGTGCAGCTTGTACAGCATAGGTAGGAGCCGTTGAAGTCGGAACGCTAGTTTCGATGGAGGCACAGGTGGGATACTACCCTCGTTGTATGACCACTCTAACTCACACCACTAAGCGTGGTGGAAGACAGTGTCTGGCAGGCAGTTTGACTGGGGCGGTCGCCTCCTAAAAGGTAACGGAGGCGCCCAAAGGTTCTCTCAGAATGGTTGGAAATCATTCGCAGAGTGTAAAGGCACAAGAGAGCTTGACTGTGAGACTGACTAGTCGAGCAGGTACGAAAGTAGGGCTTAGTGATCCGGTGGTTCCGCATGGAAGGGCCATCGCTCAACGGATAAAAGCTACCCTGGGGATAACAGGCTTATCTCCCCCAAGAGTCCACATCGACGGGGAGGTTTGGCACCTCGATGTCGGCTCATCGCATCCTGGGGCTGTAGTCGGTCCCAAGGGTTGGGCTGTTCGCCCATTAAAGCGGTACGCGAGCTGGGTTCAGAACGTCGTGAGACAGTTCGGTCCCTATCCGTCGCGGGCGTAGGAAATTTGAGAGGAGTTGCCCTTAGTACGAGAGGACCGGGGTGAACGTACCTCTGGTGTATCAGTTGTTCCGCCAGGAGCATCGCTGAGTAGCTATGTACGGATGAGATAAACGCTGAAAGCATCTAAGTGTGAAACTCGCCTCGAGATGAGATTTCCCATTCTTTATGAAGTAAGACCCCTTGTAGATGACAAGGTAGATAGGCTAGAAGTGGAAGTGCGGCGACGCATGGAGCGGACTAGTACTAATGGTTCGAGGACTTAACCAAGTTGAACAAAACGTTGGTGTACGGTTCAATTAATGAAATGAAAATAAGATACAAAATATGATTCAGTTTTGAGAGACGTAAGTCTCATCAACACCGTGTTGTGATGATGGCATTGAGGTCACACCTGTTCCCATACCGAACACAGAAGTTAAGCTCAATAGCGCCGAAAGTAGTTGGAGGATCTCTTCCTGCGAGGATAGGACGTCGCAATGCAAACGAAAGTCGCCAGAAATGGTGGCTTTTTTTGTGTATAAATTTAAATTAACAACGTCTATTATAAAGGGTGATCAATATTAAGATGGATGGGCGAATGGTTGTTGCATGTAAACAATCGAACAAAGGAGACGATGAAACAATCCTTTACAGACCAACTATTGTAGAAAATATTTGTCAGCGTTGTTTGTCAAAAATAAAAAAACATTGGAGGTTACCAAATAATATACGTTATTGTTGGAATTGCGCGACTTACGGACGAATAGATGAGAATAAATGGCTTATGTGTCATATTGAAACACATACTTTTGAAGCTCCATCAGAATGCTTCTATACATGGAACGGTACTTTAACACCACTGCAGACTGACGTGGCAAATAAGATATTAGAAGGATTGAAAAAACGCCAAGATCAGTTGCTTTATGCCGTAACAGGGGCAGGTAAAACAGAGATGCTTTTCCCATGCATCAAATGGGCTTTGGAAGCGGGAAAACGTATCGCATATGTATCTCCTCGGGTAGATGTTATTCGGGAAATCGCGCCACGCATTATGGCGAATTTTAAAATTCGATATACAATCATGCACGGGGAAATCAAAGAACATTGTGACTATACACAGCTTATATTTGCGACAATTCACCAATTATATAAGTTTTACCATGCTTTTGATCTAATCATTGTTGATGAGGCAGATGCGTTTCCATTAAATGGTAATCAATCATTATGGTATGCATTAGCGCAGGCACGAAGTGATAGGAGCACGTTGCTCTATATGACAGCCACTCTAAGTCAGGATTTAAAACGCTTAATAAGGTTTGAACAAGTTGAAGTACAAAATCTCTTGCAGAGATTTCACGGGTATCGGTTACCAAATATTCAAATAAGTGTGGTAGGTAAGTGTTGGAAAAAAGCTTTACCGTTTGATATAAGACAACAATTTGAACAACAAAAGAATCCATGGATAATATTTGTTCCAATGATTGACGATTTAGAATCGATAAAAAATAAGATAGAGCAGTTGCATTTGAATCTCAAAGTAGCATGTGTTTCATCTGAGATAAGTAACCGTGAAGAATTAATTAAAAAACTAAAAAATGGGAAAATTGATATTTTGTGTACAACAATTATTTTAGAACGGGGCATAACTATCTCAAATGTACAGATTATCATTTTAGATGCAGATAAGGGAAAATACTCAGATGAAACATTATTACAAATTGCTGGAAGAAGTGGCCGTGATGTTCATTTCCCAAAAGGAAAAATTATTGTCTATTGCCAGGAGAATACAAAACAATTGAATAGGATTCGAGAAATAATAAATGGAATTAATCGAGAGCCCAACATGTGATTTATGTCAGCAACCGTTA
This sequence comes from Weissella viridescens, assembly GCF_014789145.1. Lineage (GTDB taxonomy): Bacteria > Bacillota > Bacilli > Lactobacillales > Lactobacillaceae > Weissella > Weissella viridescens. Next base: position 1,354,077 of record NZ_CP061835.1, on the reverse strand, counting down.
TCCGATTTAGAAGTTTTACGGGGCCTATTTATTTTGAAACCATGTATAATTTGCCGTACATGTAAAAACCGATTTGAACCGATAACAGGACTGAAGTGTCGGCAATGCGGGAGAGATGTAGCTGAAGTTGACGATAATCAGTGTCTAGACTGTCGTTTGTGGATGAAAAGAACGAATGGACAAATTAAGCATGTCAGCTTGTATCATTATAATGAAATCATGCAGCATTATTTTAAGTACTATAAGTTTCAGGGTGGCTATCACTTATCACAACTTTTTTGTTCTGAAATACAACGAACTATACGAAAAATGAATGTCGAAGTCGCTGTGCCTATTCCGCTTTCTGATGTTAAATATAGTGCACGTGGCTTTAATCAAGTTGAGGCGTGGTTAGGGACGGATTATCAGCAACTTTTAAAACGTGTTCATCAAACGGATTCACAGAGTAAAAGAACAAAGTGGGAACGAATTAATTCGAGCAATCCATTCAGTGTAAGTACTCATCAGCCATACCCAAAGGAATGTAGGATATGCTTGGTAGATGATATTTACACAACAGGAACTACGATTAGGCAGGCATATGAGGTAATACGTCAGGCGGGGTATCGGAATATATGCTCATTATCTTTGGTTCACGCCTAAAATATTTAGTACACGCTTAAATTTAATCGTGGTAGAATATATGTACCCAATAAAGCTGGGTGATTTGTAGATCGTTGTCAATACCAATAGGTATAGATAGGAGAAGCATATGGTAGAGTATCAAATTCGTGGTCTTAATTTTGAATTAACCGAAGCAATTAGCGATTACGTTAAAAAGCGTCTGGCACGATTAGAGAAGTATCTCAATGCTGATGATCAGTATGTCGTGCGTGTTAAATTAAGTAGCCATAAACCTAAGCATACCTTTCAAGCTGAGGTAACTGTACAAATTGCGGATTACGTCATCCGTGCTGAGGATACGGAAGCTGACTTGTACGAAGCGATTGACACAGTTACTGACAAACTTGACCGACAAATTAAAAAGTATAAAACGAAGATTACTAAAAGTACGCGTAAGGGAAGTTTTAAGCAGCTTGATGTACCAGATTCAGCGGACAATCAAACTGATGCGGTTGAAGATGATGAATTACCGATTGTACGTAAGAAGACGGTAGAGCTCAAGCCAATGGTTCCTGAGGAAGCTGTTTTACAAATGGAATTACTTGGTCATGACTTCTTTATCTTTATTAATGCTGAAAATGACTTACCAGCTGTGGTATATAAGCGAAAAGATGGACAATACGCGCTTCTAGATACAGATAACTAAAAATTGCGTTACGAAACATTACCAAATGTGGTAATGTTTTTTTATTATTCAAACGATATTGAGAAAGCCATAAGCTGATTAAGGTATAATGGTAATAATAAATAAAACAAATAGGGGAATTAAGATGAAAAAATCATTTGCAACACCACAACAATACGCGCTAAAGGTTGGTGAAATTGCGCAACTTACAGAAGATACAGGTGAAAAAACATCACCCTACTTTGATAAATTAGATGAAGCACTCCAGGCTGATAAATTGGCTGATATGAGTAAAGCAGACTTTCAAGAAATTGCGACGGCTTTTGATGATGCAGTAGATATATATCAAGATGCAGCATCAAATCTATCGGCTGTTAAGGCCCCGGCACGTGTGATTGGTATGCATAAGGCACTCGCACAAGTCTTTCAAGAATACGCAGATGCAACGCAAGCCATGGCTGATGCCCTCGATGTTGACAAACAAGCAGTGGACTTAGAAGCTTTCCGTAATTCAGAAACGCAACAAAATGATCTCATCGTTAAATTTGGTACGCAATTGCGTCGCGTGATGATGTCAGCAATGTAGTAGAGAAGAGCAGAGCAGAGACATGACTGAATCAATTGATATTAAAGTTTCACAAGCTTTAGATTTACCACTAAAAAAAGTTAAAGCTGTTCAAGCACTGTTAGAGGAAGGAAATACGGTCCCCTTTATTGCCCGTTATCGAAAAGAAGCCACAGGTAATTTGGATGAAGTTCAAATTCGTGATATTCAAACGATAGCGAAAAAGTTTTCTGATTTAGTTGATCGAAAGACAACTGTTGAAAAAGCAATTCGTGAGCAAGGTGCTTGGAACGCCTCAATTGAAAAGGCACTGGCTGAAGCCGATTCAATGCAAAAAGTTGAGGATATTTATCTACCGTATAAGCAAAAGCGTCGAACGAAGGCCACGATTGCCAAAGAAGCTGGTTTGATGCCTATGGCACAATTTATTCAAACGTTCCCAGAGTCTGGTATTGAAGACAAGGCACAAACGTTTATTAATCATGAACAAGGCATTGAGTCAGTTGAGGATGTTTTGGCTGGAGTCCACGAAATTTTTGCTGAAGTTGTGGGTGAAAATGCTGGATTGCGTGAGTGGATACGAAACTATACACAAAAAAATGGACAGCTCACATCAAAAATCAAGCGGGGTGCGCCAGATAAGGATCCGCAAAAAGTTTATGAACTTTACTATGACTTTAGTACACCATTACCTCAAGTTTTAAATCATCAAGAACTGGCGATTCATCGTGGTGAAAAAGAAGGCGTACTATCACAAGGAATCGATGTGGATGTAGATGCAATTACGCGTTATTTGAAGTTTAGGTTAGTGGGGCAAAAGACTGGTCCTGCAGCTGATATTTTGATGCAAGCGGCTACGGATGCTTACAAACGTTTTATTGGCCCAGCCATTGAACGTGAAACAAAGAAAGCGCTGTTTGATAAGGCATCAACTGAAGCAATCAAGGTCTTTGGCGAGAACCTTTATCACTTACTTATGGCAGCACCGCTTAAGGGAAACGTTGTTTTGGGATTTGATCCAGGAATTCGAACTGGATCAAAGTTGGCAGTCGTTGATGAAAATGGGAAGTTTTTAGAGAAAGCAGTCATTTATCCACATAAAGCTCCTAAGTATGACCCTAAGGCTGCGCGCGAAACAATTATCTCACTAGTTAAAAAATATCATGTTGCAATTGTGGCTATTGGTAATGGAACGGCAAGTCGTGAGTCACAACAATTTATTGCGGACATTATTAAGGATGACTTACCTGAATTAAAGTACGTTGTTGTTAATGAAGCAGGTGCTTCAGTCTATTCCGCCAGTGACGCAGCTCGTGCTGAATTTCCAGAACTACAAGTTGAACAACGGTCTGCAATTTCAATTGCTCGACGTCTACAAGATCCGATGGCTGAATTAATTAAAATTGATCCACAAGCCGTTGGGGTTGGACAATACCAACATGATTTACCTGAGAAAGAAATGAATCAACAAGTCGATGCAGTTTTAGAAACAGCAGTTAACCAAGTTGGTGTTAATTTAAATACGGCATCACCGCAATTGTTAACACATATTGCTGGTTTGAATACGACAATTGCGCAAAATATTGTGAATTATCGAGATGAAAATGGTCAGTTTGCGAGTCGGGCTGCCGTGAAAAAGGTTCCTAAACTAGGGGCGAAGGCCTTTGAGCAGGCAGCGGGATTTTTGCGTATTCCAAATGGTAAAAATCCACTAGATAACACGGATATTCATCCCGAGTCATATAAATTAGCGCAAACCGTCTTAAAAGAAGCCGAAAATAGACAAGTCGCACCTACTGACCTGCCATTGCGTCAGTTAGCGACAGAATATGAGGTTGGGTTACCAACGCTTCAAGATATCGTGGCTTCGCTTGAACACCCTGGCCGAGATTTACGAGATGCAGAACCAGGTGCCATTTTACGTTCTGATGTTCTTTCAATGAAAGATTTAGAAGTTGGCATGCAGTTGCAAGGAACAGTCCGAAATGTGGTGGATTTCGGTGCATTTGTGGATATCGGCGTGCACGAAGATGGTTTGGTGCATATTTCACGTTTAGCAAAAAAACGTGTGCAGAATCCACATCAAGTGGTTGCCGTTGGTGATATTGTTGATGTTTGGGTAGTGAAGGTAGATCAGCAACGTCAGCGAATTGAGCTATCAATGATTGGGCCACAAGAATTATAAGATTTTTTTAAACATATCATGTATAATGATAGAAAAGCAAAGAGACGAAAGGTGGTAGGATCATGACATTATTTGAAGGTTTTGGAAAAATTGTTACAGGAACTGGTGACATTATTAACTGGGCTGGTACAAAATTGCAAGAAGGTGGCGAATACTTAGGTCGTCCAGAAACCCCTGAGGAACTTAAGGCTAAAGCTAAGGATACAGCATCATCTGTTAAAGGAACTGTATCTGATACAGCAAATACAGTATCAAAAAAGGCTTCAGACCTTGGAAAGCAAGTTGCTAACAAAGTAGATAAGAAGCAAGCTGAAGTGACACCAAACAAGGATATTGTCGTGGACTTTCCTGGAGCTCCGGCTGACGATGCGAAGCAGAAGTCAGTTGTCGTTGAAGTTTTGACGCCTAATAAGTAAGTTTCATTTGAAAAAATAATGGTGATGCCTTGCGTCAAAGCGCCATTTTTGCTATGATATTTCATGTTTAGTTTCAACATGAAGTTGCGGTCGTGGCGGAATTGGTAGACGCGCAGGATTAAGGATCCTGTGGTAGGTAATACCGTGCGGGTTCGATTCCCGCCGACCGCATCAATGAAAAGGCTATTCCATTCTGGAATGGTCTTTTTTTTTTATAAAAAAGAATGTGTTAATATGTAATTAGTAGATTTTAGAAAGGAGAAGCGGGATGAGTGAAAGACAACAATGTACGTGTGGATGTTGCGACCGACAACCAATGGATACTGCAAAGGCAAATCCAATGATGGTGGACGCTAATCCAGCGGATGGTGAAACTGATTCAGTTTCAGATATTGAAGATACCGTTTCTCCTGACAAACCTCCGTGAAGAAGCTACTTGGTATAGCGTAGCGACTAAATTACGAAAGAGGGTATATAGATGAAACATCCTGATGAAAAAAATATGTCTAACATGGATATGAAACACGACGACCACGATATGTCTGGTATGGATATGAAACACGACGACCACGATATGTCTGGTATGGATATGAAACATGACGACCATGATATGACAGGTATGGATATGAGTCATGGCGACCACGATATGTCTAACATGGATATGAAACACGATGACCACGATATGTCTGGTATGGATATGAAACACGACGACCACGATATGTCTGGTATGGATATGAAACACGACGACCACGATATGTCTGGTATGGATATGAAACACGACGACCACGATATGTCTGGTATGGATATGAAACACGACGACCACGATATGTCTGGTATGGATATGAAACACGACGACCATGATATGACAGGTATGGATATGAAACACGACGACCATGATATGTCTGGTATGGATATGAGTCATGGTGATATGATGATGCCAGGTGGGCATATGATGCACATGGGCAATATGAAACAGAAGCTGTGGGTGTCATTATGCTTGACAGTGCCAATCCTGATTTTCTCACCTATGATGGGGATGAAGATGCCATTTACGGTGACGGGAGTGCCTGGCCAAAATTGGCTGGTTCTAATTTTTGGAACTATTTTGTTTTTCTATGGTGGATCACCATTCTTCAGTGGAGCCAAAGGTGAACTGGCCGCCAAAAAGCCAGCGATGATGACCTTGATTACCTTGGGGATTAGCGTGGCCTACTTCTATAGTGTGTATGCTACTGTTATGAATGCATTGCACCCAAGTATGCATGTGATGGATTTCTTCTGGGAATTGGCTTCGTTGATTGATATTATGCTAATCGGTCATATTATCGAAATGAATACGGTGATGAAGGCTGGATCAGCCGTTGATAGTTTGGCAAAATTAGTGCCAAAAAAGGCCCATCTTGAAACGCCGTCAGGTGAAACAAAGGATGTTAACGTTGAGGATCTAAAGTCTGAGGACGTGGTACTTGTTAAAGAAAACGAGCGCGTACCAGCTGATGGTCAAATCGTTTCGGGTACACCAATTTTGGACGAATCTCTCTTAACCGGTGAGTCGGCCGGCGTGCATAAGCATCAGGGAGATAAGGTTGTTGGTGGTTCACAGAACCAAAATCAATCCTTTACGATGAAGGTGACGCAAGGTGATGACGGTGGCTTTTTGGCACAAGTCCAAAAATTGGTGGCAAATGCCCAGAACAATAAGTCGAATACTGAAAATTTGGCGAATAAAGTTGCCGGATGGTTGTTTTATGCTGCAACAGGGATTGCCATTGTGGCTGCCATCTATTGGACATGGACGCGTGGCTTCGCATATGCGCTGCCAATTGTCGTAACCGTTTTAATTACGGCTTGCCCGCACGCGCTAGGCTTGGCCATTCCGCTTGTTGCATCACGGATGACGGGATTGGCCGCTAAGCATGGCTTGCTAATCCAAAATCGAAATGCGCTTGAGTCAATTAATGACGTGAAGTATGTCATGATGGATAAGACAGGAACCTTGACGGAAGGCCGGTTCAAAGTCCAGGATGTCACCGTGCTTGATCAAGACTATAGCAAGTCGGACGTGTTGAAGTATGCGGCTGCGCTTGAGCAGGGAAGTACACATCCGCTAGCAACAGGAATCGTTGAAGCTGCAGGTAATACGACATTACCAACTGTTCAAAATTTTAAAAATATACCTGGTACAGGTGTTACAGGGTCGATTGATGGGCAGGCAATGGCAGTGGTGAATCGCAATTACTTAGATGCCCAAGGCATTCAAGTGGACCAGGCTGCTTATCTCCAACAAACGCAAGCAGGATATAGCGTCAGCTTCTTGTTAATTGACCAAAAAGCGGTGGCAATGATTTCTGAAGGAGATGCAGTTAAGGCTGGAACTGCAGATTTCATTAAGACACTGAAAAAAATGGGCTATACGCCAGTTATGTTAACGGGTGATAATGAACAAGCTGCTAAAAAAGTAGCTGGTGTCATTGGCATTGATTTAGTGCATGCTGAATTGAAGCCGAATGATAAAATTCATTACGTCACCAAGTATCAAAAAGAGGCTGGTGTGATGATGGTTGGAGACGGTGTTAATGATTCTCCAGCGCTAGCGCAAGCTACAATTGGTGTTGCAATTGGGGCCGGAACGGACGTTGCTATTAGTGCCGCGGATGTCATCCTGGTGAACTCAAATCCAACTGACATTATTGATTTAATTAAGTTAGCTAAGAATACGCGTCGAAAGATGATTGAGAATCTTTGGTGGGGAGCAGGCTATAATATTATTGCCTTGCCACTCGCCGCAGGAGTGTTGATTCCATTGGGATTCCGACTCGATCCAATGATGGGTGCTATTCTAATGTCGCTATCAACGATTATTGTCGCCATCAATGCGATGACATTAAGAATTAAATAGGATTTAGAGAACTAACCATGTGGTAGTTCTCTTTTTTTATCAGCTAAGAAATGATAGAATAAAAGTGGAAATGAGATTTATACAGCAGAATAGTTGACAGGTAAGCGAATATCGTGTAACATAATGTTTTGTTACGGAGGATTACCCAAGTCTGGCTGAAGGGAACGGTCTTGAAAACCGTCAGGTCGGGAAACCGGCGCGTGGGTTCGAATCCCACATCCTCCTTTTACTATTATCGCGGGTTGGAGCAGTCTGGTAGCTCGTCGGGCCCATAACCCGAAGGTCGTAGGTTCAAATCCTACACCCGCAATTTATGGAGAATTACCCAAGTCTGGCTGAAGGGAACGGTCTTGAAAACCGTCAGGTCGGGAAACCGGCGCGTGGGTTCGAATCCCACATTCTCCTTTGCTGATAACCGTATCCTGCGTCTGTGGGGTATGGTTATTTTTTTACTATTTTAGAAATGAGGTGCAGCAATGCGACAAATCCATTATCGCTGGTATGCAATGTTTGCGTTCGGATTAGCAATAATTGCTGGTATATCGATGCCTGTCTTTTGGGGCTGGGATGTTGCCGTTGATTTAAATCAATCAAGTCTATTTTTGATATTACTGCTCGTAGCAGGGGTGTTGCTTGTTGTTGCTGATGTGCAAATGAGCTGGCAAGCGTGGCGTTTCCAAAAAGCGCGTGGCTTTTCAAGTCTCTGGGTGGCCATTTTGGGTCAGAGTGCCTGGTTTATTTTAACGTTTTGGATGTATCTTGACCCAATGCACGTATCAGCCTTGAAAACAGTGACCCTGCCCATTACGATGTTTGGCATTGGACTACTCATGTTGACGTTAAGTTGGACCCAACGTGTTGAAAGTTTGGCGCCTGTTTCAAGTGCCATGTTGCAATCAGCACGCCGGTTGTCATGGCTGAGTGTTATCTTTGCGGTGTATGGGCTCTTATTCTTTGGGTTAACTTGGGACTGGCAAATTGGCCTTGCCGTGGCAACTGCTTCGATGCTGGTCATTGATCCACGTTGGCCGCTGATTTTTGCTTCACAGTCACGTGGCGAGGCCATTGAGACATTGACCGATGCACGTGTTAAAATTTATAATCCAGTAGCTTTAGACCAAATTAAAGACATTAAGCAAGTGGTTGTCGAGAAGACAGGTGTGTTAACCAGCCGACAATTGACCGTTTACAATGTTGATAGTATTGATGACAATTATAGTGCTCAAGATGTTTTAGGGATTATGGCTGGCCTCGAACAAGAGGTTGGTGGACTTTATGCTGAAGCTTTGGTGACCTATAGTCATAATCAAGGGGTCTATCCAATCCAAGCCGAGAACGTCGAAGTAATACCACTCGTTGGTTTACAAGGAACAATTCAAGGCGACACTTATATGCTGGTTTCTGCCACAAATGCATTACAGAATAATTATGTCTATCACCGCCAATGGTTGAAAGACACGATTAACCTTGGAAATTCAGTCAGTGTTTTGGTTAAGGGGAGTCATGCGATTGGCGCAGTCGCCTTTGGTGCACCATTGATTAGAACGTTAATTGATGTGGATAATTTCTTTGTGAATCAAAAAATCACTACGCACGTAGCCAGTTCAGATACACAAGGTTCATTGCTACGTGTGCAAGAATCGATGCGAAGCTTGACTGATAGCCAGGCAGGCTTAACACCGGACCGCAAACAACAAATGCAACGGGACTGGGCTGAGACACAACCAACGGCTTTGATTACTAACCAGGTGTTGCCAGCTGACATGCCAAACGATGTCGTGATTAGCTTTATTGATGATGAATCAAAAACAGATTTTGTAATCAACAAGTTAGTCGATGTGAAGGCAATTTGGCAAGCGGCACGACGCTTGAATAAAATTGATCATAGTACTTTGGCGATTTGGCAATTTGTCTTGATTGCATTAATTGTGCTAACCGCCGGCTTGGAAATTTTGTTAAACGTTTCAAATTCAATTATTCTAATGGTGCCAATTGTAGCTATTTTAGTTCGCAGTTTAGTCACCCTAGGACTACGCTTACGTATGAAATTTAAATAAACGAAAGACCGAATTCTAATCCAGGATTTGGTCTTTTTTTATTGCTGATACCGCGTCACATTCATTGACAGAGACTGTGGAAAAGTCTAAAATAATACTAGTGCGCAAGCACAGATTAAACTATGATCAGGACTTCCTGTGAAATAGACGGGAGATATAAGATGGAAATCATTTTGATAATTCTTGTGTCGCTTGTCGCAATCGTAATTGGTGGTGTTTTCGGTTATAAGTATGCTGATAAGCAAATTAATCAGAAACTTACGGATGCACGCCAAAATGCAACAGATATTACGCATCAAGCTGAAATTGAAGCAGAACAAGCAAAAAAGTCTGCCTTAGTCGAAGCTCGTGATGAAAGCCAACGTTACCAAGATCGGATTGAAAAAGACCTTCAAGAACGTCGTTCTGAAGTGAAGAGTCAAGAAGATCGATTGGTAAGTCGTGAATCTGTATTGGATCGGAAAGATGCTTCTCTTCAAAAACGAGAAGAAGTTATCGCAGAGAAGGAAAAGAAACTAGACCAACAACGTCAGAGCGTCAATGATAAGATGCAACGGGCGGATGCGTTACTTGATGCGCGTGAAGATAAATTAGTGGAAGTTGCAGAACTTTCACGTGAAGATGCTAGAAATCAAATCTTAGCTGAGACTAAGGATGATTTAGCTTCTGAACGCGCACGGATGATTAAGGAAAGTGATACACAGGCTTCTGCTGAAGCTGAAAAGCATGCCAAGAACTTAGTGGTTGATGCGATTCAACGTTCAGCTGCCGACATGGTTGCTGAATCAACAGTGTCTGTCGTTAACTTGCCAAATGATGATATGAAGGGTCGGATTATTGGACGAGAAGGTCGCAATATCCGTGCACTTGAAACAACAACTGGAATTGATGTGATTATCGATGATACACCAGAAGCAGTTGTATTGAGTGGATATGATCCAATTCGTCGTGAAATCGCTAAGAATGCTTTGGAGAAGTTAATTGCGGACGGACGTATTCATCCAGCTCGTATTGAAGAGATGGTTGAAAAGTCACGTAAGGAAATGGATGAACATATTCGTGAAGTCGGAGAACAAGCTGTCTTTGATCTCGGTATTCACAATATGCACCCAGACTTAGTCAAAACAGTCGGTCGCTTAAATTATCGTACGAGTTACGGTCAAAATGTTCTTGTCCATTCAATCGAAGTTGCAAAACTAACTGGTCTGTTGGCGGCTGAGTTAGGTGAAGATATTACGCTTGCTAAGCGCGCAGGGTTACTACACGATATTGGTAAGGCCGTTGATCATGATGTTGATGGTTCACACGTGGAATTGGGTGTTGAAATTGCAACCAAGTACCACGAACGTCCTGAGGTGATAAATGCAATTGCATCCCACCACGGTGACGTTGAACCTGAAAGCGTGATTGCTGAACTTGTCGCAGCTGCAGATTCAATCTCAGCTGCTCGTCCCGGAGCACGTTCTGAATCTCTTGAAAATTATGTACAACGTTTGAAGCAATTAGAAACAATTGCGAATAGCTTTAGTGGTGTTGAGAAATCATTTGCCATTCAAGCGGGACGTGAAGTACGTGTTATCGTTGAACCAGCTGTTATTTCTGATTTGGAAGCAACAGTTTTGTCACATGATATCGCACAAGAAATTGAAAAAGATTTGGATTATCCAGGGCATATTAAAGTTACAGTTATCCGTGAATCACGGGCTGTCGAATACGCTAAATAAACTTTTAAAAACAGACATTCAATTTGAATGTCTGTTTTTTTGTCCCCATCTGTGGATTTATTTCGTTTATGGCATGTACGCGTACAACATGACATTTACGGAGGAAAGAATTATGAAGTTGAAGCAGTTAGCCCCAGTTATGCGAGTGCAATACATTGGTTCGCCAACGACAGTGCATGCAGAAGAGGTAACGGAACCAATTGCACGTAACATCTACGCATTGCCGAATACATCGTTTGAAGACTTACTGGCCTTAGGTCGTATTTTCGAAAAATTAGGACGAGAAAATTTTGTGCATCGTATTGTAACGACCAAGCAAACTTTGGTGAAATAGGAGCGTGTTATGAAACAATTAAATATTCATTTTATTCTTGATACAGAACATGGCGATAAGAAATTCACGTGGAAGTTGAATCATGCTGATGATCAATTAACGCCAGAAACATTGAAGCAAGCTTTGAAAGCGCTGGCTGCTTGTAAGTGGTTGACTGACGCTAAGGGACAGGTCCTCTGGCCCAAGGTAAAACGAGTTGAAGCAGCATATGCCTCAACTCAATTGAGTGACCGAGTTTTAATTGAGCTCTAACATTCCTTTGGTTTTTTCACGAAAAATAAGCTATAATAGAACTATTCAAAATGTTGTAGAGTTAATTATAAAAAAATATTTGAGACATCTGCATGTTTGAAAGAAAAGGCTCCCATTCGCGCTGGGGGTCTTTTTTTGTGGATGTGATAAAAATTGAAACAACTAAGATTGACTTATGCCGTGCACGACGGGTATAAATGACTCAATCAGTCTTCGTAGTACTCGAACAGCGTCTGTGCGGCTGGATGTTGTAGAACATAACCTGAATGCGATTTAGATTACGCCAACATGCAACAGCGGCATAAGCGAATCTGATTAAATAAAATGGGGTCGCAGGAATGACGGAATTACATGAATTCGAACGTTTAGTGGGCGGCGTGTTAAAAGCTAGTGGGTTAACGCGTGCCGACAACCAATACGATGATTATTTTCAAGAACTCTTATTAATTATTTGGGAGCAACTACAAAAGCAACACGATTTAGCGCCGAAAGCTAACAAGCAGCTGTTTCGACTGTTGCTTTGGCGCCTACGTGACTTACAACGCAAGGAATGGCAGCATCAAGCACGTTATGAGCCATCAGCAGACATTGATGGGGAAACGTATTCAGATTGTTATATGGAGATTTGGCGCACGTTAAAGGCTAAAATGCCGTACCAACTCCAAGCTATTTATCAAAACGTGTTAGATTTTCCTGATCTAACGCTGCGTGAGCGCAGTCAGCTATTAAGTATGCACCGTAAAACATTACGGCGCCGACTAAACGAAATCGCTCAGCATATTAAATAAGAAAAGCGGATTAGGCCAGTGTGCCTAATCCGCTTTCGTTTATTATCGATTGTCACCGTTAGTGATGGTATTACGAACAATAACTGAATCAACCTTAGTTAAGTCGTGCAACTCGCGACCACCTGCATATGAGATTGCTGATTGTAAATCTTCTTGCATTTCACGCAAAGTATCATAAATGCTACCGCGCAATGGGACGAAGAGCTTCTTACCTTCGACGTTACGGTATTCCCCCTTTTGGAATTGTGAGGCTGAACCAAAGTAAGTCTTGTACTTAGCGCCATCCATTTCAAGCACTTCACCGGGACCTTCTTCGTGACCGGCAAACATTGAACCAATCATAACCATGCTAGCACCAAAGGCGATTGACTTGGCAATATCACCATTGTAACGGATACCACCGTCAGCGACGATTGGCTTTTTAGCAACGGCGGCACATTGTTGAATGGCAGCTAATTGCCAACCACCCGTTCCAAATCCAGTCTTCAACTTCGTAATGCAAGCCATTCCAGGACCGACCCCAACCTTCGTTGCGTCGGCACCAGCGTCTTCTAATGCTGTCACAGCATCAGGCGTAGCGACGTTACCGGCAATCACGAATGACTCTGGCAACTTGTTTTTTAGGTACTTAATCATGTCAATAACCGTATCGCTGTAACCGTGCGCGATATCGATGGTCACGTATTCGGGAATATTGTTTTCCGCAGCTAATTGATCGATGAATGCATGTTCGTCATCCTTAACCCCAACGGAAATTGAGGCAAATGTTCCAGCGGCATGTGCATCTTTAATAAATTGCGCACGTGTTTCTGGTTCAAAACGGTGCATCACATAGAAGTAACCCGCTTGACCAAGTTCAATCGCTAACTTTTCATTAATCACAGTTTGCATATTAGCAGGAACCACAGGTAACTTAAAGGTACGGTCACCAAATTGAATGGTTGTGTCAGCCTCATTACGGCTCTTAATCACACACTTTTTCGGAATAAGTTGAATATCTTCGTAATCGAATACGTTTGACTCTGGCATAATGTCCACACCTCGTTTAATGTTCGTGTTTTGTGTTTTAGTAGGTGATTTAAACCACCAAGAGTTGATTATAAACGAACTATATTTAAAAGACAATTGTTTTTTAGGGAAATAAAACGAATTTTTGTTTAAAACGTTTTACAATTTAATATCTGCTGTCGTTCTGTTATAATGGAAAGATAGCAGATATTTACGGGGTCGTTTTGGAATCGACTAGTATTGTTCGAGCTAGTATGGCGCTTAGGGGTTGTGTCCCTATAAACCACTCAGTTGAATTAACTGCAAACAATTCAAATAACTACGCCGTCGCTGCCTAAAACACAGCACGCGTGATCGTTGCACATTGTGATTGCCGATATGTTAACGGTTTAATAATTTAGTAATCTGCGCTGTATGTTCTCCGATTGGGGATGTGCAGAAGAGGATAATCAATCTAGCAAGTTGATCGCTTTGTGATGCGGCGTGCAACTTGTGAAATTTAAAATGCATGACTATGAGCGTAGAGGTATTAGTAGCGAGATAGTAGGACAGGGGTTCGAATCCCCTCGACTCCATTCTAGAGCCGACTTTGATAAAAGTCGGCTTTTTATTCGCAATAAAAGTGAGGCAGGAAAGTCGATGCAACTAGCAGAGTTAGTAGAACTGGTCGTAGATCATACTGATGGATACGAATGTTTTCCATTTAATAAACCAACCCGACATGAAAAAATTATTTGGCATGTCGTTAAGCATCAAAGTAATGATAAAATCATCGCGATGGTCTTTGAAAAGGATGATGAGCTGTTGATTGATCTTAAATTAACAATTGAACATGGGCAACAAATGCGTCTTATCAGGGGAGTAGAGCCAGGCTTTCATATGAATAAAGAACATTGGAATACGGTTCACGTCAATGCAACGGATTTAACCGTCAACGAATTAATCAACATGGTTAAAGAGAGCGCAGAATTGACGATTTAAATAAAAAAAGGATAGACTAAAGTTGTTTTCATATAGTAATAACATGTGGTAATATCTTTAATGATTAATAAAGCAAATGATATGTGATAACAATAAAAGGGGTGCTTAAAATGAATGAAACAATTCCAACCAAAGAAGACATTATTGAACGTGCTAATACCACAACGAGTCGTTTAGAAATGACTTTGAAAAAATACCAACGATATTCTTCAATTAGTAATTTGACACGTATTATCTTATCTTCTTCAATTCCTGTACTGGTTTCAATGTCATCACACAACATTAAATTGTTGATTTTTGTTTCATTAGCTGGTGCACTACTAAGTATTATCCAAGGTGTGGATTCATTCTATGACTTATCTAATAAGATGAGTGATATTAAGCAGACCATTCTATTTATTAACAAAGAAACGTTGTTGCTATCTTCAAACAACGATCCCTATGATGCCGAACAAGATGAGGAAAATGTTCAGAAGTTCATTGCAAACCTCGCGGGAGCCTTGGATGATGAGCTGTCAAACATTGATAATTAATTAAATGCTTTTTCAAATGATTGTTCAACCAGGAAGGTTTGGAACAATCATTTTTTAATAGAACTGAATGAGAACCTGAATCCTTTTAGCTTATGTTAAAGTACTGCGTATAATCTGATGGATAAAGGGGTACTAAGCATGAAAAAATGGTGTCAGTTAGGTATAATTGCGTTAGGAATTGTGATTGCAATAAGGATGATCATCCAATTGTGGTATGGGCATATTTTTGTAGATGGAACCTTTTTAGTTTTGATAATTGGACCAACTGCATTTGTGATGCTTTGTTTGTGGCTCATTCAGTGGTGCATCACAAAATGGAGCAATCACCATAAGTAAGCGATTGTGATAGGGGCAAAAGAAAGGCGAGGTACGGCGTATGGCAGTTAAGATAACACAGGCGCAGATTGAACAAGCAGGCAGAGTCATGGCACTAATTCGTGAACAATATGGTCAGTATTTTAATGAAATGACGTTACCCGCTGATACCTTTTCCAGTAAATCCGATCGTCAGGCAATTACGTATTTATTGAACCAAAATGACCAAGACTTAGACATCGCAATTGATAAGCACAATAAAGTAACATGGCAGTCAAAAAATACCAAAAAGTAAAAGAATGAATCTAGGGGTTCGTTCTTTTTTTGTAAATTGAGCTTTGTACGCGCAAAGCATGACTTATTGTTATAATAGGGAATTGTTAAGAAATGAAGGTCGAGGAAACGAAAATGGAAGTTGAACCTGCTATTGGTGAAGCCAAGGCAATGTTTGCGCAGTTGGGTTGGGATTATATTGTCAAATCCAGTGATGATGTTAAAATTAGTGGGCATGTTAAAAAACAACAAGCAGCATATGGGGATGAAGCTGCCTTTGCCGCAGACTATGATAAAATTAAGGCGCCAGAGGGCTGGCAACTAACGAGTGCCGCTGAGGCTTTTCCATTAGTAATTTTTGAAAATGAAAATGTCCCATTTCTACAAGATTTATTTAAAAACTTATTCAATAAAGAAACATAGTGTTTGCGATTTTGCGGGCACATGCGTAGCGATAACTTAATGAGAGGTAGTCCGAAACATGAGTGAAAAGAATTTAAAGTGTATTACGAAAGGCTATGAGTATGTCATCATGGTTTTTATGATGATTTTTGGGTTGGTCATTGCCGCCTATTTTGCCTTAAGTATTTATGAATTGGTTTTACCGCTGTTTCAGCATTTAACGCACGAGGACTTTACAGATATTTCAAAAAATATTCTGTCTGCTTTTTTGTTTTTAGAGTTCTTGGTGATTATTAAAGACTACTTCTCAAGTAATGCGAATATACATTTTGAGGATTATCTGTATGTGGCTGTGACGGCAATTATCCGATCAATTTTGGTATATTATGACAATGCCTTAAAAACACTCTTGCTGTGCGGCGCCATTTTAATTTTAGTGATTGCGATTATTTTGTATAAGCGTTATCAAACTCAAAACAATAAACTACCAGATAGTGAGCATGGCCGATGAGAGGTGGGTGGACCAAGAAATTGCGTAAAATTTGGCGGATTGTTTTTCCACCCTTAGTCTGGTTGGTAGTTATCTATCTACTGGTAGAGATATTTGGAGTTGTTATTTCATATACGGCGGCGGATGACATGTTGGCCTTTGCAAAAAAAGACCCGTCTGAATTTATCTGGTGGTTCTTGATGACCTATATTGGCTTCATTGTCACAAGTGTTGGTATCCTTTATGGTGCGCATCGCCTGTTGCATTTACGTGGAAACTACGAATTGCCTTTAGGCGTTTTAAGTCTTATAACAGTCTTTACAACATTAACGACTTTAATGATTCAATTTACTGGATCGAATATTCCAAAAACATTTTTGGTGCTGACCCTGGTTAATATTCTGTTATCAGTTGCATTAACAACAACCTCTAAACTACTTAAGTGGCAACGTCGACGCGAAATCCGGATAAAAAAACAAAAATAAAAAGGTTAACCACAATTAGCGAAGTGGTTAACCTTTTTTTATTAATGTTGATGCCAACGATCTAAACCGCGCATGAATTTTTTGGTATACATGCGTTTAAGGATGAATTTTTGGAAGCGATTCATATCAGAATCCAAGAATCGTTGATAATTTTTGGCATACATATCATCAAATGGGAGGTTTTCAGTAAATTGCCCATTTTGGTAACAGTAAGTACAGTATTTGGTTGAAATTGATCCATCAGCGTTAGTGCCACCGGGCGTGTTCTGATCAATCGGCATACCACAACTTTGACATAAATTAGTTTGACCCATCGTCGTGCTCCTTTGCGTATTAATGGTTATCATTATAGCGTATTTTGGATTTTTTGGTTGCATGAAGGCTTGTGAAATAAAGAATTTAAAAAGACTTTGTGTGTTTTTATGCAAAAAAAATGTAATTTTACGGTATTGAGGCAGCTTTCAAGCTTAATGTTAGAAGATTAGATTACGTGTAGCCAAGCGCGTCTGTATAGTTATCCTTGTGAATATTTAAACTTATTCAAGTGTATTTTAAAAATTTAAAAAACTTTATTATTCGTTTAAGTTTCCGCGCCTACACTTCTCGTTACATTATAGCGGTAGATAAATCAATGCTATAGCGAACAAAATAAAAGGGGTAGTTTGACATGGATAATAAGCGAATTGCAGTATATGGTGCAGGATCATTAGGAACTATCATTGGAGCCTTTTTATCTAAGGCGGGCTTGGATGTGACGCTGATTGATGTTTGGCAAGAGAACGTTGATACATTGAATACGAAGGGTGCACATGTTGTTGGAACAACAGACATTACAGTTCCCGTTAAGGCTTCAACGCCTGATGATATTGATGGAAAATTTGATATTATTTTCTTGTTGACCAAGCAAGTTTTCAATGACTCTGTTGTACCAAAAATCAAGTCAATTTTGAATGAAGATGGTACGTTGGTCTCATTACAAAATGGTGTCCCAGAAAAGTATATTTTGACGCAGCTTCCAGCAAAAAATGTTGTTGCAGGTTCTGTTGAATTTGGTGCAACAGCTCAAGGTGCAGGTTCATCAGAATTGACAACGGTTTATGATCGTTTTAAAGAATTTGCTTTTAAGATTGGTGAGTTAGATGGTTCCGATACGCCACGTATTGAGGCGCTTAAGAAGGTCATGGACAATGTTGGGGGAACGTTCGTTTCAAATAACTTACTTGGTACAAAGTGGTCAAAGTTGTTGATCAACTCAGCTTTCAGTGGGCTATCTGCAGCAACTAATTCAACCTTTGGGGCGGTTGCTGATAATCAAGTTGGTGTATTAGCGGCCTTGAACATTATTAATGAAGGATTAGAAGCTGGAAAGGCTGATAATGTGACATTTGATAAGATGGGTAGTATCGACCTAAATGACTTTAAGAAGCCTGCTGATGGCTTTACCGATGACCAAATTGCTTTGGTTCGCCGCATGATGGCAGCAAGCAAGGATCTTAAGGCCAGCATGTTACAAGATCTTGAAAAGGGTCGCAAAACAGAAGTTCACGACATCAATGGTGTGATTGTTAAAGCCGGTGAAGAACATGACATTAAAACACCATTTAATGATTTTGTTGTATCAACTGTATCTAAGGCTGAAGAGACGGGTAAGCTTCCCGTCTTTGATGAGAGCATTGCGACTTTGAAAGACATGTTGAAATAGGAGGAGTAACGATTATGAATAAGGCAGATTTACTAAAAAAGATTACAACGCCAATTGATTCACCAGCCTTTCCAGCAGCGAAGGTTAAGTTTCATAATCGTGACTTCATGAACATTACTTATCGTACTGATCATGATGCCTTGATGAAGGTATTACCTGAACCACTAGAACCAATTGATGATTTGGTTAAGTTTGAATTCATTAACATGCCAGATTCAGATGGACTAGGTGACTACGCTGAAATCGGGCAAGTAATTCCAGTGACCTTCAATGGTCAAGAAGGTGAGTTCTACCTTTCAATGTACGTTAACAATGCTGAAGCAATCGCTTCTGGTCGTGAAATAGCTGCTTTTCCAAAGAAACTGGCTGATACATCAATCTATTTAGATAATGATGTCCTAGTTGGTAAGCTTGAGTACAGCGGATTACCGGTTGCCACAGCCACTATGGCATATAATTACTACCCAATGGATTTAGAAGAAGCTAAGGCTGAGATTACAAAGCCAAGTTATCGTCTTAATATTATGCGTAATTACGATGCAACGCCACGTGTGCTAGAAATGACGGAATCAACAATTACCGATGTTGAAGTTAAAGGGGCTTGGAATTCGCCAGCTAAGTTGCAACTCTTTGAACATGTCATGGCACCGGTTGCTGATTTACCGGTTCGAGAGATTGTGAAATCACAACATATTGTGGCTGATTTGACGTTACCTCGCCCACATATGGTTTACGATTATTTAGCTGATTAAGGTAACATCTAATTTGCCAAATGCGCATAAGTTCGGTACACTAGACAGTGCACTGAAAAATTTGATCAAACAATTGATCGTCAAAAAAGCTCAGTGTACACAACAAGTTGCTTGTGAACACTGAGCTTTTAAATACATAAAGCATTTATGAAAGAAGGTAGTTTTGAAAGGTCACTTAATCTTTTTAACAATGGTTACATCGATGGTTACCATCAACACATTTTTAATGTACGGCATTAATGCAGAAGATGTGACGTTTATCTTGGAAATGCTCTTATTTGTCATTCCAGGTGCGTTTATCCTCAAGGAGTTTTTCACGATTCCATTAGTGAAGAATATCGAACGACGTTATCTAGGGCGCATTAAGGCGAACTTCCGTGAGTTTTTGATTATTCCAGCCCTGATTATCCTAATTAATTCTGGGGTGATTACATTGGTGACAACGATTTTGAAAAATATTGGTGAATTCCCCATCTTAACGAATTTCCTACAAGGTTGGGGAATTAAGTTATCAATTATTTTTCCACTCTTTTTCTTGGTCGTCCGTCCAACGTGGAATTATATCTTCACATTGTTCGAATCTGAAAAGATCAAACAAAATTAAAAGACATCCACAACATGTGGATGTCTTTTTTTACTGCTCTAGCTGGACTCGAACCAGCGACCCTCGCATTAACAGTGCGGCGTTCTACCAACTGAACTACAGAGCAAATAATCAATACAATCATTATATATGAGAGTATGATTAAAATCAAGTTTTAAATTAAAAGTTATAGGATATAACGTAGCCATTTAAATCCGGTTAGTTTACGAAGCCATCTGTAAGCGAAGTACGTTGCGATGGAAGCTAAAACAATCCAGACGAAATTGAAGTAATCCGCTGCAACACCAGTGATATTAACTAGTTGGTCAAGGGACATTCTGAATTGGAAAAACATGGGGTGGACAAGAAATATAAAAGTACTAAATTCTCGAAGATAAAGAGAGTGTGAAGTACTGAGTGATACATGTGATGCCATACCATATAGAACCAAGAAAAAAACAGCAGGTTGCAAGAACAAGGTCTCGTCAAAACTACCAACTCCTGTAAAGCGGTAAAGGACAATACATTCAACAATATAGAGTATTGAAAATAGTATCAAATAAAAATTAATCAGTTTTTTATTTGTGGTTATGCTTTTGTGTGAATTGGATAGCATGAAAATGATAAATCCCAAAGTGAAAGGTAGTAGGGATCTGATAAAAGTGTTTGTGGTGAGTGTTGAGAAGGGGTTATTTAAAAACGGCAGGGCGTGGTTAATCAGAATTATTGAAAAAGTCACTTGACCGTAAGAAGTTACCATTAGTATAAGTAGTTCAACAATAATTGAAATTATGAGGGTAACACGAAGGCCAACATATCGAATTAAAAAGACAATGACAAGCATCCCAAAGATTGAGGCAATCAAATACCAGCCTGTGATGAATGTGCCATCTCTTCCAATAAAGACAAACTTAAAAAACCACTTTATAAGTCCAGAAACTGAGATATTTGGAAATGAATTAGGGTTACTTTGAAAGTTTTTATAAATATCGAACGGCAAATATAGAATACGCCACAGGACATACATAATCGCGAGCTTTTTTGCATATCTCCAAAGTGCAATATTTTGCGCATGTCTGTTTTCTAAATGTATATATTTTTTAAAGAAGAAAAAACTAGATGTCATGAAAAAGAAAGGGACTGCAAAGCGGCCCAATATATTAAAAAATGGTGCATGCGTGTGAATAGCCACGACGAGTATCGCTAAAATACATTTTAGGAGATCAATCCCCACATAGGGGGTGGTGGATTTAGTTTGTGAGGGTGACATTATGATTAATAATCCATGCAAAAGCAGGAAACCTTTCTATGTGTAATTGATTATTTAGTATATCACTATCTTTGATTAAGTTGAACATGATGAAAAAATTTAAAATTTATTTATTTGAACTTTAAATCAAATTTAGTTTATAATCAATTATATGTGTAATGACGATATTTGGGATAAATAGGTTGAGGTCTGTACAATGATGACTTCCTAAATTAGAAATGAATAATCGTACAGTACTAAAACAATAACTAAAATAAAGAAACGAGATACCTCAATCGAGGTTACCCCAATCAAGAAGGAATCTATAAAAATATGATTGATATATCTGTGGTGATACCCGCTTATAATGCTGAACTCACAATTGCAAATATTTTAGAAGACGTTTTAGGCATTAAGAACGTTGAAATTCTTGTTATTGATGATGGCTCAACGGATCAGACGAAAGAGGTCATTGAAGGCTTGGCAGAACAATATTCCAACATTAGATTAATTTTAGGAACGCATTCAGGTGCCTCAGCAAGTCGGAATATCGGGATCGAGCAGGCAAATGGCACAAAAATAATGTTTGTGGATGCTGATGATCGCATCAATGCCGAAGTGGTTAATGCATGTCTTCAAGAAAATCCACAAGCTGATATGATTGCTTTTCCAATGAATCAAACCTTTAATCAAGAAGAACCAACAACAATAGCAGTTGCGAAAGAGGAGAGAGTGGGCTTGATGCGTAATGCTTTGCAACTGTGTAATCAATTTCAAAAGCAATTTCAGATTAGTGCAGCGCCGTATTCTAAAATTTATGAAACCTCATTTTTACATAAAAATGGATTACGGTTTAATGAACAATTGGTGATTGCTGAAGATATGTTGTTCATTACCACTGCTATGAGTCATATAGCGTCGCTCAGAATTGAAACAGCTGGATTCTATCAGTATGAGATGAACGAAAATTCGGTGACACATAAAATGGATTTGGATATCGTGAAAAATGCAGAACTCTTTTTAGCGGATTTAAGTAGGATTGTTGATCAGGAAACAATCCAAGGCAAGTCAGCCGATGCACTTGTCCGGGACAGTGTGCGGCTCATCAAGCAAAAGGATGTTTCAAACCAAGAACTTCAAAAATATGATGGTTATTTAAAACATACATATGGATATGCACCAAATTTGTTAAGTATCAAACGACAAGTGCTTTTTTACTTGCTGAAAATGAAGTGGTATTGGATTGTACGTAAATTGGTTTAAAATAAATTAAGTATGCGGTAAAAGAGCTGAAGATATGAGGGAGTGGACGTAGATGGATTTTCCAATTGATTTCATTGTTACTTGGGTTGATGGTAATGATACACAGTGGCAGAAGAAAAAAAGCCAGTACAATACAAATGAAACGAAAATGAACGGTGCATCGAGATATCGTGATTATGAAATTTTTAAATATTGGTTTAGAGCCATTGAAAACAACGCCCCATGGGTTCATAGGATTTTTTTGGTGACAGATAATCAAGTACCGAGTTGGCTAAAAAACAATGAGAAGATTGAACTAGTAGATCATAGCGAATATATCGACGCCAAATATCTTCCAACATTCAATTCAAACGTAATTGAAATGAACTTTGCAAATATACCCGGGTTATCAGAGCATTTTGTTGTATTCAATGATGATACTTTTATGGTTAATCCGATGCAACCAACTGATTTTTTTGATGAAAACGGTGTACCCGTTGATTGTTTTGTATCAAATGTCATTCAACCAACTGATGATTTTTCACATATATTTGTTCAAAATTTAAAGTTGATTAATCAAAAATATAATAAACGAGAAGTCATTTCTAAAAATAAATCTAAATACTTCAACTTTAAGTATGGTAAGTTATTACTATTGAACTTTTATTTATTGCCTTTTGGAGCTTTTACACGCTTTTATGACCCACACCTACCAATGCCGTATACAAAGACGAATTTACAGACAATGTGGCGTTATTTTGGTGAAGATTTAGAACCTTTTTTATCAAATCGATTTAGAAAATCAACAGACTTTAGTATTTGGCTTGCACGATACATTCGTCTAGTTGAGGGAGACTTTGTACCAACAAAAATTAAAGGACGCGGATCATATTTTCAAATTTCAGATGTAAATCAAGTTCGAGAGAAGCTACAAACAAGGGATTTTTTTGTGGTTGTTAATGATGATGATAATCTAACGAATGCAGAATTTGAAAACATTAAACCGGTTATTAAAAAAACATTTGAAGAGAAATGGCCACAGAAATCGGAGTTTGAAAAATGATTAAATTCTCTATTATTATGACCGCCTTTAATGCGGAAGCTTTTTTAAGAGAGGCACTTACCTCAGTTTTCGATCAAAGTTACACTGAGTTTGAGTTATTAGTAGTTAATGACGCTTCCAATGATGGTACGCAAGCTATTCTGGATGGCTATTCTAACGAGAACAGACTTAAGGTTTATGTTAATAAGCAGAATAAGGGAATGGCGACATCACGGAATTTTGCGATGAGCAAAGTTTCTGGACAATATGTCTTGTTTATGGATGCTGATGACTTGTTGGATAATAATTTACTACATGAAGCTAACCAGATTATTGAAAGTGACAGAGCGGATCTCATTATTTTTGATTATGAGAGATTTTCCGAGAATAAGCGTCAAAAAATTGAGACTGGGACAACATATGAAAAGATGTATACAGCAGTTTGGAATAAGGTGTATGAGGCTAATCTTTTAACTGGTATTAAATTCCCAGAGTACTCAAAGTTGGGTGAAGATTTAGCGGTTGCATTAATAACGAGATACCGAGCTGAAAGGGTTGTACACCTAAGTTATGTTGGCTATTACTATAGACAAGTTATCGGATCAGCATCGCATAAGCAGGAAATTAAAGCACATATAGACGCTGTTGCTGTTATAAAAAATATTTTAGAAGGCTATCCTACGATTGCATCGAATGCCAAATGTCTATTGAACCAGCAATTGTTTATTCAAGCGGCAAATATTGTTAAATTGTCTAATACTAAAAAGTCATTAAAAGGTAATTCTCAGTATTTAGTAGATGTTCAAAATAATTTGGATAAGGGTGTAATCCAGTACGGTAATGGTATTTTGAAGAAATTAAAAAACAATTTATTTTGGATGCTCTTAAAAATACATGGTTATAATTTGTGCCAAAAATATACGAAATGGTTGTTAAAATAACCATGAATGAAAGGAGATTCTTGTTGTGCCGATAGTATTTTATTTAGCAATTATTGCAGAAGCTCTGATGGGAATCATTGCGCCGTTAAAAAAAACAGCTTTCCCAATTCTCTTTGTCTGTCTTTTAGGTGTGTTATTTGTATATGTCCCCAATACTGTTTCGGATAACATTATTTACCAAATTTACTATACACATCCAGCCGTTCCAAATAAGTTCGAATCGTTATTTAATTTGTTAATGCAGTTAAGTAATGCTTTGGGCCTGGATTACAAAGGCTTTAAAACGCTTATTTTTGTTTTGGAAATGACTCTGCTTTACTTAGGGATGCGGTTATTTAAATTAGAAAACAAACGTTTGTTTATGGTTTTCTATACGATGATTTTATTCTTCGAATCACCAATTCAACTACGTAATTACCTAATGGCAACGATTGTCTTTGTGGCCATAGCATATCTTTGGCGGGGTAAGACGTCGATGTTTATTTGTTTAGTTATAATAGGTGGCCTAGTGCAGTCCTCTGCATTTTTCTTTTTATTGCTGTGGCCGATTATGAAAATTAAACATCGCAAAACTGAGTATTGGTTTATTGCAGTAATGATTATTGTGGCAATTGCAATGCTCCTACCACCCACACGTGGGGTTTATACAGTTATCGTCAATGCTTTGGCTTCAGCCATTCCTGTTTTTGGGCCTAAGTTAGCAGCCTATGCACTTAGATTCCAACCAGGCACAATTATGATTTTTGATGTTACGTTAACAATTGTTTTATATTGGTTATTCGTAAAATTGGGTAAGGTTGTAAAACAACCTGCTTTAGAAACATACATTACATTGGGCCGAAAAATGGCGCTATTTTTCTTTATGTTGTTTCCGCTCTACATGGCCGCGTTCAATTTTGATAGAATTTTGATGGATGGGTTACTGGTAGTGTTTGTTGTCATTATTACATTGTTTACCAGTTTGCCAAGTCCAACCAGATGGACTGTTCTTGTCATCGCGTTTGCATTATTTGGTGTATATAGCTATGAGGCATATCACTATGGCATTCGTTATCAGGTTAATTATGAACCCGTCTTATTCCAGAATGAGCTATATCCTGTAAGAGATTATATTGTAAAGGATCAGAGATAAAATGAATCGGACTTCGCTTTCAATCAAAAATTCAATGGTATCTTTGATTGCGCAGGTTATTACACTTGTTATGCAGTTTGTTATGCAAATTGTGTTTGTCCACTACATGTCAGCCAATTATTTGGGTGCTAATGGACTATTTACCAATTTGATGAGTATTCTTTCCTTCGCTGAATTAGGAATTGGAGCAGCAATCACATATTCACTATATGCGCCAATTGCTAATCAGGATTATGAAGAGATTGATGCCATTGTTACTTTTTACAAGAAGATTTATCGTTTTATTGGGGTTACAATTCTTGTTTTGGGATTAGTCATGACCCTGTTCTTGAACTTTTTTGTAAAAAAAGATACGATGATTCCACATATGCATATGATGTTTTTGCTATATGTGATTGGCACTGCTGTCAGTTATTTTTACTCATATTCGCGCTCAATGTTTATTGCAGATCAACGATCGTATGTTAATACCATTAATCAAGTCGGAATACGTGTATTACAAAACATTATCCAGATTCTCGTACTTGTTGTTTTTCAAAGCTATTGGATGTATTTAGTGTTGCAAATTGTTGTGCTTGAAGCAATGGCGAAACTGAAGCAACCACAAATGAAGTTATTAGTGGCTGGCGTTGGACCAAACTTAACGATGTTGCAAGAAAAGGTAACAGAATTAGGTATTACGGAACAAGTACAATTCTTAGGTTATCGTTCTGATATTACCAATATTCACTACGCCGCTGATTTGAATGTCTTTCCTTCTTTGCGTGAGGGACTTGGCTTAGGTGGTCTCGAATCATTGGTCGATGGGAATTATGTGATTGGTTCACAAAATACGGGAATGGCGGATTATCTAACCTCTGAAGATTTAGGGCTGCTAGTTGATGTGACTGACGTAGATGCAATTTCACAGGCGATTGAACAGGTTTACCAAGATCAAAAAGTACCTGATTTAGAGAAACATCGTACTGAACTTATGCAGTTTGATGCTTCATCAGTGGATAAAGCTATGCTAGAAATTTATAAGAAATATGTATAACAAAGAAGGACACTTAGTGGAGTGTCTTTTTTTGTGAATGCATGCACATGTTGAGATGTGAGTGGTACAATAATAACGTAGACAGAATTTCGTACCAAAAAAGGAGCGAGAACATGACAGAAGTGGCATTAATTACAGGAGCTGGCCAAGGGATTGGCGAAGCAATTGCGAAGCGTTTAGCAGATGATGATTTTAAAGTGGCCGTAGTCGGTCGTACGTTGAGCAAACTAGAACATGTTGCTGAAGCAATCAACGCCAATCATGAGGGGGCAGCCATTGCCATTCAAGCTGATGTCGCCGATCGCGATCAAGTGTTTGCCGCCGTGCAAACGACAATTGATGCCTTTGGTGATTTAACGGTTATGGTAAATAATGCGGGGGTTGCCCCAACAACTCCTATCATGGAAGTGGATGCGGAGACGCTTCGCTGGGCACAAGATATTAACGTGAATGGAACAGTTTGGGGAATTCAAGCTGCGACAGACGCTTTCCGTAACTTGGGTCATGGTGGTAAGATTATTAACGCGACATCACAAGCGGGTGTCGAAGGAAACCCAAACCTAACCGTTTATGGATCTACCAAGTTTGCTATTCGCGGGATTACGCAAACGACAGCTAAAGAATTAGCTGAATTTGGCATTACAGTGAATGCATTTGCGCCTGGAATTGTGAAGACCCCAATGATGTTTGATATTGCACATGAAGTTGCTCAAAATGCTGGCGAAGATGATGCGTGGGGCATGGCACAGTTCTCAGATGGTATCGCCTTAGGGCGATTGTCAGAACCTGAAGATGTTGCAGCCGGTGTTGCCTTCTTAGCTGGTCCGGATTCAAATTATATGACAGGACAAACTTTGATTGTCGATGGTGGGATGACTTTCCATTAATAAAATAAACAAAAATGCTTACTGAGAAGTAAGCATTTTTTTAGTTTATAGCTGTTTAAGGTCGAGGGCGGTTTGGCAAAGCCAATCAGGTTTTTCAGATTGCAAGGCTGCCGTGGTGTGGGCACCCCAGGTGACGGCAGCTGTTTTGACGCCTGCGGCTTTGCCCATTTGTAAGTCATGGGTTGCATCTCCGACCATGACGGTTTGCTTTGGATCGAGGTGGTATCGATCAAGCAATATTAAAATGCCATCGGGAGCAGGTTTATAGTGGGTAACTTGGTCAGAACCAATGCAATCAGTAAAAAAATGCGCGATATTTAATCGTTTGAGATTTCGATTGAGTGTGTGAGTTGGTTTGCTAGTCACGATGAAAAGTTGGCGACCAGCCTGTTTTAAATGAGTTAAAACAGCACTGATGTCGGGGAAGAGTGTGACCTGAGTCCGTTCAAGTGACTGAGCATGTTCGCGAAAGCTGGATAATAACCGATTGTATTCTGCGGTTGTAAAATCGTGTTCAGGGACCATTGCTTTAAAAGAGGTTTCAATTGGAATCCCCATGTAGTAAGCAATTGTATCGTGACTTGGTTCGGGAAGGGATAAATCCCTAAAAGCCGCTTGTGTAGCTAATGCGACTGTCGCGCCTGAATTTGCTAACGTCCCGTCGAAGTCGAATAGAATATTTTGCATGACTATTCCTCGCTATCTTTTGCTTGAAAAAAGGTTAAGTATTATTAGGATTCTATAATATATAGCTTGAAATTACTAGCGAATGGGCATATATTATGAAGAATCAATCTGAGTGAAAGCGTACTTAGAAGTCGGTAAATTAAGGATGGTGCCAATAATGGATGGTTGTCAGATGTGACTGGGGAAGTGACCCCGTAAATCAAACATATCATGATGAAGAATGGGGGCGGCCACAATGTGAAAAACGGTCATTGTTTGAGGCCTTAACACTGGAGTTGATGCAGGCAGGTCTTTCATGGAAAACAATTATGAAAAAACGTGATAACTTTAAGTTAGCTTTTTCAAATTGGGACTATACTCAGGTGGCACAGTACGATCAAGCGCGAGTCGATGAACTTTTGCAAGATGCCTCAATTATTCGACACCGTCAGAAAATTGAAGCGGTGATTAATAATGCCCAACGGTTTGTAGCGATGGATGCAGCCCCAGTTGATTTCACGGCCTATATCTGGCAGTTTGTAGACGGCACGCCTATCGTGAATCACTGGCAACAAGCCGATGAGGTCCCCGCGACAACACCTTTGGCTATAAAAATTAGTCGTGATTTGAAAAAACGCGGGTTTAAATTTGTTGGGCCAACAACAACTTACGCATTTTTACAAGCGATTGGCATGATTAATGACCATATTGAAAGCTGCGATTTTAAATATAAGTAGCAATTCCTAGGAGGAAACAACATGACACAAATTTATGATTTTAAGTTGGATGAGATGGATGGCTCTAAATTAGACCTAGCTGATTATAAAGGAAAGATATTGTTGATTGTGAATACGGCTAGTAAGTGTGGTTTAGCTGGACAATTAAATGGGCTGCAGGCTTTGTACGAAAAATATTATGCTAAGGGACTAGTGGTGATTGGATTGCCATCAAATCAATTTAAAAATGAATTGGCTACTGATTCTCAAACCGCAAATTACTGTCAAATGCATTATGGTGTCACTTTTCCCATGACACAACGTGTTGCAGTCAACGGACCTGATACAACGCCACTATTTGTGTATTTGAAAAAGATGAGTGGCCATGGCATGATTAAGTGGAATTATACAAAGTTCTTGATTGATCAATCTGGTAAATTGGTACATCGCTATGCCCCAATAACGAAACCAGAACATATTGAACCTGAAATTGAAAAATTACTTAAATAAAAAGCTAACCGGAACCACAGCAGTGGAAGCCGGTTAGCTTTTTCAGTTAGTGACTATGCGTAATGTTGATACCAACTAAACTAATGAGTAACAAGACGACAAAGACCCAAGTGATAGGGGAGATGCGATCGCCAAAAATAATGACCCCAGCTAAGATTGCGCCAACAGCACCAATGCCAGTCCAAACGGGGTAGGCGGTGCTTAAGGGGAGTGTCTTGGTGGCCAGGGCTAAGAACCCGAAGCTGAACAGCATGCCGAGAAGTGTTGCTAAAACAAATGGCCATTTGGTAAACCCGTCACTGAGTTTCATGGTTGTTGCCCAAACGACCTCGAAAATGCCTGCCAAACCTAAATAAAGCCATGCCATGTGTGTATTCCTCCAAAATAAAAAATGCCCCCAGCGATACCTTCTGTGACCTAATGGTATCGGTGTGACATTTCGTGTGATGCGCCCGGTGGCGCTGATTTAATTTTTGATAAAATGTAGTTTAGCACAGGCGACTGGCTTTGGCAATGTTTGGTACAATGCAATATAAGTAAACAAAAAAGGACACGTGAACCTGATGAAAACCAAAAATATCTTAAATTGGATTGAAGTGACATTTGATTGGCAAAACTTAGCAATTACCGCAGCGAGTTTAATCATTATGGGATTAGTCGGTCATTATGGTGTGCGGTTTGTGATGAATAAGTGGTCAAAACATCATTTTAAGCATTTTACAACATCAGCCCCGTTGATCATTAAGGCTTTAGCAAGTCCCATTACGGTGATTGTATATACAGTGGGGATGAATTTATTGTTTGCATATTTGCAAGCGCCACGTGGACTGGTGATTATCACAAATCAGGTGTTACGCACCTGGATTTTGATAAGTTTTGGCGTGATTTTATATCACCTGATTCCACTTTTAATGGAGACTGTGACGAAGGTTGGAAAGCATAAGCGTTTTGAATTAAGTGCGATTATGCGTTCATTTTTGACCACGCTTTTACAGATTTTAATGGTAGTGGTCATTATCTTTGCCATTCTTGAAACTTGGCAAATTAATATTAGTGGATTATTTGCTGGCGTTGGATTGACGGGACTTGCCGTTTCAATGGCGGCCCAAGACCAGATTAAAAACTTCTTGGGGGGCGCGGTCATCATTGGCGAACAATCATTTTCCATTGGCGATAAAATCGAATCGCCTTCAATTCAAGGGACAGTTGAAGACATTACCTTTCGTTCGACCAAGCTGCGGACGGCAACAGGCGCCTTACAAGTTGTGCCTAACTCAACTTTAGCTAATGAGCCAATCACGAATGATAGTCGAGTCGACGTGCCACGCATTACATTGGATTATTATCTAGATGTTACGACTTCCGACGAACAAGTCAGTGCGTTACGACAACGCATCCTGGATTTCTTGTCAAAAGACGAGCGATTCATGGCTAAACATATGGAATATCAAGTTAAAATTCCGGAAGTTGTCAATCAAGGGATTCATATTCAAGTTAATGGACCGCTTTCTCCGCAAGGCGCTGAAAACGGTGACGACGCCAAGGCTATTTTAAATTTGAATGTGATGAAAGCGGCGCAGACGTTGCATATTAAATTTGCAAAATCCGATGCAGGTGAAACGGGGGCTTAGTGATGTTTAATAATCAAGATTTTAAGATATTTGAGGCGCCAACTTTAGCTGAACGCATGCAACTTATCCAACAACAAATTGATCCAAAGTTTGAGGACTTTGCTAAATTGGCTTTGCCAATTTTAGAAGAGGATGGCCAAGCGTGGTATGCGCATGTTGCTAAACATTTGCGCCGGACAGTTTATCCACCAGACAATACCTGGGTAGCATTTGCCCCCAATAAGCGTGGGTACAAGATGCTACCACATTTTGAATTAGGGCTTTGGGAAGATTGTTTGTATCTATATTTAAGCTTTTTAGAGAATTTGAAGCAGGATGCAACGCAGCAAGCCTTGTGGACTGAACGTATCCAGGCGCAACAAAGCCATTTTTTAGATTTGCCACAAAACTTTGTTATTAGCCCAAACCATATGGAACCTGCGGTCATATCTTTGGATGCCACCAATTTTGAACGTACCGTGATGCAATTCGGGCAGAAAAAGCATACCGAATTTTCAGTTGGTCTTAGAATTGCAAAAGGGGACCCTCGCTTTGGGACGGCTGATTTGGATTATGCTCTGTGTGAGGCACTTCGAAAACTACAAAACGTATATGAATGCATAAGAGTACAATCAGAATAAATGAAAAAGGATGTTGAAGATGCCTAAATATCTTATTCTGGCGGAAAAACCGTCAGCAGCTAAAAATTTTGCAAAGGCATTAGGAGGTTCGGCAGGACATTTCGCTGATTTTGATTACCGGATTATGAATCTACGCGGACATCTCATGACTTTTCGGGAGCCAGAGGAGATGGTTCCTGAAACGTTAGCCAAAAAATATAAATCATGGAAGTTAGCCGATATGCCTTGGCAACTCAATGATTTGAATTGGCAAAGGACCTATATTCGTACCCGAACAAAAGGAACAACAAATAAGCAATTGCTTGATCAAATTAAAGCAGAACTTAAACAAGGCTACGATGGCATTATCATTGCGACTGATACAGATCCATCTGGTGAAGGTGATTTACTTGCCTTTGAAGCAATTGATGCAATGAGGTGGCAAGGGGCAGTTCTTCGAGCTAATTTTATGGATGAAACGCCGCAATCAATTCAACAGGCAATGCGTCAGTTAGTCCCTATTGCTGATAAATGGCAATATGGCCCATACCTTAAAGGTGAGAGTCGCAGTCGATGGGATTTTGCGTCGATGCAGTTAACTCGGATTGCGACAACGTTAGTGAAAGGGGCCGGCTATGCTGTTGTAGCCCGAGAAGGGCGTTTAAAGTCGGTTATCATTTGGAAAATTTATGAGCAATGGCAAAAGATTAATGCCTATGTCCCAGTGCCTTATTATGAAGTAAAGTTTAAAGATCCCGCGGGGCATGTCTTTGCGCGTAAGGTGGATCCTAAAGCTGAGCAAATTGCATGGCGTCACGCGCAACGCAGTGAAGGTGAAGCTGACGTGGCAACTTACCATGAGAGTGCCGTAGCCAATGAGAAACACACGACGAAACGCCAAGCGCCACCTAAATTAATCGATTTGGCAGGGGTGGCAGCACTACTTGCGCCTCAAGGTTTATCGGCAAAGCAGGTTTTGAGCACGTATCAAAAGCTGTATGAAGCACAGTATGTTTCTTATCCGCGTACCGAGGATCGCAATGTGACTCCTGAACAATTCAATGAACTTTTGCCGGCAGTTGATCAGATTGCGGATTTAGTTCAAGTTGATCGCCAACTGCTAAGTCATCGCCAACCACGTAAAACCCATGTGAAGCCACAGGGGAGTCACGGGGCTAACCGACCAGGAACTAAGGTACCGGTTTCACTGGATCAGCTGGAGAAGTATGGCCCTGGAGCGCGCCAGATTTATACGACGTTAGCCAAGAACTATTTGGCGATGTTGGCGGAAGACTATGTTTATGATCACGTGACAGCAGATTTATTAGACTATCCTGATTTTAAGACAGCTTTTAATGTGCCGATTGCGTTGAATTATAAGGCAATCTTTAATGTTGAGACGGATGATACAGAGAGTCAAAGTGCGACCTTGGGGCCGACGGCCCAACCAGAGTTAGCGGAGGGAAAGAATCCCAAACCACAAACGCCAACAACTAAATGGATTATGGCTTTCTTGGAAAAGAATAATGTGGGGACTGGGGCGACCCGTGTCTCAACTTTGTCAGATATGAGTCAAGGTACAAAGGGGATGCTAAACGAGTCACGGGGTAAATTAACGCCGACTCAAACCGGAAACATCTCAGCGATAATGGTAGAAAATACGTGGATTGCCTCGCCTAAAATAACGAAACGGCTTTTTGAGATGATGGATGAAGTGGAACAATTTAAGATGCCGATGGCGCAGCTATTGGATTCCGTGACGCAGGTGATTGGCCACGATATGCCACAAATGGAAGCGAATGTTGCCAATCTGACCCAACGTCTTGGACCACCGCCGAAGAAACGTAAAGTCAAAGCGAAGCCAAAAGCGGAACAAGTGACAGGAATCTTTAAGGGACAAGAAGTGCATTTTGCAAAAACTTGGGGGAACCATACATTCACTGAGACGGAAATAGCAGATTTGTTAGCGGGTAAAACAATTACTTTTGAAACGACCACCAAACAAAAAAAGCCTTTTACAGCAAAAGGTCAGTTAGGAAAAAGAACCTTTCGCGGAAATGAATACACGGGTTTCAAACTATTGAAAGCATAAAATAGAGGTCTAAAGTAGTGCTGTAGTGCTACTTTAGACCTTTTTATATTTTTTATGATCGGTTTTATGAAAACGCTTGCATAAGCAATTTTCATATGCTATTATTATTCATGTACTAAAGAGAACGATTTATTTAGAAATTTTGAGGAGAACTAATTATGGCAATTTTAATTGCGTTGATTCCAGCTTTAGCTTGGGGATCAACAGGTATTATTACAACAAAGATGGGTGGATCAGCCGCTCAAGGAACATTAGGAATGACATTGGGGGCCTTAATCTTTGGGCTTTCAACTTTGCTCTTCTACGTGATCCCATCAGCAGGGCTTGATTTTGCCTTTAACCCGCGTGTTTGGGTGGTTGGTTTTGTTTCAGGTTTGTTCTGGGCGATTGGAACGGCTGGACAATTCGTTGCGTTCAAGAAATTAGGGGTATCAGTTGGTAACCCAGTTTCAACTGCTAGTCAAATTGCATTAAACGCATTGATGGCCGCTTCTGTTTTGGGAGAATGGACGAATGGAAAGATGTGGTTCTTCGGACTACTAGCCATTATCGCGGTTGTTATTGGAGCCGTTTTGACATCATTGCCAGATCCTAACTCTAAGGCAGCGCCAAATCCTGAAGCTGATCCTAAGGGTGGTTACATGGCGATTGCCCTTTCATCATTGGGATTCATGATGTACTTCGTCTTCCCTAACTTGTTGAATAAGTTTGGCTTTATCTCAGATGCCGTTCACGGAGCACCTCATGGTAGTGGCTTGCACTACATGACTGCGATCGTTGGACCACAATCAATTGGACAAGTGATTGGTGCCTTGATTATTGTTGTCTTCGTTATGCATCAAGGTAAGACGATGTGGCAACCAGCAACCTTCCGTAACATCCTTACAGGATTGGTTTGGGGTATCGGTAACATTGCAATGTTCATCTCAGCTGCGAATCCACAAATCGGACAAGCAACTGCAGCAACTTTGTCACAACTAGGAATCATCGTTGGAACATTTGGTGGAATTTACATCTTGCATGAGAAGAAGACATCTCGCCAAATGCTTTATATCTCAATTGGAACAATCTTAGTTGTTGTCGGAGCAATTATCATTTCAAACTTGAGTAGCTTAGCTTAATAATAACCAAAGCACTGAATGATTTCAGTGCTTTTTTATTATCCTGCGTGTAGGTGGGGATGTGCTAAAATAAAGGGTGAAGTTAGAAATTCTTACAGGAAAACGATTTCATTTTAATCAGAACATGTTATAATCGGTATATACCAATTTGAAAAGGAGTGTTAAGACAATATGACGACACTAAAATTTGATGCAAGCAAGTTATCAACCTTCGTAAATGATGATGAACTGCAATTGATTCAACCAATGGTTGATGCAGCTGATAGCCTACTACATAAGGGAACTGGCGCTGGTTCAGATTACTTAGGCTGGCTTGATTTGCCTGTTGATTATGATCAGGATGAATTTGCGCGAATTAAGCAAGCTGCACAAAAGATTCAATCAGATTCAGAGGTCTTGGTTGTGATTGGAATCGGTGGATCATATCTTGGCGCTCGTGCTGCAAATGATTTTTTGAATGATTATTTTGATTCAGCTTATCCAGCTGATCAACGTAAGATGCCGCAAATCGTTTTTGCTGGTAACTCAATTTCACCACAATATGTTAATTCATTAATCAAGTTGATTGGTGACCGCGACTTTTCAATTAATGTGATTTCAAAATCTGGAACGACAACTGAACCAGCGATTGCTTTCCGTGTCTTCAAGGAATTGCTTGAAAAGAAGTATGGTGAAGCCGAAGCGCGTGAGCGTATTTACGCAACTACGGACGCCCATAAGGGTGCCTTGAAGCAAACAGCTGATGAAGAAGGTTATGAAGAATTTGTTGTGCCAGATAGTGTTGGGGGACGTTTCTCAGTCCTTACAGCAGTTGGCTTGCTACCAATCGCAGCAGCTGGACACGACATTGACCAACTAATGGCTGGGGCAGCACAAGCCCGTGCCGATTTTTCAGACACCGATGTCACAAAGAATGATGCCTATGCATATGCGGCTTACCGTAACATTCTTTATCGCAAGGGATATACAACTGAATTACTTGTAAACTATGAACCAACGTTGCAACAATTTAGCGAATGGTGGAAACAATTGCAGGGTGAATCAGAGGGTAAGGACGGTAAGGGCATCTTCCCAGCGTCTGGAAACTTCTCAACTGACTTACACTCATTTGGACAATACATTCAAGATGGTCGTCGCAACCTCTTTGAAACTTTGGTGCGCATTGATGCGCCAGTTTCAGATGTGACAATTCCTGTCTCAGATGCTGATGATGGATTGGGTTACCTTGAAGGTAAGACAATGTCATACGTTAATAAGACTGCATCTGATGGCACATTGTTGGCCCACGTCGATGGTGGCGTACCAAACATGGTTGTTGAATTGGATCAACAAAACGAGTTTGCCTTGGGTTATATGATTTACTTCTTTGAGCTAGCCGTTGGTATTTCAGGTTACCTCAATGGGATTAACCCATTTAACCAACCAGGGGTTGAAGCTTACAAGTCAAATATGTTTGCCTTATTAGGTAAGCCAGGCTACGAAGAGAAGACTGCCGAGCTGCGCGCCCGTCTATAAAGCTAAATTAAAGATGTTAAAAACCCGTCCCAAATGGAATGGGTTTTTATTCATGATAAAAAATAAGTTCTGCCTGTTCCAAGACGAAAGAACTTATGGTAATATTAGACGAAAGACAAAAATTGAGGAGATTTCAATCATGGCAACTATTGGTATGAATGATTTAAAGACTGGTTTGACAATCTTGTACAACCAATCAATCTGGCGTGTGTTGGAGTTCCAACACGTTAAGCCTGGTAAAGGTGCAGCGTTCGTGCGTTCAAAGTTGAAGAACTTGCGTACAGGAGCTGTTAACGAAGTAACTTTCCGTCCTGGAGATAAGTTTGAAACAGCTAACATTGTTTCAGCTGATATGCAATATTTGTATGCTGAAGGTGATTCACACGTCTTCATGGATACAGAAACTTACGAACAAGTTGCAATTCCAGATGATAAGATTCAAGATGCATTAAAGTTCTTGCTTGAAAACATGGTTGTACGTGTGACAACTTATGATGGCGAAATCTTAGATGTTGAAGTGCCAAAAACAGTTGAATTGACTGTTGCTGAAACACAACCTGGTATCAAGGGTGCGACAGCAAATGGTGGTGGAAAGCCTGCAACAATGGAAACTGGTTTGGTTGTTACTGTACCTGATTTCATTAATGCTGGCGATAAGCTAATCATTAATACTGATGATGGTGGATCATATTCATCACGTGCTTAATCATGCCGGTGAGTTGGACTTACCGTAACGTTAAGGACAGCACAGTGATATGATAAGTGATAGTGCCGACCGGTTGCCGGCCGGCACTTTTATGTTTTAAGGAGGAAATCCATGGCAGAAGAAACAATTGTATTAGACCAACCAACTGGTACCGAAGGCACAACTCGTGTAAACGTACGTGTCCTAGATATCATCGCTGCCCTTGCAACACAGGAAGTTGAAGGTGTTGCAAGTTTGCGTGGATCATTTTCTGATCGTGCTCAAGAAGCCTTTGGTCGCCGTGTGCGTGGTAAGGGTGTTGAAGTCGTTCAAGATGATGCCGGCTTGACTATCGATTTGTACGTTTATCTTAACTACGGGGTGAGTGTGCCAAAGTTGGCGGTGCAAATCCAAGAACGAGTTAAGATGCAAATTGCAGCCATGACCGAACTTTCAGTTAATGCTGTTAATGTGCATGTTGAGGGGATGATTTCACCTAAGGTAGCCAGCACAATTGATCCAAATAACCTATTTGGAGAAGAAGAGACGCCGGAGGATGGCCAATAGTATGACGACTTTAAATCGACACCAAGCCCGGCAAGCGGCATTCCAAACTTTATATAGTTTAGGAATCAACCCGGATGCTGACATTGATACGGTGCTACGTCAGGTATTATCAGGTGATCCAGAAGTTTTGTGGGAAGGCGACTTGCCACAAGATGTTGTGACACTTGTGACTGCAGTCCGAGATCATCAAGATGAGCTAGATTTACAAATCTCAGATTACTTGGCTGATGGTTGGACAATTGATCGTTTGAATGTTGTTGACCTTGCTTTGATGCGCTTAGCTATCTATGAAGGTCAGTCAACCGAAACACCAAAAAATGTTGCCATTAACGAAGCATTGCAATTGGCCCATGAATTTACCAATGATGATTCACGTAAGTTTATCAATGCGGTCTTGAATAAGGCCTTGACGGAAGAATAATAATCATCTATAATCAATATTTGTTAAGAAATAAAGTAACGGCAACCCGCTGTTCACCTTGGTAAGCGTACTTATCGGGTTAATCATTTATAACTATCTATTAGTTTTGATGTTTACAGCGGGTTATCGTATGCAAATACGGTAAGCCGCTTTTATTATACATTTATTTCATGCCAAGTTTTATCGGAGGTAAGGACCATAGCAAACGCACGTCAACCACAACAACAACAGCAAAAAGATTTAATCAATGATCGTATCCGCGCTCATGAAGTTCGTTTAATTACGGATGATGGTGATCAAGGTGTCATCCCAAAGGATGAAGCCCAAAAGATGGCCGATGACGCAGAACTTGATTTAGTATTGGTGCAGGCAACCGCCAAGCCACCAGTTGCAAAAATCATGGACTACGGTAAGTTCAAGTTTGATTCTCAAAAGAAGCAACGTGAGCAACGAAAGAATCAAAAAACTGTTAGTGTTAAAGAGATTCGTTTAAGTCCAACAATTGATGACAACGACTTTAATACCAAAGAAAAGGCTGCAACTAAGTTCTTGGAAAAGGGTAATAAGGTTAAGGTTTCAATTCGTTTCCGTGGGCGTGCTATCACGCACAAGGAAATCGGACGAGAAGTAATGAACCGATTTGCCGAAGACTTGCAAGGAATTGCAAAAGTTGAAGCAAGAGCAAAGATGGAAGGGCGCAGCATGTCTATGGTGCTTGCACCCAAAGAAACTAAGTAACTAAACCAGTTTGGAGGAAAATACAATGCCAAAGTTTAAGACACACCGCGCTTCAGCAAAGCGTTTTAAGAAGACTGCTAATGGTGGTTTGAAGGGTGCCAACGCGTACACATCACACCGTTTCCACGGTAAGACAAAGAAGCAACGTCGTCAATTGCGTGGGACTTCAATGATGAACCACACAACTTTGAAGAACTACGTTCACATGATGGGACGTTAATCTGTACTTTTGTACATTTTCGAAATCTAAATTAGCTATTTTATAAAAAGAATTACTGGAGGAATTATCCATGCGAGTTAAAGGTGGAACAGTTACGCGCGCACGCCGTAAAAAGATGATCAAGTTGGCC
The DNA here is from genome assembly GCF_014789145.1 of Weissella viridescens. Taxonomy (GTDB): domain Bacteria; phylum Bacillota; class Bacilli; order Lactobacillales; family Lactobacillaceae; genus Weissella; species Weissella viridescens. The sequence continues at coordinate 1,314,905 of NZ_CP061835.1, read as the reverse complement.
AAGGGTTACCGTGGTCAACGTAGCATTAACTATCGAGTTGCCAAGGAACGTGTTTGGAAGGGTTGGACATACGCCTTCCGTGACCGTAAGCAAACAAAGCGTAACTTCCGTAAGTTGTGGATTGCACGTATTAACGCTGCAGCCCGTATCAACGGTTTGTCATACTCAAACTTCATGCACGGTTTGTCATTGATGGGCACAACTGTTAACCGTAAGATGCTTGCTGACCTTGCTATTACTGATCCTGAAGCATTCGCTGCTTTGGCTGAATCAGCAAAGAAGGCATTGTCAGAAGCTGGTAAGCACGTTGCCACAAAGACACCTGCTACATCAGAAAAGACTGTTACAATCAACGCAGCTGCTCCTAAGGCAGCTAAGAAGTCTTCAGATGCAAAGCCATCAGAAAAGAACACTGTTGCAGAAATCAAGGAATACTTGACTGCTAACGGTATTGACTTCCCAGCATCAGCTAAGAAGGCTGAATTGTTGGCATTGGTTTAATAATCAATTAATGCACTTACCTTTCGGGTGAGTGTATTTTTTTATATAAGCGAAGCAGTTAACGTCCACCCAATGGCGAGACTCGGGACGAACGGGGCCTGACGTTGGCGATAATAGAGAATTTGAAGGGCAAACTGAACGCAGCAAGCCGCATTTAGCCAACTAAACCACATAAGGTTGGGAGCAACGCATAAGCCGCAAGCGAGCACGTCAAGATCACCGTAACCAATCCAGTTTTCATGACTGATGTGATTAAGTAAAATGGCGCATAAATACCCGAAAAGTACAAAAAGACAGGTTTTTGGGTGTATTAAAAAGGCTAGGACCAGACTTGGTATGAGCCAAAGGCTATTAATGAATTTTGTAGAAAAATCTTGGCGACCTAAATAAAATAAAGTTATTAAAAAAACGTAAGTGATACAAATTTGCATAAGCTTGCTCCTTTCGTGACGTAGATATAGACGCTATTTAAACGAGTGTTCACACTTTTGACACGCCCGGGATTGTGTGCAAAATGAATCGCTTAAGACCGCTCTTAAATTGCATAGAAAAAACTTGCATCTGAATCGAATAGATGATATATTACTGATTGTGCTTTAAGTGAGCAAGGGTGTTTACGTGTTCAACGTGACGTGCTGAACTCTTAAACGAAAAGTACCATTTATGCATTATTACGTGTATCTAAGCGATACGCCTGGTAATGTGGACTAGACACTATATAGAAAAATTGAAAGGGGACTCTAGGACATGCCTACTATTAACCAATTGGTTCGTAAGTCTCGTAAGTCACAGAGCACAAAGTCAAAGTCACCAGCTTTGAACTTTGGTTATAACTCACAATTAAAGAAGGCCACTCGTGTTTCTTCTCCACAAAAGCGTGGGGTTGCAACCCGTGTTGGAACAATGACACCAAAGAAGCCTAATTCAGCTTTGCGTAAGTATGCACGTGTACGTCTTTCAAACTTGATTGAAGTTACTGCATATATTCCTGGTATCGGTCACAATCTTCAAGAACACTCAGTTGTCTTGATTCGTGGTGGTCGTGTTAAGGACTTGCCTGGGGTACGTTACCACATTATTCGTGGTGCCCTTGATACAGCCGGTGTTGAAGGACGTATGACTTCACGTTCTAAGTATGGAACTAAGCGTCCAAAGAAATAAGGGGAGGACATAAATAATGCCACGTAAGAGTTATACAAAACAGGCTGAAGTTTTGCCTGATCCAATTTATAATTCAAAGCTTGTTTCACGTTTGATCAACCGTTTGATGATTGATGGTAAGCGTGGAACTGCTTCAACAATTTTGTACGATGCTTTTGATCGTATTAAGCAAGAAACTGGTGAAGAACCTTTGACAGTTTTCGAAGAGGCTATGAACAACATCATGCCTGTTTTGGAAGTTAAGGCTCGCCGTATCGGTGGATCTAACTACCAAGTTCCAATCGAAGTTCGTCCAGAACGTCGAGTAACACTTGGTCTTCGTTGGTTGGTTCAATACGCACGTTCGCGTGGAGAGCACACAATGGACGAACGCCTTGCTAAGGAAATTATGGATGCTGCCAACAACACTGGTGCATCTGTTAAAAAGCGTGAAGACACGCACAAGATGGCTGAAGCCAACCGTGCCTTTGCACATTACCGTTGGTAATATTACAAAATTTGGCTACAGCCCAATAACAGGCTATAGCCATTTTTGTGTATTTTGCGGTATAATGGTTACAAGACAGATTGATGTCGTTTTCTGACGTTAATCGTTAAATTTAAGGAGATATTATACTCATGGCTAACAAGCGTGAATACCCACTTAACCGTACGCGTAATATCGGTATCATGGCCCACATCGATGCTGGTAAGACAACTACAACTGAGCGTATTTTGTACTACACAGGTAAGATTCATAAGATTGGTGAAACTCATGATGGAGCTTCACAAATGGACTTCATGGATCAAGAAAAGGAACGTGGAATCACAATCCAATCAGCCGCTACAACTGCTGTTTGGCATGGTTTCCATGACCAATACAAGAATGATCCATTCCGTATCAACATCATCGACACACCAGGTCACGTGGACTTCACAATCGAAGTTGAGCGTTCATTGCGTGTGCTAGACGGTGCCGTTGCTGTTTTGGACGGTTCTGCTGGTGTTGAACCACAAACTGAAACTGTTTGGCGTCAGGCTGAAACTTATGATGTTCCTCGTATTGTTTTCGTTAACAAGATGGACAAGATGGGTGCCGACTTTGGTATGTCAGTTGATTCATTGAAGGATCGTTTGGATGCCAACGCTAAGGCTGTTCAATGGCCTATCGGTGCTGAAGATGACTTCGCTGGAATCATTGACTTGATTACTAAGGAAGCTTGGTACCCAACAACAGAACTTGGTGAAGAATGGGAAGTTCGCGACATGCCTGCTGACTATGCTGACCTTGTTGAAGAAAAGTATAACGAATTGGTTGAAGCCATCGCTGATGTTGATGACGAAATCATGGACAAGTACCTTGGTGGAGAAGAAATCTCTGCTGATGAATTAAAGGCTGCTATCCGTCGTGCAACTTTGAACTTGGAATTCTACCCTGTCTTTGCTGGATCAGCATATAAGGATAAGGGTGTCCAAATGGTATTGGACGGTGTCGTTGACTACCTACCATCACCTTTGGAAGTTAAGCCATATGTTGCTACAGATCCTAAGACTGGTGAAGAAGTTGACTTGATCGCTAACGACGAAGATCCATTCGCCGCTTTGGCCTTTAAGGTTATGACTGACCCATTCGTTGGACGTTTGACATTCTTGCGTGTCTACACTGGTAGTTTGGAAGCTGGTTCATACGTTATGAACACTTCACGTGACAAGCGTGAACGTGTTGGACGTTTGCTACAAATGCACGCTACTAGCCGTACTGAAATCCCTGAAGTATTCTCAGGTGATATCGCTGCTGCGATCGGTTTGAAGGCAACGACTACTGGTGATTCATTGACTGCACCAGATCGTCCATTGGTTCTTGAATCAATGGAATTCCCTGATCCCGTTATCCAATTGGCTATCGAACCTGCTACTAAGGCAGACCAAGATAAGATGTCAAACGCTTTGCAAAAGTTGGCCGAAGAAGATCCTTCATTCCGTGCCGAAACTAACGAAGAAACTGGTGACACTTTGATCTCAGGAATGGGAGAACTTCACTTGGATATCATCGTTGATCGTTTGAAGCGTGAATTCGGTGTTGACGCCAATGTTGGTGCACCTCAAGTTGCTTACCGTGAAGCATTCACTAAGACTGTTCAAGCTCGTGGATACTTCAAGCGTCAATCTGGTGGTAAGGGACAATATGGTGATGTTTGGATTGAATTCTCACCTAACGAAGAAGGTGCTGGATTCGAATTCGAAGACGCCATCGTTGGTGGAGCTGTTCCTCGTGAATACATCCCTTCAGTTGAAGCTGGATTGCGTGATTCAATGAACGCTGGTCCTATCGCCGGATTCCCATTGGTTGATTTGAAGGCTAAGTTGTATGATGGATCATACCACGATGTCGACTCATCTGAAGCTGCCTTTAAGATTGCTGCTTCATTGGCATTGCGTGAAGCTGCCAAGACTGCTGGTGCCGTTATCTTGGAGCCAATCATGCGTGTTGATATTACTGTTCCTGAAGACAACTTAGGTGATGTTATGGGACACGTTTCAGCCCGTCGTGGTTTGCTTGAAGGTCAAGAACAACGTGGAAACTCAATGATTATCCACGCTAAGGTTCCTTTGTCAGAAATGTTCGGATATGCAACTACTTTGCGTTCATCAACGCAAGGTCGTGGAACTTTCCAAATGCAATTCGATCACTACGAAGCTGTTCCTAAGAACGTTCAAGACGAAATTGTTAAGAAGTATGGAAAGCATGACGAAGACTAAGCTTTTGCTTAGGGCTTCTCAGCTTTAAATAAAACCCCGTAAGGTTACGACTTGCGGGGTTTTATTGTGTTCTAAAGTTAAAGCAATCATAATTTTTTACGGACTAGTCACAAAAACATTTCGCTCAAAATAGAAATTTTGTATAATTTAAGGCATGCGAAGAAAGGTGGTGGAGACAAGTGACTCAACCAATAATCGAGTTTAAGAATGTTGCCATGCAATATGGTGATACAACTGTTTTAAAGTCCATTGATTTAGAAATTGAACAAGGTAAATTCTATACCTTACTAGGATCATCTGGTTCCGGAAAGACAACCATTTTACGTTTGATGGCGGGCTTTTTGACACCGACTTCCGGAGATATTTATTTTAAGGGTCAACGGATTAATGATGTCCCACCTGAGAAACGCCAAATTAATACTGTTTTTCAAAATTATGCCCTATTTCCAAATATGAATGTTTATGAAAATGTTTCGTTTGGGATGGTATTAAAAGGAAAGAAGAAAAGTGATATCAAGGCAAAGGTATCGGAAATGCTCGCACTGGTAAAGCTCTCTGGCTATGAAGATCGTGAGATTTCAGAGCTTTCTGGTGGACAACAACAGCGTGTTGCGATTGCTCGCGCCTTAGCAAACGAACCTGAGGTTTTGGTGTTAGATGAGCCTCTTTCGGCCTTAGATTATAAATTGCGTAAGACGATGCAGTATGAACTACGAGATATTCAGCAACGTCTTGGCATTACGTTTGTTTTTGTGACGCACGATCAAGAAGAAGCGCTGGCGATGTCGGACTGGATTTTTGTAATGAATGATGGGAAAATCTTGCAAAATGGGACGCCGGTTGATATTTACGACGAACCGATTAATCACTATGTTGCTGAATTTATTGGTGAATCAAACATTATTCCTGGGGTGATGCGTCAAGACTACGTTGTTTCATTTGCAGGTAAGGAGTTTGAAAATGTCGACGCCGGTATGCGACCAAATGAACCAGTTGAAGTGGTATTACGTCCTGAGGATCTGGATTTAGTTGATGTTGCAGACGGTAAGTTGACTGTTACGATTGATGATGAATCCTTCCGGGGTGATTATTATGAAATTACCGCACATGATGATGATCAAAACCCATGGCAAATTCAAGCCACGAATTCTGCAACAATCGGTAAACGTTATGGCTTGTACTTTGATCCAGAAGATATTCATATTATGCGTTTGAATGAATCCGAAGAGGATTTTGATGCGCGTCTTGAACAATATGAAGATGAGGAGGATGCTGACGATGAGTGAAAAAAGGACGATTAATTTTAGTGTGCCGTATTATCTTTGGCTCGTCCTCTTTGTGATTGCACCGGTTATCCTCTTAGTCTTTCAATCATTTACAAACTTGCATGGTCAATTTACTTTGGCTAACTATAAAACGTATTTTGGTTCTGGAACCTATTTACGGATGACCTTTAATTCGGTGTTCTTTGCGTTTGTAGTCACCTTAATTACCTTAGTCATCAGTTATCCAATGGCCTTGATTATGAGTCGTTTAAAACATGCTCAGTTCTGGCTGATGCTAGTCATTCTGCCCACGTGGGTGAACTTATTGCTCAAAGCTTACGCCTTTATCGGTCTATTCGCACAAAAAGGGACCATCAATGACTTTTTGACTTTTATTGGGGTGGGACCACAACAAATGATGTTTACCAATGGTGCATTCTTGACCGTGGCAGCCTACATTGAAATACCATTTATGATTATGCCAATTTTCAATTCATTAGTTGAGATGGATCAATCGTTAGTCAATGCAGCGCGTGATTTGGGTGCTACCAAATGGCAAACCTTGTGGCGTGTTATTGTTCCTTTGTCAATGAATGGCGTACGTGCTGGTGTTCAGGCTGTTTTTATTCCGACATTATCACTTTTCATGATTACACGTTTGATTGGTGGGAATCGGGTGATTACACTTGGTACTGCGATTGAAGAGCACTTTATGGTTACGCAAAATTGGGGCATGGGTTCGACCATCGGTGTTGTTTTGATTGTTGCGATGGCCATTACCATGTATGTTACCCGTGATCGTAAACGAGGAGGTAAAGCATGAAGAAATTAAAACCTAGCTATCTTTATTTAGCCTTTGTCTTTGCACTAATGTACCTACCTATTTTCTACCTCATGTTTTATTCATTTAATGCGGGGAGCTACATGAATGGTTTTGCGGGATTTTCACTGAAACACTATGCAACGTTGTTTTCGGATTATCGCCTGATGGGGATTTTGGCAAATACCTTTATTATTGCCTTACTATCTGGTTTGTTTGCCACACTAATTGGTACATTTGGCGCTTTGGCGATTTATCGGACACGACGGATTGGCTTAAAAAATACGCTACTTTCTTTGAATAATATTTTAATTGTGTCGCCGGATGTCATTATTGGGGCAAGTTTTTTAATTTTGTTTACATTGATTGGTTTGAAGTTAGGCTTTTTCTCGGTTCTTTTGGCACACATTGCTTTCTCAATTCCGATTGTCGTGCTGATGGTTTTGCCACGGTTGAATGAGATGAATCCGGCGTTGATTGATGCTGCCCACGATTTAGGTGCCACTGACTTTCAAGTTTTGAGTCGAGTTGTTTTACCTTACGCGTGGCCAGGAATTTTAGCAGGCTTCTTTATGGCAATAACGTATTCCTTGGATGATTTTGCAGTCACTTTTTTTGTGACGGGGAATGGTTTTTCAACTTTATCTATCGAAATCTATTCGCGTGCGCGGCAAGGAATCGACTTGTCTGTTAATGCGTTATCAACCCTTATGTTCTTAGTATCGTTGGTTCTGGTTGGAGTGTATTATTACATTTCATTGCGAACGAATAATGGTAGTAAGAAAAAGCGTCAGATGCGAACGGCGGTGCGTTAAGATGAAAAAATTAATGCATTTAAGTTTAGCGATTCTGATTGTTGTTGCGGCCTTGTTTGGTATGCGAAGTTGGTTTACCCATTTGGAGAACAAATCCGTTGGGAACTCTGATCAACCACAAGGCAACCGGACCCTAACTATTTATAATTGGGGTGACTACATCGATCCAAGCATATTGAAAGCATTTCAAAAAGAAACGGGTTATCGTGTCGATTACGAAACCTTCGATTCCAATGAAGCGATGTACACAAAGGTTAAACAAGGGGGGACACATTATGATATTGCCATCCCTTCTGAATACATGGTTGAGAAGATGCGCCAGGATAATATGTTGGAACCACTTGATCATCGCAAGTTGACAGGCCTAAAAAATTACGATCCGACTTTTATGAATGAACCGTTTGATCCTAAAAATAAATATTCTGTTCCATATTTTTGGGGAACTTTAGGGATTGTCTATAATGATAAGTTTATTAAGCCAGGTGAGATTAAGTCTTGGAACGATTTATGGCAACCTAAGTACAAACAACAAATTATGTTGGTTGATTCTGCACGAGATATTATGGGGATGACCCTGGCGTCGAATGGTGAATCCGTTAATACCAAGAGCCTCCCAGAACTTGCTGCGGCTCGGGGGAAATTAACCACCTTGATGCCAAATGTGAAAGCAATTGTTGCTGATGAAATAAAAACATACATGGCGCAAGATGAGGCAGCTCTGGCAGTGGATTATTCAGGGGATGCAGCTGAAATGATGAGCCGTAATAAGCACTTGCACTATGTGGTGCCCAATGATGGAGGCAACCTCTGGTTTGATAATATCGTTATCCCGAAGACCGTTAAAAATAAAGATGCGGCGTATGCCTTTATTAATTATATGAGTCGACCTGATATCGCAGCAAAGAATGCTGAATACGTTGGTTACGCCACACCAAATCAAGCTGCTTGGCAGCGTTTACCACGTACGACGCGTGAGAATCCATCGTGGTATCCATCTAAAGCAGTCTTGTCAAAACTTGAAACTTATCAAAATCTTGGCCCAACTTGGACGCAAAGGTATAATGATGATTTCTTAGAGTTTAAGATGACGAATCAATAACAGTGAGGCAAATATGAAAAAAATAAAACCAGAAGTCTGGATGGCGGTCGCGGTTGCCGTGCTAATCGCGTTATTTATTGGTGTTAGCGCTTATCACAATCAGCAACAAGCGCAACAACAACAGCAGGCAAAAAAATTAACGAAAAAGCAAATTCAGGCACAAAAGGCAAAACTAGACAAGTTAGCATTACCGCAACTACAAAAAGGTGTTGCAAGTAACGAGTCAGAGGTGCGGATTGAAACGACTGCTGGACCAATTACGGTTAAATTATTTAACCAAGAAGCGCCATTGGCCGTTCAAAACTTTATGACCCATGCCAAACAAGGTTATTACGATGGGACGAATTTCCACCGAGTTGTGAAAGACTTTATGATTCAGGGTGGTGATCCCAAAGGGACTGGTGCGGGCGGTCATTCTATTTGGTATCAAAAAGATTCAAAAATTGATGCCGGAAATGGCTTTAAAAATGAAACAAGTCCAAAACTCTATAATATCCGTGGCGCGCTGGCCATGGCCAATGCTGGTGCTGATACAAATGGTTCGCAATTTTTCATTGATCAAAACCATGACAACCAGATGAAGAAAATTGATCGTAATCAGTATCCCGAGAAAATATACAAGGCTTACCGTAATGGTGGTAATCCAAGTTTAGATGGAAAGTATACGGTCTTTGGTCAGGTGACTGATGGCATGCAAGTTGTTGATCAAATTGCAGCTGGAAAAGTAAAAATGAGTGAGTCAAATGAGCAATCGAAGCCGGTTGATCCGGTCAAAATTAAAACAATGACTATCCTAAAAACTCCGAAATAGCGCGGTATAATTGTGTTTTTTAAAAAGTTGTGTTCCCTTATTAGGCGGCACAACTTTTTTTGTTATTTTTTTGTGAAAAAAGCTACAAAATAGATAGTTTTTTTGTGCGGTTTGGCTATAATGAAAGGGTTGAACAAGATTGCTTAGCATAAAAAGGTACAAATGTGCCAGTAGGTCTTATATAGGAGAATATTTATGGAACATGCATTAACAGTCCGACTGTTTGCAGAATTTTTTGGGACAATGTTTTTGATTATTTTAGGTAATGGTGCGGTCGCCAATACCGAGCTTAAGAATACCAAGGGTAACCATACGGGGTGGTTGAATATTGCCTTTGGATATGGGGCTGGAGTCGGTGTACCGGTCATTGCGTTTGGCGCAATTTCAGCACACATTAATCCGGCGTTTACGTTAGGGTTAGCCATTGTGGGTGCATTCCCATGGACTGAGGTGGCCTTTTACATTGTTGCGCAGTTGGCTGGAGCGATGATTGGGCAATTGATTGTGGTTGGCGTTTATAAGCCTTACTTTGATGCAACTACAAATCCTGATGAAATTTTTGCACCATTCTCAACCGATGATGCTGCGGGATCACGTTTAAATGGCTTCCTAAATGAAGGATTCGGAACCTTTGTTTTGGTTTTTGCGGCAATGGCAATTGGTGCGACGCCACAAAATAAGCCGATTGAAGGGCTTGCTTTGGGAATTCTGGTGGCTAGTTTGGTAACATCACTCGGTGGAGCCACTGGACCAGCTTTGAATCCAGCACGTGACCTTGGACCACGTCTCATGCATGCGGTTTTGCCATTACAACATAAGGGTAGTTCACATTGGGACTATGCATGGGTACCAGTTGTTGCGCCAATCGTAGGTGCAACCGTTGCAACAATTTTGTATACACTTATTTTTAAATAAATAAAAAGTTCAGAACCAATAAGTGGGTTCTGAACTTTTTTGTAGATTAGTTTTCCGTCTGGTGTTCAGCAGCATAGGCTTCAGCTGTATTCTGAACTAACATTTGGAAATAATTGTCAAAGCCAGGTTGGTTGTAGCTTTGTTTTAAACCGATAATATCGGCTGCATGCCAAGCGCTAATGACAATTGCACCGTCATTGTATTGCAATGAGTGGGCAATCGCACTGGAAGCGTCAACTAGATAGTACGTGTCATTGGTATCTAAATAGAGTAAGCTTAATTGAGCGTAGGGATTCTTCACTAATGAAGATTTTGTGGGTAATATTCCAGAACGTTTGTCGCGAATGTTTTCGTGGCGAAATTTATGAATATTTTCCAAAGTGTTACCGATAACTTTCATACACGTGTCCTCACTTTTATTCGACTTAAGAAACATCTCATGCTTATTTAATAAAACATCATTAATAACTATAATAACATGTTTTTAAAAAAGAAACAGGGGCAGAAAAATAGATAATGTTGCTTACCTTAAATGAGGTGAACCAAATAAAATGATTTGCAAGCCAACCGTAGTTATGTTATATTTATTACATGCGATGAGTCGAGAGAATCTTCATTTAGAAGATTTTTACAAACGGCCTATATTAACAGCCGCATGCTGGTAGGTGATTAAACGTGTTGTGGAACACGTTGATCTGCACATGACTAACAGTTAGCAATAACTGGTGTACGTTGACTGATGGGTAACCATCACCTGCGTTAGGACAGGTCATTCCTAACATTGCCAAACTCAAAACGTCGATCATTGATCGGCGTTTTTTGTGTACATAAAGATATTTTGGCTAATACTCTAAATCTTGTTATAATAGGAATTAAAGTGGAGGAAAACGCATGAAAGTTTATACTGTGCGCCAGCTTGGTTTTTTTCAACGGCTCATCATAAACACAATTACCTTTTTGGCATTAGCGGGGCTATTGCCACAAGGCATTTACGTTAAGTCCGTTTGGACCGCCTTATTAGCATCTTTGCTCTTGGGGTGTTTGAACGCACTAATCCGACCAATTTTACAGCTGTTGGCTTTACCGCTTACATTACTAACCTTCGGTCTTTTTGGCTTTGTGGTAAATGCAGCGGTCTTATGGTTAACTGCCAGTATGATTGGGAGTGACTTTCACTTTTACGGATTTGGATGGGCGCTTTTGATCTCAATCATTATGTCGATTGTAAATCTAATTATTTCTAGTTTTTTGAATCGTGAGTAACGATAGAATGCATAAATGGGGAAATAGACATGGCTAAAAGCATAACCGTAAAAGATTTATTGAGTAATACACATCTTCGTGTTGTTACAGGAGAAGAGTATCTCCAACGCATCATTAAGACCGAGGATATTTCACGTCCGGGCTTAGAAATGACCGGATATTTCAACTATTATGCAGCAGAACGGATTCAGCTAATGGGTATTACTGAAACGTCATTTGCCAAGCGTATGTCACATGATGAGTTGATGATGGTTGCCCGCAAGATGATGCGACCAGAAACGCCAGCCTTTGTCGTGTCAACTGGCTTAGAATTACCACAAGAATTTATGGATGTGGCTGCTGAAACACATATTCCTGTTTTAGCCACTGAGTTAACATCTTCAAAAATTTTGTCAAATATGACTTATTTCTTGAGTGGTAAATTGGCTGAACGTCAATCAGTGCATGGTGTGTTAGTCGATATTTACGGTCTGGGTGTACTCATTACTGGAGACTCTGGGGTTGGTAAATCTGAAACGGCGCTTGAATTAGTTCAACGCGGTCACCGATTAATCGCTGATGATCGTGTTGATGTCTATGCGCAAGATGAAGAACGGCTGGTGGGTGAACCACCGGCAATTTTGCGAAACTTGATGGAGATTCGTGGTATTGGTATTATTGACGTATTGAATTTATTTGGTGCCGGTGCCGTGCGTTCCCATGCAACAATTGCGTTTAATCTCCACTTAGCAAAGTGGAAAGATGATCAAGATGTTGATCGTTTGGGCAATGGTGAAGATATCACCCGCATTCAAGGGGTTGATTTGCCACGCCTAGTCGTTCCCGTACAAACTGGACGTAATCTGGCGGTCTTGATTGAGACAGCGGCTAAGAATTTCCGTGCTAAGAAGATGGGATTTGATGCCACTGAAACATTCAATAATAATTTGAATCAATTAATTGAAGAAAACTCTGTGCACTCAGATGATTCAGCTGAGCCACAAGCGTAGGAGCGAAAGAGCATGACAAAAATAGCTATCTTGGGTGCGGGTTCATGGGGAACGGCATTGGCCACAGTTGTCGCTGAAAACGGCCACACAGTAGCCCTTTGGACGCATAAACCAGCCCAAGCAGAATTCATAAATACAAATCATCTTAATCCGGATTATCTTGGCGATAACCCAATTAATCCAGGCGTTGTTGCAACTGCGGATATGCTTGATGCAGTGACTGGTGCCGAAATTGTGGTTAGTGTGGTTCCAACCAAAGCAACGCGTGAAGTTGCTGCCAAACTAGCAGATGTCTTGAAGGAACTAGGTGATCAAAAAATCATCTTGGTGGGTGCAACTAAAGGGTTAGAACCTGTGACGTTTAAGCGCGTTTCAGAAATGCTAGCCGAAGAAGTACCAGAACAATATCGAAGTGGTGTGGCCGTAATTGAAGGACCATCACATGCCGAAGGGGTTGTTAAGCATGATCCAACATTAGTGACGGCTGTGAGCGAGAACTTAGCGGTAGCTGAAACTGTACAAGACGTATTCACGAACACACATTTTCGTGTGTACACTGGTTCTGATATGATTGGCGCTGAAGTCGGGGCTGCCTTGAAAAATGTTATTGCCATTGGAGCTGGCGCATTAGATGGTCTTGGTTATGACTCGAATGCTAAGGCAGCTTTGTTCACACGTGGTTTAGCAGAAATTACCCGCTTAGGGCAAGCCTTTGGGGCTAACCCCGTAACGTTTATGGGCTTATCAGGTGTTGGTGATTTATTTGTCACAGCTACATCAGTACATTCGCGTAATTTTAGAGCAGGTCAACAATTAGGGATGGGCAAAACCTTACCCGAGATTGTTGAGAATATGGGAATGGTGATTGAAGGTATCTCAACGGCAAAAGTGGCGTATGAACTTTCACAAGCCAAGCATGTTATAATGCCAATAACAGATTCAATTTATAAGGTCTTATATGAAGGATTAGATGTCAATCAGGCGATTCAAAATCTGATGAGTCGACCGGTGAAAGAGGAAGGAAAGTAAAAACTAATGAAACCTGTCAAAAAAGCGATTATCCCTGCAGCAGGGTTAGGAACTCGATTCTTACCAGCAACGAAGGCGTTGGCTAAAGAAATGTTGCCTATTGTTGATAAGCCAACAATTCAATTTATTATTGAAGAGGCTTTGGCTTCTGGAATTGAAGAAATTCTAATTGTCGATGGTAAATCAAAGCGTTTAATTGAAGATCATTTTGATTCAAATCCTGAACTTGAAAATAATTTACGTGAAAAAGGTAAGACTGAATTATTGAAGATGGTAGAAGAAACAACTGATATCAATCTTTACTTTATTCGTCAATCACACCCACGTGGACTTGGCGATGCTGTCCTAACTGGTAAGGCCTTCATTGGTGATGAACCATTTGTGGTTATGCTAGGTGACGACTTGATGCAAGATGAAGTACCGTTGACCAAGCAATTAATTGATCGCTATGAAGCAACCGGTGACTCAACTTTGGCCGTTATGGATGTACCACATGATGAAGTTTCATCTTATGGTGTCATCAATCCTGAAGAAGAATTATCTGATGGATTGTATCGCGTTTCAAACTTTGTTGAAAAGCCACAACCAGAGGATGCTCCTTCTGATTTGGCGATTATTGGCCGTTATCTTTTGACGCCAGAAATCTTCGAAGAACTTGAAAGTACAGAACCTGGAAAGGGTGGCGAAGTACAACTTACAGATGCCATCGACAGTCTGAACAAGCGCCAACAAGTTGATGCGCATGAATTCAAGGGTCGTCGTTATGACATTGGGTCTAAGATTGGTTTCTTGACGACAAACGTTGAATTTGGGTTGAAGCACCCGCAAACTGGGGAAGCCCTTAAAGCATATATCAAGGAACTTGCCAAAACATTAGATTAAGTATCATTCAAAAGGCACCGTGGGTGCCTTTTTGTTTACAAAAAACGTCGATTGTCTTACAATAAGTAAGTGGATTGGTTTCTTTAGACGCCTGATTTTGCATAGTAATTCAGTAAAGAAACGGGTAGAATAGCATAAGGAAAAGCACAAGGAGGAAGCATGATGACTGAAAAATTTGATGTAGTAATTATTGGGGCCGGTCCTGGTGGAATGACGGCTGCAACGTATGCCTCACGTGCCAACTTATCGGTTGTGATGTTAGATCGTGGTATTTACGGTGGTCAAATGAATAATACAGCTGAGGTTGAGAATTATCCTGGATACAACTCAATCATGGGAGCTGATTTATCTGAAAAGATGTATGCTTCTTCAACGCAATTTGGTGCCGAATATCAGTTTGGAACCGTAAAGCATATTGAAACCAATGCCGATAATACATGGCATGTGGTCACAGATATGAATGATTACCAAGCAAATTCAGTTATTGTCGCAACGGGATCTGAATACAAAAAACTGGGCGTGCCTGGTGAATTAGACTATGCCGGTCGAGGTGTTTCATATTGTGCCGTTTGTGATGGGGCTTTCTTTAAGGGACAAGAGGTTGTTGTCGTTGGTGGTGGTGACTCAGCTATTGAAGAAGCAACGTATTTAGCTGGAATTGTCGATCATGTGACAGTCGTTCATCGAGGCGACACGCTTAAAGCACAACCTATTTTGCAAAAGCGTGCTTTTGATGCGGATAATATTGATTTTATTTGGAATACCGAAGTGCAATCTATTAATGGTGATGGTACAAAAGTGACCTCTGTGACCCTTAAAAATAATGTTACTGATGAGGTTCGAGACTTCGCAACAGCGGCTACCTTTATCTATATCGGACTTTTGCCAGTTTCTGATTCAGTTGACGGACTAGGTATCACGGATGATCAAGGCTGGATTTTGACGAATGATCAGATGGAAACGACCCAACCAGGTATTTTTGCGATTGGTGATGTTCGTCAAAAGCAGCTCCGCCAGATTACAACGGCGGTTGGGGATGCCGCTATTGCAGGACAAAATGCTTATGCTTATAACGAAACGCTGAAAGATGGAGTTGAGTAGACCATGGACTACAATCAAATCTTGGAAGATTTACGGACCGGAGAACTGTCTGAGTACATCTTAGAAGCAGAGCATTTTCCAGAATTCTTTGAAGTATGGCGAAATTATCCATATCAAAGTGCGATTGTTGGTGAAGCTGGTCGGAAAGGGCAAGTGACCTATCGTAAACGCCCTGAAAATCAAGAATAGGATTTCTATGTAAGCGCTTGCCAACTTACATGGAAGCTGATAAAATAACAAGTGTAGAAAAGGCATGGTGTTGCATTTAGCCACCATGTGAAAACACGATAAAATGACAGACATATAAGGAGATTTAATCATGGAATCACGCGACTTTAAGATCGTAGCAGAAGCAGGTATTCATGCACGTCCAGCAACTTTGTTGGTACAAACTGCCTCAAAGTTTTCTTCAAACATTACACTTTCATACCAAGGTAAGGAAGTTAATTTGAAGTCAATCATGGGTGTGATGTCACTTGGTGTTGGTCAAGGTGCCGATGTTACCATTACTGCTGACGGTGATGATGCTAGTGCAGCTATCGATGCAATTGTAGAAACAATGGCATCAGAAGGTTTGACAAAGTAATTTTTCGAACCGGCAATATAATTGGGGAAGTGTGAGTTAGCAATAAAACTTAATACAAATAAGTTGAACTTCGAGGGGAACGAACAGCTATGGCAAAACAAATCAATGGAATTGCAGCTTCAAATGGGGTTGCTATCGCAAAAGCTTACAAGCTGATTACTCCGGATTTGTCTTTTGATAAGCGAACAATCGATGATGTTCAAGTCGAAAAAAGTCGCTTAGAGGCGGCTTTTTTGGCATCAAAGGCAGATTTAGAGAAAATCCGTGATAAAGCAGCAGCATCAATGGGAAATGAAGCGGCCGAGGTTTTCACAGCACATATTATGGTGCTTGAAGATCCTGAATTTACTGGGGGCATTGAACAAGCCATAGAATCAGACGCAATTAATGCCGAAGCGGCTTTGCAACAAGTTGCGGATATGTATATTGCATTATTTGAAGGAATGGCTGACAGTAATGCTTATATGGCTGAACGTGCAGCCGATATTCGTGACGTAACAAAGCGTATTTTGAGTCACTTGTTGGACAAGCGTTTGCCAAATCCAGCCCTAATTGACGAAGAAGTGATTATTGTTGCGCATGATATGACACCGTCTGATACTGCGCAACTTGATCGTCGTTATGTTAAAGGCTTTGTGACGGACGTTGGTGGCCGAACAGCACACGCAGCCATCATGGCGCGAACGCTTGAGATTCCAGCGGTTGTCGGAACAGAAGTAGCGACTGATTCAATTAATGAAGGTGATACGTTAGTTCTTGATGGTATGGATGGCGTTGTGATTCAAGCCCCAACTGAGCAAACGGTAGCTGAATATCAAGCCAAAGCGGATGCTTATGCTGAGCAGAAGGTTGAGTGGGCAAAATTAAAGGATCAAAAGACTTTATCTGCTGATGGACAACACTTTACTTTAGCAGCCAATATTGGAACACCAAAAGATTTGACGGGTGTCTTAGAAAACGGTGCTGAAGGGATTGGACTTTATCGGACTGAGTTCCTTTATATGGACTCACAAGAATTACCAGATGAAGAAGCGCAATTTGAAGCTTATAAGTCAGTCTTAGAAGGGGTGGGCCCTGATGAGAATGTGACTATCCGAACGATGGATATTGGTGGGGATAAAAAGTTACCATATTTGCCATTACCGGAAGAAGAAAATCCGTTTTTGGGATATCGTGCCATCCGCTTGTCATTGGGACGGTCTGATATTTTCCGGACGCAACTCAGAGCTTTAATTCGTGCTTCAGCTTTTGGAAATTTGTGGATTATGTTCCCAATGGTTGCGACGTTGCCTGAATTCAGAGCTGCTCGTGATATCTTCAATGAAGAGAAGGCGAAGTTGGTTGCTGAGGGTGTTGCAGTTAGTGATAATATCAAGCTTGGTATTATGATTGAAGTTCCAGCAGCGGCGGTCTTAGCAGACAAGTTTGCTCAGGAAGTTGACTTCTTCTCAATTGGAACTAACGATCTCATTGGTTACACAATGGCAGCTGATCGTGGAAATGATAAAGTTTCTTATTTGTATCAACCATACAATCCATCAATTTTACGACTTGTGGACAGCGTCATTAAAGCTGCTCATAAATATGGTAAGGTTGCGGCGATGTGTGGCGAAATGGCTGGCGACCCAATTGCTGTACCAATTTTGATGGGGATGGGCCTCGATGAATTTTCAATGTCGGCCACATCAGTGTTACCAACGCGTTCTTTGATGCGTCAACTAGATGCTTCTAAGTTACAAACGTTAGCTGAACAAGCCATTGAAGCTGATACAAGCGAAGATGTTGTTGCCTTAGTTAAGGCCAATGTTCCAGAAATTAAATAAACCAAAAAACAGTTAAGTTGCGACTTAACTGTTTTTTTGTATCTACATAATCAATGGTATAATGGGGGTACTATAAAAAAGAGGTGAAGCTATGGGACGCCGACCAATCGTAATGGCTAATTGGAAAATGAATAAATTACCTGATGAAGCGCGAGCGTATATAAAAGACGTAGCTGCTGTGGTGCAAGCATATCCAGATGTTGAGCCTATTTTAGCAGGCCAAGATGTCTTACTCCAAACAATGGTAGATGCAGCTGAAGGCACACATATTGAAATCGGTGCTGAAAACGTCTACTGGAAAGAAGAAGGCGCTTATACTGGTGAAACGAGTCCTAAAGTGGTGGCGAGTCTAGGGGTTCAATACGTGATTATTGGGCATTCTGAACGCCGACACTATTTCCGTGAAACGGACGAAATGGTCAACCTAAAGGCTTTAGCGGCTTTAAAAAATCATTTGAGTCCGATTATTGCCTTAGACGAATCAATTCAGGTTGTGTCGCCAAATGCGCATATGCATTGGATTGTTAATCAAGTAATTGAAGCCTTGAAAGGGGTCACTAACGATCAAATGGCGCAAGTCGTTTTGGCCTATGAACCGACGCAAGCGATTGGTAGCGGAATGGCGATGAATGCAGACCTCGCGCAAAAAGATTTATACATGATTCGTGAAACCGTATCTGATATGTTCAATGCCGAAATTGCTGAAAATCTACGCATTTTATATGGTGGTTCGGTTAAACCTGAAAATGTTTATGAAATTATGCGCCAGACCGATATAGATGGTGTTTTGGTGGGGAATTCAGCTCTGGACCCTGATAATTTCGCGGAATTAGTGAAGTTAGCCCATCAAGCTCAGAAGTTAAAATAAAATTCACGCACATCGATGTTAAAAGCGTGCTCATAGTTCGTGATATATGTTACAATTAAACATGTAAAGGACCTCGTTAGGTTCTAAAATCTTTCGTAAAGAACAAGGAGAACAACAATGTCTGCAATTACTGATATTTATGCACGCGAAGTGTTGGATTCACGTGGAAATCCTACTGTTGAAGTTGAGGTTTATACTGAATTAGGTGGATTCGGTCGTGGAATCGTGCCATCTGGTGCTTCAACTGGTGAACACGAAGCTGTTGAATTGCGTGACGGTGACAAGAACCGTTTCGGTGGTAAGGGAACTTTGAAGGCTGTTGACAACGTTAACACTAAGATCGCTGAAAAGCTTGTTGGCTTGGAAGTTACTGATCAAGTTGCCTTGGATCAAACAATGATCGCTTTGGACGGTACTGAAAACAAGGGTAAGTTGGGAGCCAACGCTATCTTGGGTGTTTCAATTGCCGCTGCCCGTGCTGCTGCTGATGAATTGGAAACACCATTGTACAACTACTTGGGTGGATTCAATGCTAAGGTTTTGCCAACACCAATGATGAACGTTATCAATGGTGGTGCTCACGCAAGCAACGATGTTGACTTCCAAGAATTCATGATCATGCCTGTTGGTGCTAAGTCAATTGCTGAAGCTGTTCGTATGGGTTCAGAAACTTTCCACGCCTTGCAAGCTTTGTTGAAGGCTGCTGGTCACTCAACTGCTGTTGGTGATGAAGGTGGATTTGCCCCTGACTTTAAGTCAAACGCAGAACCATTCGAATTCTTGTTGAAGGCCATTGAAAAGGCCGGTTACAAGCCTGGTAAGGATATTGCCATTGCCTTTGACGTTGCTTCTTCAGAATTCTACGATGCAGATCGTGGTGTATACGTATTGGCAGGGGAACCTGACAAGAAGGAATACACAACTGACGAATTCATCGATTACTTGGAAGCTTTGATCAACAAGTACCCAATCATCTCTGTTGAAGATCCTTTGGATGAAAACGAATGGGATGCATGGGTTAAGTTGACAAACCGTCTTGGAAACCGTGTTCAAATCGTTGGTGACGACTTCTTCGTTACAAACACACAATACCTACAAAAGGGTATTGAGATGGGTGCTGCTAACTCAATCTTGATCAAGGTTAACCAAATCGGTACTTTGACTGAGACTATGGACGCCATCGAAATGGCTAAGGAAGCTGGATACACTGCCATCGTTTCACACCGTTCAGGTGAAACTGAAGACACGACTATCTCTGACTTAGTTGTTGCAACTAACGCCGGACAAATCAAGACTGGATCATTGTCACGTACTGACCGTATTGCTAAGTACAACCAATTGATGCGCATCGAAGACTTGTTGGGTGAAAACGTTGCACAATTCAAGGGAATCAACAGCTTCTACAACATTGATAAGGCTGCCCGCGAAGCAATTACTAACTACGTTGGTTAATTTCAAATTTAATTAAATTAAAGAGTTTAGCATGGTGACATGCTGAACTCTTTTTTTATGTCTGAGTGGTTAGTTGAGTTATCACTGTATATATGCTATCCTAGGTAAGTATATTTAATCGAAATTAATGAGTATTTAGAAAAATGGAGGCGCCAAGTATGTATAATATTTTGTTGATTGCAATGATTGTTGTTGGCTTTTTATTGATTGTTGCCGTACTAATGCAACCATCAAAGCAACAAGATGCTTTATCAGCACTTTCTGGTGGCGCAGGTGATTTATTTGCAACGCAAAAGGCACGTGGATTTGAAGCTGTGATGCAACGGCTTACTGCGATTTTGGGTGCAATTTGGTTTATCTTAGGTTTGGCGCTTGTCTACCTATCAGCACATTAGACCATTTATGAAAAGACCTCTCGTGATTTTTTATGCGGGAGGTCTTTCTTCGAATAGAGACAAATTAATACGGAACATAGAAAAGAGAGAGTTTTAATGGCAGAAAATAATTTACAAGACCAGTTATATGGTTTTTTAAAGGCGAACCCTGCGCAAGCCTTTCCCGCCCAAACGCTGGTCGATGGCTTGCACTTGCCAGGTGATAATGCCTTTACGAAAGTCGTTCAAGCATTAGCAGCGCTTGAACGCGATGAAAAGATTAAAGTGAATGACGACGGTGCCTTCCAATATAATGCGGAAAAAGAAGGTGTGATTGGTGAATTCCGTGCGAATGAACGTGGATTTGGGTTTATTCGTTATGACGATAATGCTGATGACATCTTTGTTAACCCGGATAACACCATGTTAGCTTTACAAGGTGATCAAGTCCGCGTTAAGTTGTTGAACAAAGGTGATGGCAACCGTGGCCCAGAAGTACAAGTTGTTGAAATTATGCACCGTTCACGTGAACGAATGGTGGGTGAATTTAAACTAGGATCTGAGTATGCTGGTTATATTGGTCAAATTACTTTAACGGATAAGAAATTTGCAACATACGAATTCTTAATTAAAGAAGGTGGTATGGCTGCTTCTGATGGCGAAGTCGTTGTTGCGACGATTGATGCCTATCCAACAATTGATGCACCTAAACAGATGACTGGAACGGTTGTCCAAAAAATTGGTTATAAAGATGCCCCCGGCGTTGATATCATGCAAATTGTCTATAACCACGACGTACCGCATGTCTTCCCTGATGATGTGATGGAACAAGCTGAAGCAATTCCTGATCACGTTTTGGATGAGGAACGTGAAGATCGTGAAGATATCACGGATCAACCACTTGTTACGATTGACTCAATCGAGTCAAAGGACTTGGATGATGCCGTGACTGTTTGGCGCATGGATAACGGTAATTTCCATCTAGGGGTCCATATTGCTGACGTTTCACATTATGTTCCTGAAGGTTCTCCGCTAGATAAGGAAGCTTATAAGCGCGGTACATCAGTTTATTTGACTGATCGCGTGATTCCAATGTTGCCCCGTAACATCTCAAACGGAATTGCATCATTGAACGAGGGTGTTGACCGTTTGGCGATGTCAGCTGAAATGGAATTTACGCCAGATGGTACTTTGGTGAACCATCGTTTGCATAAGTCCGTGATGCGTTCACATGCCCGCATGACTTATATTGGTGTGAACGATATTTTGGCTGGTGATAAAGAAGCTCGTGAAAACTATCGTGAATTAGTGCCAATGTTTGAAGATATGCAACAATTGCACAATGCTTTAGCTGAAAAACGTAAGCAACGTGGGGCAATTGAGTTCGATGCGCCAGAAGCGAAAGTGATTGTGGATCCACAAGGGAAGCCGGTGGATATTGAACTTCGTGAACGTGGTACCTCTGAACGCATGATTGAGTCATTTATGTTGGCTGCTAATGAAACGGTTGCCATGCACTATGATTTGGCCAAGGTACCATTCTTGTATCGTATTCACGAAGCGCCAGATAGTGAACGTGTTGAGAAATTCTTTGACTTTGTGAAAGCTTTAGGTTGCCCAGTTAAGGCAGACCCAAACCATGTTAAGCCCGCTGACTTGCAAAATATTCACCAATACTTTGTCGGCAAGCCTGAAGAACAAATGGTTTCAACAATGATGTTGCGTTCAATGCAACAAGCCAAGTATTCTGATCAACCACTCGGACACTTTGGAATTGGCGCGGATTACTACACGCACTTCACGTCACCAATTCGTCGTTACCCGGATTTGACAGTTCACCGTTTAATTAAGTGGTATGAGCAGGCTGGCTTTGGCTCTGATGCGCAGACGAAGTATCGTGAACAATTGCCCGTGATTGCTGAAGATACATCTGTTCGCGAACGTCGTGCCGTTGATACTGAGCGTGATACGGATGCCATGAAGAAGGCGCAATACATGGAAGACAAGGTCGGTCAAGAATTCGATGCTGTCGTCAATGGCGTCTTGAAGTTTGGGATGTTCGTGTCACTTGAAAACACCGTTGAAGGTTTGATTCATACGTCAAACTTAACGGATGATTACTATGCCTATGATGAATCACATATGGCCCTAATTGGTCGTCGATTCCACCACATCTACCAAATTGGGCAACCCGTTCGTGTGAAGTTGATTCGCGTTGATACGGAACAAAGTGCTTTGGACTTTATTCTAGTGGATCCTGATGCTGCGCCGATTACGGATATTAAGGTCGCCGATGATCGCCGTGGTTCATTTGGTGGTAAGGGTGGTAACCACAAAAAGCCAGGTCAACAAGGCCGTGGTCGTCAAGGTGACAAGAACAAACAGGCTGGTAAGCCTAAAGATCACCGTGCGCCTAAGCCACGTCAAAATGGTTCAGCACAAAAGGGTCAACATAAATAAGTTTGATTAATTGGAGGGACCAACATGCCCAAAAAGAAAAAAGTTGTCAATGATGCTCTAGCAACCAATCGTAAAGCCCGTCATGATTATAATATTGGCGAAACGATGGAAGCAGGGCTTGAATTGACCGGAACTGAAATCAAGTCAATTCGAGCTGGTCGCATTACGATTGCCGATGGATTCGTGCAAATTCGAAATGGTCAAGCTTGGTTGGATAACGTGAATATTAGTCCGTTTGAACAAGGGAATCAGTTTAATCATGAACCCTTACGTTCACGCCGGTTATTGCTGCATAAACAGCAGATTCGACAGCTGGAAGCTGAAGTTTCACAAAAAGGGAAGACGATTATTCCGTTGAAAGTGTATATTAAACGCGGATTTGCCAAAGTTTTGATTGGCGTCGCGACCGGTAAACATAATTATGATAAACGTGAGACCTTGAAGCGTCGTGACCAAGAACGCGACTTACAAAGGGCATTAAAACGTTAAACCAAAAAACCACACGTGCGCGTGTGGTTTTTTGTATGTCAGGAAAGTTAACATAATTTCGCGCAAAGTTTTTTTTGCGGTGTATGCTAGACAGGAAATGTGTAGAACACTTATCTCAGGAGGAAATGTCATGAATAAATGGCTAAAGGGTTTGGTCGCGACCGGTATCATGCTACTTGGTTTGGTTGCGGTACCGCACAGTATTTCAGCTGATGCGAAACCAAACTATACAATTGCAACGGATACCACTTATCCACCATTCGAATTCCAGACGCAAAATGGGAGTTACCGAGGAATCGATATGGATATGTTAAAGGCCATCTCAAAAGAAGAGGGCTTTACCTATACGTTAAAGCCAATGAGTTTTAACGCTGGCGTACAAGCTGTCCAAGCAGGGCAAGTCGATGGGCTCTTAGCTGGTATGTCAATTACCCCTGAGCGTAAGCAATCATTTGACTTTAGTACACCGTACTATAAGACAGGTGTGGTTGTGGCCGTCGATGGTAAGAATAAATCAATTAAGTCTTTAGATGATTTAAAAGGCAAGAAGGTTGCGGTTAAAACCGGAACTGCAGGTGCACAATACGCCCAAAGTATTCAAAAGAAGTATGATTTCAAACTCTCATTCTTTAATGATTCTAATACCATGTATAACGATGTGACTGTTGGTAATACCGTTGCCTGTTTCGAAGATCAACCGGTGATGGGATATGCGATCAAGCAAGGGACCGCTTTGAAGGTGATTACTAAGCCTGCCAATGCAGGCGGCTATGGTTTTGGTGTTAAGAAGGGTCAAAATGCTAAGCTCTTAAAGAGCTTTGACGATGGCTATGCCAAAATTGTTAAGTCAGGTGAATATGACAAGATTGTTAGCCATTATGTTGGTAAGGGTGCATACAACTATAAGGCTAATGCCGCTAAGAACGAGAAGCCAACGATCTGGAATATCATCAAGGATAATAAATCAGCCTTACGTGATGGTTTGATTAAGACGATTGAGTTGACGGTCTTTGGAATCCTACTAGCCGCTGTATGGGGACTCTTCTTGGGTGTCTTGGGGGTTATGCCAAGCAAGTTGCTACGTGGACTATCAACGACAATCATCTATCTATTCCGTGGACTACCTATGTTGGTCCTAGCTTTCTTTATCTACATTGGTTTGCCGAACTTGACGGGCCAAAAGATTCCAGCCTTTACTGCTGGATTGATTACCTTAATCTTAAACGAAGGAGCTTATATCGGATCATTCGTTAAGGGTGGCTTCTTATCAGTTGACAAGGGGCAACTAGAAGCTGCACGTTCATTAGGTTTGCCATACGGGAAAGCAATGCGTAAGGTCGTGATGCCACAAGGAATTCGTTTAACGATTCCAAGTTTCATTAACCAATTCATTATTACGTTGAAGGATACATCAATCCTTTCAGCCATTGGAATTGTCGAATTGACGCAAACGGGAACCCTTATTATTGCACGTAATCTACAAGGTTTCCGTGTTTGGTTGATTATCGGAGCAATGTACTTAATTGTAATCACGCTATTAACTTGGTTATCAAATTGGATTGAAAAGAGGATTAAGTAATGACAGCCATTGTTGACGTAACAGATGTGCATAAGAGCTATGGAAAAAATGAAGTCTTAAAAGGCATTGATTTACAAGTGCAAGAAGGCGAAGTTGTTGTGATGATTGGGCCATCAGGGTCTGGTAAGTCAACTTTCCTCCGAACTTTGAATCACCTTGAACCCGCCGACAGTGGTAAAATCGTTATCAACGGTTGGGATATCAGTGACAAGAAAACCAACATCGATAAGACGCGTGAAACAATCGGCATGGTTTTCCAACACTTTAATCTTTTTCCACATTTAACGGTATTGGAAAATATGACATTAGCCCCAGTTCAGTTGGGAAAGTTGTCACAGGCAGAAGCTGATGAAAAAGGTTTAGCATTGTTAGACCAAGTTGGTCTACGTGATAAAGCCGATGTGAAACCAACGACCTTATCTGGAGGACAAGAACAACGTGTGGCGATTGCGCGTGCGTTAGAAATGAACCCCAAGATTATGTTGTTTGATGAGCCAACGTCGGCGCTTGATCCTGAAATGGTTGGGGACGTTTTACAAGTGATGAAGGATTTGGCAAAAGAGGGGATGACAATGGTTGTCGTCACCCATGAAATGGGTTTTGCCAAGCAAGTTGCTGACCGCGTTGTCTTCTTTGCTGATGGTAAGATTCAAGAACAAGGAACGCCTGAGGACGTTTTCGAGCATCCACAGAATCCACGGACACAAGATTTCTTGAACAAAATTCTAAATGCTTAAGGTTTTTAAAAAAGGTAATGCTACAATATGTAGGATTACCTTTTTATTTTTAGAGACAATGAAATGGAGCAAATATGGCAGATTTTTTTGACACAGATTGGGCGGCCCCTTTGGTCGAAGCCTTACCAAATGCCTATTTTGAACAATTGAATACGTTTTTAACAAACGCATACGCAACTGAAACCGTTTATCCAGCGCGAGAAAATGTCTTTGCGGCCTTGGAAAATACACCATTAGCGCAAACTAAAGTTGTTATTTTAGGTCAAGATCCGTATATCAACCCCGGACAGGCACAAGGATTGAGTTTTTCGGTGCCGTCTGATTTCCCATTGCCACCTTCATTAAGAAATATCTTTCAAGAATTGGCTGATGATTTACAGGTGCCGGCTCCAGTTAATGGTGATTTACATCCGTGGGCGCGCCAAGGCGTTTTGCTTTTGAACGCAGTATTGACCGTACCAGCGGGCAAGTCGAACGGACATGCCGGTGAAATTTGGGAACCTTTTACTGACGAAGTGATGCGGTTAGTGGCAAGTCAAGATCAACCAGTCGTCTTTATTTTGTGGGGAAAGTTTGCCCAAAAGAAAGCCAAGCTATTAGTGGGGCCGAATAATCTCATTTTAACGGCGCCGCATCCTAGTCCATTATCAGCTTACCGTGGTTTTTTTGGATCAAAACCTTTCAGTCAAAGTAATGCTTTTTTGCAAAACCATGGCGTTAAGACGATTAATTGGAGTTTGTGAATAATTTAATTAATGCTGGCGTAAGCGCTAACAAGTATGCGATAATAGAAGTATAATATTTAGAAATAGACAAATTTTTTTGGAGGCTGACATAATGGAACTTTTTGAACAATTATCAGAAAAAATCAAAGGTCAAGGAAAGCGTATTGTTTTCCCAGAAGGAACTGATGAGCGTGTCCTCGGAGCTGCTGTTCGTTTAGCAGATGAGGCATTAGTTGAAGTAACTGTCCTTGGAGATAAATCAACATTTGAAGAAGTTGCTGCCGCCAAGAATTATGATTTGCAAACAATCAAGATTCTTGATCCAGAAGATTGTGACGAAAACTTGATGAATCTCATGATTGAGGAATTGGTTAAGCGTCGTAACGGTAAGACCGATGAAGTTACAGCCGAAAAGTGGTTGAAGGACGAAAATTACTTTGGAACCATGTTAGTTTACCTGGATCTTGCTGATGGTATGGTTTCTGGAGCAACACACCCAACCGGTGACACGGTTCGTCCAGCCCTACAAATTGTTAAGACAAAGCCAGGCTCATCGCGTATTTCGGGTGCCTTTGTTATGCAACGTGGTGAAGAACGTTATGTTTTTGCTGATTGTGCGATTAACATTGACCTTGATGCCCAAACGATGGCTGAGGTCGCGGTTCAATCTGCCGAAACAGCACAAGTCTTTGGGATTGATCCAAAGGTTGCGATGCTTAGCTTTTCAACTAAAGGTTCTGCGAAAGCGCCACAAGTTGATAAGGTCGCTGAAGCAACAGAAATTGCCCACAAGTTGGCACCAGACCTTGCCGTTGATGGTGAATTACAATTTGATGCAGCGTTTGTTGAATCAGTTGCAGCTTCAAAGGCGCCGGATTCAGATGTAGCCGGTCAGGCTAATGTCTTTGTCTTCCCTGATCTTCAATCAGGAAATATTGGTTATAAGATTGCCCAACGTTTGGGTGGTTTTGAAGCAATTGGTCCAGTTTTGCAAGGCCTTGCTAAACCAATCTCTGACCTTTCACGTGGCTGCAATGAAGAAGATGTTTACAAGGTAGCCATTATTACTGCTGCGCAAGCTGTCGATGCTGATAAGTAAACATTAAAACTAGTGAAGCGAGGAATTGCTTTGCTAGTTTTTTTGTTGATATGAGTGAAAATGGCGCCCAGTTTACAAAAAAATGATATACTAAAAATTATGATAGTGAATAGTGAATCTGTCGAAACGACACAAAAATTAGCAAAAACATTAGCACAAATTGTGACACCTGGCACCACCATTTTATTGCATGGTGATTTAGGCGCGGGGAAGACGACCTTTACGCAAGGCTTTGCCCGTGCGTTGGGGATTAAGCGTCCAGTTAAAAGCCCAACCTTTACTTTGGTACGAGAGTATCAAACGCCGGACTTTATGTTATATCACTTAGACGTTTATCGTTTAGGTGAGGAAGGTGGAGCCGACGACCTAGGTTTGGCTGAATATTTCAACGCAAGTAGCGTTAGTTTAGTTGAATGGTCTGAGTATATTCAGGCGGATTTACCTAGTGACGTTTTAAACGTGACCTTAACGCGAACCGATACGTATGACAAAATTGATCAAAGAAAAATTGAAGTGACTGCAACTGGGAGTCATTCACAACAAATTTTAAACCAGTTGGAGCAAACTTATGGACTTGATAATTAGGTTAGCGGAGCCAACCGATAGTGCCAATTTATTGGCTTTATTACGGCAATTATCTCAAGAATCGGATACTTTTTGCATGACGCAAGATCTTGAAACGATTGATGCCATCACGGAAGCACAAAATATAACGGCCATTCAGCAAACGCGCAATAATTTAATGTTGGTGGTGGCAGATGAGGATGATAATTTATATGGCTTAGCCACCGCCACTGCTTTGTTAGATAACCCCGAAGTAGCTGAAGTAGGTGTTGCCATACTGAAAGCCTATCAAGGCTATGGACTGGCGCAGGGGTTGATTGCAGAACTCATTGACTGGGGTGAGACTTTTAGTACCATCAACCAATTGTGGTTAACGGTACAAAAACGGAATACGCCAGCGATACATATCTATGAAAAGTTCGGCTTTTCAGTTGTATTAGATGCCCAAAGCAATGGGCAAGAGGATGAGGCAACAGCATGGCCAACACAGGCGATGCAACTAAATATGACTGGGGGAGAATAACGAATGAATTTTATTGCAATGGATTTCGAAACGGCAAGTGGACAACGACATAGTGCGGTTTCTTTGGGAATCGCTGTCATTCGTGACAATCAGTTGGTTGATGAATTTTATAGCCTAATCAAACCGGACGCTGATGTCACCTTTGAGCGGCGTAACATCCAGATTCATGGTATTCATCCCGAGGACGTGGTAGATGCGCCAACTTTTCCAGAGGTTTGGCAACAGATTAAACAATTTTATACACCAGAACAATTGGTAATTGCCCATAATGCCCCATTTGATAATGGCGTCTTAAAGGCCAGCTTGACGCATTATGGTTTGCAACCCGCGCACTATCTTTCATTAGACACGGTGCGAACATCGCGAAAATTGTACCCACAGTTGCCCAATCATAAATTGGATACCGTGTCGCAAGCCTTGAACATCGACTTAATGCATCATCACAATGCGTTAGATGATACGGTGGCGGCTGCACAAATTTTAGTACATGAAGCAAATGAATTTGGGGTTGAACAAATTAAACACCTTGTTAAAGTGATATAGGAAAGGTTGTTGTATGCAAGAGATAAACTTAATCCGGGAGTTTCCAGGATATGACATTAAGCAGAATCAAGCTTTGTCGACCTATACGAATACTCGCGTTGGTGGGCCAGCGGATTGGATTTTTTGGCCCCGTAATTTAGATGAATTGAGCGAAGTAACACGTTATGCCCGCAATCAAGCGTTACCGATTACAGTATTGGGGAACGCATCAAATCTAATCATTACGAATCAAGGACTACGTGGGTTAGTCATTTTCTTGACGCGCTTAACAGAAGTTTCTGTCAATGAAAACACAGTCACTGCAGCTGCAGGAGCGGCAATAATCGATACAGCACAAGTTGCCTGTGAGCATGATTTAGCAGGGTTAGAGTGGGCTGCTGGAATTCCTGGGTCGGTTGGCGGCGCAGTTTACATGAATGCTGGTGCCTACGGTGGACAAGTCGATGACTGTCTCTTGGAAGCAGTTGTTCTAACACCAGAAGGTGCTTTAAAAACTTACAGTAAGCAAGCCCTAGATTTTGGTTACCGCCATTCAGCGGTCCAAGGAACCGGCGAGATTATTGTCAGTGCAACGTTCCAGTTGGTTCCCGATGCGAAGGTGAACATTGCGGAACGTATGGAAGACTTCAATGATCGCCGTGCCAGCAAGCAACCTTTAGAGTACCCATCATGTGGGTCGGTCTTTAAGCGTCCGGAAGGTTATTTTGCTGGAAAGTTAATCATGGATGCTGGATTACAAGGCTTTCAAGTTGGTGGTGCACAAGTGTCGACGAAACATGCTGGCTTCATTGTGAATAAAGGACAGGCAACTGGTTCTGACTATGTGGCAGTCATTAAACACGTGCAAGCGGTCGTCCATGAACAATTTCAAGTTGATTTAGAACCTGAGGTACGCATTCTAGGTGAATAAAGTAAGGAGAGCTACTGCATGGCAATACTGGAGACAATTATTGGGTTAACCCTCTTAGTCGTGATTGGAAATGTGTTGTCACATTTTTTAAAGCGTGTCCCGGTTAGTTTGATTCAAATTACCCTGGGGTTATTTATTGCGGTTTTCTTTGGTGTCAAAATTAACTTAGATAGTCACTGGTTTATGCTATTGTTTGTTGCCCCGTTGTTGTATTCGGATGCCTGGAATTTTCCAAAACGTGAACTTTGGAATTTAAAAGGTCCTATCTTTGGGAATGCGATTCTGCTGGTGTTCTTAACGACAATTATTGGTGGTTATGGTATCTACTGGTTAATTCCATCGATGCCATTGTCGGTTGCATTTGCGATTGCGGCCATTCTTTCGCCAACTGATCCTGTAGCGGTGGCGTCAATTGGACAAGAAACTAAGTTACCACCGGCTTTAATGCATCTTGTGTCAGGTGAGAGTTTGATTAATGATGCGAGTGGGCTGGTGGCCTTTAAATTTGCGATTGCTGCGACTGTTTCCGGCACGTTCTCATTAGCCCATGCGACCTCGGATTTCTTATATACCACGTTAGTTGGCGCAGTGGTTGGAATTGTACTGGGCTTGTTGATGACGCGGTTACAAAGCTGGTTGATGCAGGAGCAAGCAACCAATGCCGTGGTGAATGTGGTAACGAATATTTTAACCCCCTTCTTGATCTATCAAATTGCAGAAGGGGTGCATGCGTCGGGAGTGATTGCGGTCGTCATTGCGGCAATTGTTCAAAACTTACAAGTTAAAGGTAATCGGGCGACTAGTGGTGAGTATTATTTGGTCAATCGGACGACGTGGCAGGTCTTTAGTTACTTGATGAACGGATTTATTTTTATCCTGTTGGGGATTGAATTACCAGTTGCCATTAATGTGCACGCGGACAATAATCAGCTTGTACCGATTTCGATGTTATTCCTGTATGCGTTCCTAACTTGGTTCTTAATCTTTATGATTCGAGTTGTTTGGTCATATTTGAATCAAATTTGGGAAAAGCGACGGGTTAAAAGTACGGTCCTATCATGGAAGAATGCCTTTATGGCCGGTCTGACCGGTGTGCGTGGGGCTGTGACGATGGCCGGAGTACTTTCGGTGCCAGCGTTCATTGATAGCGGAGCGCCATTTCCTGAGCGGAGCATGATGCTCTTTATTGCGGCGATGGTGATTGTCATTTCATTATTAGCAGCGATTGTTTTACTACCGTTGCTTGCTAAACCAAGCAAGCCGAAGAAGAAAATGACCGTGCCTTTGGATGTCGCCAAACACATGTCAGAGCCACGTGCCTATACCTACGTCTTGCAAACTGCGGTTGGGGAATTAGAACACGAGCTTAAGGCAAGTAATGCTAGCATTGTCTATGATGTTCTGACAGCCTATTACACGAAAATTCGACGCATTCAAATGCGCTCTTTGCAGGAAGAAAAATTACAAAAGATTTTACGAACCGAATTGAAGTTCCGGATGATTGCACTGAATGCACAGCGTGAGGCATTGACGCAATTACATGCGGAGCATCAAATTAGTTCGTTGGTTTACGATAGTGAAAACCGACGGTTGGACCGTATCGAAGATGACTTATCACAAACTGTACGAGTACGTTCGCAAAGGCAAAATAAATTTAATCTCGAACACCTTTGGCGTAAAGCTGTGCGAGCGATTCGTGTTTGGGTGAGCCACACCGATTCGGATGCCTTGCGCGCTGAGTATGAATTGGCTGCTCAGGCAACAGCTCAAGCAGGCTTGACAGCGATGACTGATTACGCTCAGTTACATGCGGGATCAATGAATCGAACAGAGACAACTGCCATTAAACATCTCAAAGTGCTGTTCCACTCACGGTTGGCCAATCAGCATCGTAATGTAAAAACGGTTAATAAAAAGAGTACAAAAGTCTTACGTCGTGAACTGGCGCTAAAAGGGTATACAGCGCAACGTTCAGCGCTGGAACATCTGTACGAAGCTGGATTTATCGATGAACAAAGTGCAGTTAAAATTCGGCAAAATATTAATCTAGATGAAGCGAGTTACTTAGCACAAGATAGTGAATAGGGGCAAATGATGACACAAATTCTGGACTTTTTAAGTGAAATAAAAGTCACACAAATCGTTGATGTCTTAATTGTATGGTGGTTAATTTATCGACTCTTTATGATGATTCGTGGGACAAAGGCAATCACCTTGCTGCGTGGTGTAGGGATCGTGGTTGTGGTTAAGGTAGTGAGTTGGTATTTTGACTTAAGTACCATTTCATGGCTGACGGATCAAATTATTAATTGGGGTGTGATCGCGATGGTGGTCATTTTCCAACCTGAAATCCGTCGTGGGCTCGAACATTTGGGACGCTCGGCCTTGTTCAAGAATCGTGCGAACGATAACGATGAACGCAATTTGATTACATCACTAGACGAAGCCATTCAATACATGTCAAAGCGTCACATTGGTGCGTTAATTACGATTGAGATGGAGACTGGCTTAGAAGAGTATATGGAGACGGGAATTAAAATTGATGGTGATTTATCAAGTCAACTTTTGATTCAGACCTTTATTCCAAATACGCCATTGCATGATGGCGCAGTTATTATCAAGGATTTACGTTTGGCTGTTGCGGCGGCCTATTTCCCACTTTCGGACAATCCTATGATTCCCAAAGAATTGGGAACGCGACACCGAGCAGCTGTTGGTATTTCAGAAGTGACTGACGCATTGACCATCGTTGTTTCTGAAGAAACCGGTGGCGTCACGATCACACGAAACGCTGAACTGATGCAGGACTTGTCACGTGATGACTATATGAAGTATCTAGAACGTCAATTGCTACCAGATCAAGATGGTGAAAAACAAACATGGCTTTCACATTTCTTGAATGGCTTTAAGCAGGAGGATTAGCGCATGAATACGAAATTAAGTAAATTTGGTTATCTCATCACCAGTCTAATCTTGGCCATTTTATTGGCTGCGTATGTCAATGGTCAGCATGACACAAGCATTACTCGAAATGTACAGTCAGCACAAAAAACACCCAAGGGTCTTAAAGATGGAGCTGTCGGGTTGATTTCAAAAAAACGCGAGATAATTTCAGTCCCTTTACAGTTAAATGGGATTAATACTGATGATTATTATGTTTCTGGAGCGCCTGAAACGGTTAAAATCACCGTTTCAGGGTCACCAGCTTTGGTGACTTCCGCCAAGAATACAAAGAACTTTCAGGTATACGCTGATCTCAAACATTTAAATGAGGGACGGCACACGATTAAACTGAAAGCATCGGGTATCAGTAATGATTTAACGTACACGATTGACCCAACCGACATTTCAGTAGATATTGCAAAAAAAGCGATTTCAAACTATACTGTTCAAACCAAGTATGATAGTCAGGCTATTGCTAATGGCTATCATGTTGGTAAAGTGACTTCAAGCGTTCATAACGTCGAGGTGATGGGGACAGCAGATGTCGTGCAAACGGTTCAAAGTGTTGTTGCAGTGGTCAACTTGCCTCGTGATACTAAGAAAAGTATCCGACAAGATGTCACCTTACAAGCGTTAGACGAACATGGTAAGCCAGTTAACGTGGCCATTTCACCGCAAGTCACAACGGTTGATTTGCCGGTAATTGGCGGTGAAGGTAGTCGTCAAGTGCCAATTAAATTCCGTACTGAAAACGGGGATGCTAAGAACTTTGAGTTTTCTGCAAACGTGAATGAAGTAACGATTAATGGTAAAATGAAAGATATTGAAGGAATTAAGTCAATTACGGTGCCAATTGATGTGAAAAACATTCACACTAAGCAATCCTTGACGGTTAAGCCAACCGCAATCAAGAACGTTAAAATTGACCCAGAAAAAGTTAAGGTGCAAGTGACACCTAAGGAGCAAAATTAATTATGGTAGATTTACATTATTTTGGAACAGATGGGGTACGTGGGATTGCCAATAAGGAACTCACACCAGAACTTGCTTTTCGACTAGGTCGAATGGGCGGGGCCGTTTTGACACAACATGCACAAGATCGCCAAGCACGTGTCATTGTCGGACGTGATACACGTATTTCAGGTGAGATGCTTGAATCAGCCTTAGTGGCAGGACTATTGTCTGTTGGGATTGAAATTTTACGTCTCGGTGTAATTTCAACACCAGGTGTTTCTTACCTCGTTCAAGCGCAACAGGCCGATGCCGGTGTGCAAATTACAGCGTCACATAATCCCGCTGAAGACAATGGAATCAAGTTCTTTGGTGCTGATGGTTTCAAACTTTCAGATGAATTAGAAGGTGAGATTGAAAAGTTATTAGATGCACCAGTTGATGATTTACCACGTCCATCTGCTGAAGGACTAGGGTCAGTTTCGAACTTTCCTGAAGGTGCTGGTAAGTACTTGTCATACTTACAAACAACAATTCCTGACAATCTTGATGGATTGCATATTGCGATTGATGCGGCTAATGGAGCGACATCTGGTTTGGTAACAAGTTTATTTGCTGATATGGGTGCTGAATTTGATACGATGGCGACAAGTCCTGATGGATTGAACATTAATGATGGCGTTGGTTCAACACATCCAGAAACGATTTCGGCATTTACTGTTGAAAAGGGTGCTCAAGTTGGATTGGCTTTTGATGGTGATGGTGACCGTTTGATCGCTGCCGATGAAAATGGTGACATTGTTGACGGTGATAAGATTATGTTTATCATTGGAAAATATCTTGATGAAAACGGTCGTTTGAAGCAAGATACAATTGTTACAACAATCATGTCTAATATTGGTATGTACAAAGCCATGGAAGAAAACGGCATTAAGTCAGTTAAAACTGATGTTGGTGATCGTTACGTGGTGGAAGAAATGGTTAAGTCAGGTTATAACCTTGGTGGTGAACAATCAGGACATGTGGTGTTCTTGGATTGGGCCAATACAGGGGATGGCTTATTGACTGCTTTGCAGTTGTTGCATGTTATGAAGGCAACGGGTAAGCCATTGTCAGAATTGGCTGGCCAAATGACGTCATATCCACAGGTTCTTATTAATGTTCGTGTTCAAGATAAGAAGGCTGCTTTGCAAAATGAAGAAATTCAAGCAAGCATTGAAGCTGTTGAAAAAGACATGAACGGAAATGGTCGTGTATTGGTACGTCCTTCTGGAACACAAGACTTATTACGTGTGATGGTCGAGGCGCCTACTGATGAAGCTGCACAACAATATGCAGAACAAATTGTGGCCGTGGTTGAACAAACTGTTGGTGTTGCATAAACACATTTGATTAAAAATAAAAGCTGAGTGCTTCTCAGCTTTTTTATTTAGGGTAGAAGAGGCAGAAGATGACAAAAGCAGGTTTTCAAACTTTGAATATCATTGAAGAAATTACACGTCTAGATGGTTCGAAGTACAAAGAGATTGGGAATCTATTGCATAACGGACAGGCTGAGTATGCAGTAGAAGAAAAGATGATTCAAGAAGTGCGCATTTTAAAGTTAAATATTCCACACTCAAATAGTGTTCAGCAGTATGAAAAATACGTCAATGAGCATTTTGAAATCCCAGCGGAAATTGCGATTGATCATTATCAGGAATGGGAACGCACACCAGAAGTGGAACAACTGGTACAACAAATTTTAATTGAAAATAAAGTTAGTTAAAAAGTTTTACGTCTTAATTTTTTACTGTTAAAACGTTTACTAATGTTAGTAAAGGTGTTATATTTAATACAACAACGATTGACCTTTTAATATCGAGTCCAGAGAGGCTAACAAGGGTTTGGTTTTTGAATCAATTGACATAAATAATTCCCACGTAACTGGGACATTTTTACTGCAATTATTGAAAAGTCCGGGAACTCTTATGTTCCCGGACTTTTTTGCATAGGAGGATAAAGGATGCACGATTTTGTGAACTTAAATGATTTATCAACGGATGCGATTATGAGTCTCATCCAAAACGGATTGGCTTATAAGTCGGGAGAAGCGACGCCAACGGCGCCATCAAAATTGGTTGCAAACTTATTCTTTGAAAATTCAACGCGAACGCAGTCAAGCTTTCAAGTTGCGGAAGTTAAAATGGGTTGGGAACGGATTATGATTGATCCTGGTAGTAGCTCAACACAAAAAGGTGAAAGTCTCAGTGATACTCTGAAAACACTTGGTGCGTTAGGAGTTGAAGTTGCAGTCATTCGACACAGCCTGAACGATTGGTACGAGCCACTATTGGCAGAACACTCAGACTTGATGCCACATTTAGTTAATGCGGGCGATGGAAACGGGCAACATCCATCACAAAGTTTACTTGATTTAATGACGATTTATGAAGAGTTTGGTCATTTCGAGGGGCTTAAGGTGCGAATTATTGGTGATTTGTCACATTCACGAGTTGCCCGTTCAAATGCAGAGATTTTGCAACGCTTAGGTGCCGTTGTGACATTCTCGGGTCCTGAAAACTGGTATCCAGCTGAATTTGATCAATTCGGAACATATGTGGGCATTGATGACGGATTGGATCAACAAGATGTTGTCATGTTCCTACGTGTCCAACACGAACGAATCGAAACAGTTGAAAATGCTGGCTTCTCGGCGATGAATTACCACTTTAATTATGGATTAACGAAAGAACGCTACAATCAATTAGCACCACAAGCCATTATCATGCATCCAGCTCCGGTCAACCGCGATGTTGAGATTGCCGATGAATTGGTCGAATCAGATAAATCAAGAATTTTCGAGCAAATGCGCAATGGTGTGTTCGCACGAATGGCAATTTTGAACGCAATTGGGGAGGATTAGAATGTCTAGCTTAAAGATTAAAAATGCACGGGTTGTGCTACATGATAACGATTTAATTCAAACTGATGTTGTCATTCGCGATGGTAAAATTGCTGAAATGGCACCAACCTTAATGGTTAAGACTGATCGTGTGATTGATGCGAAGGGGCAGCTTTTGATGCCTGGACTGGTAGATGTCCACGTCCACTTCCGTGAGCCTGGTTTTGAATATAAGGAAACCATTAAGACGGGGTCGCAAGCATCTGCGCGGGGCGGCTTTACAACAGTATTGGCAATGCCAAATCTGAACCCCGTGCCAAGTACTGTAGAAACCTTTAAGCAAGTGCAGGCTTTGAACCAACAAGATGGTGTCATTAACATTGACCAATATGCCGCAATTTCTGCAGGCTTAACGTCTGAAGAAGTTGATGACATTCAAGCTTTGGCAGATGCAGGCGCTGTTGCCTTCACAAATGATGGTAAAGGTGTGCAAAATGCGAAGACCATGCGCGACGCAATGCGCGCTGCGGCTAGCGTTGATCGCCCATTGGTTGCTCACGTCGAAGATGAGAGCTTGATTGATGGCGGTGTGATGAACCTTGGACAACGGTCAGCCGAACTTGAATTACCAGGTATGGATCCATTGGGTGAATCTTCACAATTAGCACGTGATTTAGTTATTGCAAAGGCTACAGGGGTTCATTACCATGTGGCTCACTTGTCTACTAAAGAATCAGTCAACTTGGTGCGTATTGCTAAGCAAAACGGGGTGAACGTAACTGCCGAAGTATCACCACATCACTTGCTGCTGGATGAAACCGATATTCAAGGTGACAATGCTTTGTATAAAATGAACCCACCACTTCGGGCACCGCAAGATCGCATGGCGGTCATCGGTGGTTTGCTGGATGGTACCATCGATATGGTTGCAACTGATCACGCGCCTCACGCGGTGGAAGAAAAGGATCGTACTTTTATGGGAGCGGCCTTTGGTATCACTGGTATTGAAACAAGTTTCCAACTCATCTACACCCACTTGGTTCGTTCAGGTGTGGCGACACTAGAGGAATTGACAAACTGGATGGTTAAAAATCCAGTCGCTGACTTTAACTTAGCTGCCCCAACCAAGGTAGCGGTTGGCCAAACTGCCGACTTAGCATTATTTGATATCGACCACGCACACACGATTAGTGCTGATGAATTCCTTTCAAAGGGTGTTAATTCACCGTTTATTGGGGAAACTATCTATGGTCAAACAAGCATGACTTTCTTAAATGGGGAAGTTGTTTACGACGCTGCAAACGACAAATAAGGAGCAAACATGAAACGTTATCTCGTACTTGAAAATGGATCAGTTTATGAAGGTGAAGGCTTTGGTTCAACGAAGCCCGTTGTTGGAGAATTAGTTTTCAACACTGGTATGTCAGGTTACCAAGAATCAATTACTGACTTGTCTTACCATGGTCAAATTTTGACATTCACGTACCCATTGATTGGAAATTATGGTATCAATCGTGATGATTTTGAATCATTTAAGCCAGCCGCTTCAGCGATTGTGACCCATGAAATTGCGCGCCGCCCATCGAACTGGCGTTCACAAATGTCAATCGCCGAATGGGCTGAACGTAATGACTTACCTGGGATTACAGGGGTTGATACACGTGCCTTAACAAAGGAACTCCGCGACTATGGTGTGTTAAAGGCAACCATTGTCAGTGAAGTTAACGAGGCAACTTTGCTTGACTTGAAATCAGCCGAACTATCAAAGGAACAAGTTGCTGAAGTCGGAAGCAAGAACATGTATGTTAATCCAACTGATGGCGTGACGATTGCTTTGATTGACTTTGGATTGAAGAACTCAATTCTACGTTCATTGGCGCGTCGTAACGTTAATGTATTGGTTTTCCCTGCAACAGTTGATGCACAAACGATTTTGGATGCAAATCCTGATGGGGTCTTGCTTTCAAACGGACCTGGAGATCCAGAGTCCGTTGAGGGAATCTTGGATGTTATTCGTGAACTAGAGGAACAATTACCAATCATGGGAATTTGTTTGGGACACCAACTATTTGCCCTAGCCAATGGTGCCACAACGAAGAAGATGAAGTTTGGTCACCGTGGATTCAACCACGCGGTTAAGGACAACATTAGTGGTAAGACTAACTTTACGTCACAAAATCATGGTTACGTGGTTGATGGTGACTCAATTCCAGGGACAAACCTTGAAATTACGCAATATGAAATTAATGATGGTTCTGTTGAAGGACTACGTCTTAAGAATCACCAAGCCTTTTCGGTTCAATATCACCCCGATGCAGCACCGGGTCCACATGATGCCGAATACCTATTTGATGAATTCCTAGAAATGATTGCCGCTCACAAGGAGGAACAAACACATGCCTAAGCGCGATGATATTCACAAGATTTTAGTAATTGGTTCTGGACCAATTGTGATCGGACAAGCCGCTGAATTTGATTATTCAGGAACTCAAGCAGCCATGTCTTTGAAAGAAGAAGGTTACGAAGTTGTTTTGGTTAACTCAAACCCAGCAACGATTATGACAGACACGGAAATGGCTGACCAAGTCTACATCGAGCCGTTGACATTGGAATTCTTAGAACGCATTTTGCGTAAGGAACGCCCAGATGCTATTTTGCCAACACTTGGTGGACAAACTGGTTTGAACATGGCGAAGGATTTGGCCGAAGCTGGTGTCTTGGATGAACTAAGTATTGAACTTTTGGGAACTAAGCTTTCAGCGATTGAAGAAGCCGAAGATCGTGAAGAATTTAAAGCGTTGATGGAACGTTTGGACGAACCAGTTCCAGAATCAACGATTGCAACCACGGTTGATGAAGCTGTTGATTTTTCTGAAACACATTCATATCCTGTTATCGTCCGTCCAGCCTACACATTAGGTGGAACGGGTGGTGGAATTGCCAACAACTACCAAGAATTAGTTGAAATTGCCGAAAATGGACTTGAATTGTCACCAGTAACGCAAGTGTTGATTGAACGTTCAATCGCTGGATTCAAGGAAATTGAATTTGAAGTGATGCGTGATGCTGACGATAATGCGTTGATCGTCGCTTCAATGGAAAACTTTGATCCAGTTGGTGTTCACACTGGGGATTCAATTGTTATGGCACCGGTTCAAACGTTGTCAGACCGCGAATACCAAATGATGCGTGATGCGGCTTTGAAGATTATCCGTGCTTTGAACATCGAAGGTGGTGTAAACATCCAAATGGCTTTGGATCCAAAGTCATATAAGTATTACATCATCGAAGTGAACCCACGTGTGTCACGTTCTTCAGCATTGGCCTCAAAGGCAACTGGATATCCAATTGCTAAGATGGCCGCTAAGATTGCGGTTGGGTTGACTTTGGATGAAATCACCAACCCAGTTACG